>NZ_JBEYHH010000010.1:0-221125 GCF_040635175.1 Streptomyces sp. NPDC006997
CCCGGGGGTTGTGGGGGGGGGGGGGGGGGTCGGGGGGCCGGCGGGGGGGGGGGGGGGGGCCGCGCCGGGGGGTGTCCGTCCTCGGAACCGCGCGGGCTGTGGGGTGCGGGGTGTGCGGGGTTTTCCGCGCGAACCACTGCGGGCGGACACCCCCCGACCCGTCCCCTTCCGTCGTACGGCGACTGCGGGCCGTCGCCCACATCCGTCCTCGCTGCGGGTCGTCGCCCAGATCCGTCCTCGCTGCGGGTCGTCGCCCAGATCCGCCCTCGCTGCGGGTCGTCGTCTGCCGCCCCAGCTGCGGGCAGTCGTGCCGCTGGGGCGATGGGGGTCCCACCGTTTGAGTCCCGGCGCCCACCAGTGCCGGGGGACACCGCCTACCCAGCCACAGCCCCCGTGCGGTCAAGCAGCGCCAGTACCCTCCGCTCATCCGGCGTCAGCGGAGCCTCCGTCGCCGGGCGTACCAGCGGCCCCGTGAGGGTGGCGAGGAGGGCGTCCGGGTGGAGGGCGCGGGTGGGGCCGCCGCGCATACTCGTGACGTCCCAGAGCACCGACGCCGCCTTGTAGGAGCCCGCCGCGGCGCGCATCAGGCGGCGGGAGTACGCCGTGACGAGGCGGTCCGTCGGGCGGGGGCTGCCGCCCCGTACGTCGGGATACAGCACGTCCTGGCTCACCGCGCTGGACCACGCCGTCTCCACCGACCGGGCCACCCCCCGCTGGACCCGCCGGGCGAGCCCGGGCGCGTCGGCGGCGGAGTGCCGTACCTCGTCCGCGAGGACCCGGGCGCCGAGGGCGGCGACGGACATGCCCTGGCCGTAGGCGGGGTTGAAGGTCGCCACCGCGTCGCCGAGGACGACGAGGCCCTCGGGCCAGCGCGGGGCCTTCTCGAAGTAGCGGCGGACGTTGCTGGTGGAGTGGCTGACGTGCACGTCGGTGAGGGGCTCCGCGCCGGAGATCAGTCGTCCGACGATGGGGTCGGGCAGGTCGAGGGTGTACTGGAGGAACGCGGCGGGGTCGGAGGGGGGTTCCGCGCCCCGGGTGCCCGCGAGGCTCACCATCCAGCGGTCGCCCTCGATGGGCAGGACCATGCCGCTGCGGCCGGGGCGGGAGAGGTGGGGGTTGGCGTGGACGACCGTCAGGGGGAAACGTTCCGCTCCTCGCGGGACGCGGTAGACGCGGGTCGCGTTGACGAGTCCCGAGTCGACGGTTCGGGTGGTGACGGGGGGGATGCCCAGGGCGTCCAGCCAGGTCAGGGCACGCGAGCCGCGTCCGCTGGCGTCGACGACGAGGTCCGCCGGGAGGTCCGTGGCGTCGTCCAGCCGTACGCCGCGGACCCGGTCCGCGCTGCCGAGCAGGCCGGTCACGGTGCCCTGTCGGATCACTGTCTTGGTGTGCGTCGTCACCAGGTCCCGTACCGCCCATTCCAGCAGCGCCCTGCTGCACGTCAGCAGGTGGGGGCCGGGGCGGCGCCAGCGGTGCAGCCAGCCCTCGGCGGTGAGGGAGAGCACGCCCGAGCTGAGGGAGACCTCGTGCGCCCCGGCGGCGAGGAGACGCTTGCGGACGTCCGCCTCCGGGAGCAGGGACTCGATGGCGGTCAGGCCACCGGCCATGAGGAGGTGGGCGTGGCGGCCCTGGGGGACGCCCCTGCGGTGCTCGGGACCCTCCGGCAACGCGTCGCGGTCCAGTACGGTCACCTCGTCCACGGCCCTGGACAGGGCCGCCGCGGCCAGCAGGCCGCCCAGGCCCGCGCCGATGACGACAGCTCTACGCGACATGGGGCTCCTCTGGTTCCGGTGTGGTCCGTGCCGTGTCCTCACGACGTGCGGCGGGCGGAAGGGGGTGGTGCAGGGCCTGGGACAGTTCGACCAGGTCGCTCGTTCCGGAGGCCTCCGTGGCGTGCAGGCGGTGGGCGCTCGGCCGGTCCAGGGGCGCCTCGCGGGCGGCGGCCCGGCGGGCGGCGTCGGTGACCATCGCCGCCTCGGCCGTGACGCGCGCCTGGTGCGGGGACGCGCCCGCGCGCAGGGCGGCGGCGTGGGCGTGGGCGCGGATCCGGTCGTCGAAGTAGGGGGCGAGGGCGAGCAGCGCGTCGTGGATGCACACCTCCCGCCAGTGCAGCCGGGTCGGGGGGAGGTCCCACCAGGACGTGGGGGGTTTGGGGGAGGTGGAGACGTGGCGGAGCAGGGACCAGAGGGGGGTGAGGCGGCGGTAGTCCGTCAGGCCCCGCCAGTGCGCCGTGAGGGAGGGCAGCAGCCGGGGGAGGACGAAACCGGCCGCGCAGAGCAGCCCGGCGAGGGAGGCCATCGGCGGGGCGACGTTGGTGGACAGGGTGTCCAGGTCGTGGCCCGTCCAGCGGGCGGCGACGGCCGTGTACTTGGCCAGCTGGAAGCCGGTGACGTCGACCATCGCGCCGAGGACGATCAGTCGCAGGCCGGTGCGGAGCAGCCCGGTCACCTCGCGCGCCCACCGGACGCACACGGCGGCCATGACGAGGGTCGCCGCGCTGTGGCCGAGCAGGTAGAGCAGGATCATCTCCCGCATGTACGGCGTGTTCGCGTAGTAGGTGTCGAGGTCGCGGAGGCGTTCGGTGTCCGCGTCGGCGTGGGCGAAGAGCACGATGATCGCGACCACGAGCAGGGTGTAGGCGGCGACGCTGCGCAGCACCAGACGCCGAACCCGGGCGCGGGACCCGCCGCGCCAGTGGGTCAGCAGGATGAGCAGGGCGCAGCTGTACGCGGTGATCATGCCGTACGTGAGGGGCGCGCCGAAGTTGGGGATGCCGGTGAGGTCGTTGACGGCGGCCAGGGTCAGGGGGGCGGAGCAGAGGAAGACGAGCGCGCCGAGGGTGATCGCCACGGAGGTGGAGAGGACGAGGGGGTTGCGGGGGCGGCGGAACAGCAGGACGCCGGAGAGGCCGAGGGCGGCGGCGGCCAGGTAGACGACGTAGCTCATGGTCTGGTTCATGCGCCGCCCGTCGTGGTCGTGCCGCTCGGGACCCGGAGGGCGGCGGGGGTGACGGGGGGTGCCGCGGCCAGGGCGTCGGCGATGAGGGCGAGGTCGGGCAGCTGGTCCGGGAGCCGGTCGGCGGCGGGCGTGGCCGCGGGGTGGTGGGCGTCGGCGCGGGCCGCGGTGGTGATGGCGGTGGCCCAGGCGGCGGCCCGTGCCCGGGCCGGGTCGCCGGTGGTGTCCAGGGCGGCCTGGAGGGTGCGGTCGTACAGGGACCGGTCGAGGTAGGCGTCGAGGTGGTTCAGCGCGTTGTGGATGCTGGTCTGGCGCCAGATGAGGAGCGTGACCGGCGACGCCGGGCGGGGGCGGGGCAGGCGCAGGCAGTGGCGGGTGAGGAGGTCGTCCAGGGCGCGTTCCAGGGGCGCGAGCCGGGCGTACGTGCGCCGGGCCCGGTAGCAGGCGGCGACGCGGGGCGCGACGAGTGGGAGCAGTACGCCGGTGACGGTGAGCAGGGCGCCGAGGCCCGCGGCGGCGGGGGCGACGGTGGTGCCGAGCGCCGACCAGTCGTAGCCGGACCAGCGGGCGGCCACGGCCACCAGCTTGCTCACGCTGTAGCCGCAGTTGAACAGCGACCCGATGCCGAGGACGGCCAGGCCGACGCGCAGCCAGCCGTCGACGTGGCGGGCCCAGCGCAGCGCGGAGAAGGTGGTGACGCCGGCCGCGGTGAGGTGCGCGACCAGGTAGAGGACGATCATCTCGGCGATGAACGGCGTGGTCGCGTAGTAGGTGTCCAGGTCGGTACGGCGTTCCACGGGCGCCTCGCCGAGCGTGAACATGACCGCGATGCCGACGAGTACGCAGGCGTAGGCGAGGATCCACCGGCGTGCGGTGCGGTGCACCCGGGTGCCGCCGCGCCAGTAGACGACCAGGACCTGGGAGGCGGCGCAGTACGCGGTGATCGCCGCGTAGGTGAGCGGCGCGGCCAGGTTGGGGACGCCGCCCAGGTCGTTGATGGCGCCGACGCTCGGCGGTGCCCCGAGGAAGAAGCACAGCCCGGCCAGGCCCAGGACCGCGCAGATGGTCCGCAGGTAGGGGTCGGCGCGGTGCCGGAGCAGGTCCGGGGCCTTGAGCAGCACCGCGAGCCACAGGACCGTACAGCTGACGTAGTTGATCAGGCCGCTCATCTTCGGGTCCCGCGGTAGTTGAGGGCGGCGCCGATGCGTCCGGCGAGGTCCTGGGCGTCGTCGTCGTCCGTGCAGTCGGAGGAGGCGTCCAGCCAGGTGCGCAGCCGACGGCCCATCAACATGCCGAAGCGGTCCGCCTCCTGCTCCTCGGAGAGGCTGAAGTCGGTGCGGGCGGCGACCAGATGGGGTCGGGCGGGGTCGGGGGCGGCGGGGCGTCTGTTCATGTGCCACACCTCGTGGCAGAAGATGACGATCTGGTGCCATACGGCGGCCCGCTCGTCGACGACGACGTCGTCGTGCGTGTCCCGCTTCAGCCAGAGTCCGCTCGCGGTGTGGGGCGGGAACGCCCGCCGGTGCACGGTCACCTCCCGCCCCCGCCAGGCGCTGACGGAGGCGACGAGCGCCTCGAACAGCACCTCGGGGTCGGCCGGTACCGGCACCCGTATGGGGTCGATGAGGACGTCAGCGAGGCGACGCATCTCCTTCCTCGTACGCACCCTTCTCTCCCTGCTCGGCCGGTCTGTGCGCGGTCACTTGTGCACTATGCCAAGACGGGTGTGGCCCGGGCCACCTTCCTGGCTATTCGGTGACGGGGCTATTCGGTGACGGGTCGTTCGGTGCGCGGTGGTCGGGTGGTCGCGGTGCGGGCGGCTCCGGTGCGCACCGCCCGGATGTCGTCCGGCCGCCGCAGGGCGTGGGAGACCGCGCCGATCTCCCGGAGCAGGTCCACGTCCCAGGGGGTGTCGGTGTGGTCCGGGGCGCGCGGCCCGGCGTCGACGGCGTCGAGGACCGCCACGGCGGCGGCGAGGGCGCGGGCCTGCCCGGGCGGGAAGCCGAGGTCCAGGGCGGCGGCGTGGGCGCGGGCGCGCAGGTCGCCGTCGACGTGCCGGGCGAGCGGCAGCAGCGCGTCGCGGATGAACGTCTCGCGTCGGGTCAGGCGCAGTTCGGGGCTGGCGCGCAGCACGAGGGGGACGCGGTCGCCGGTGGCGCGGCACATCAGCGCGTACAGGGGCCGCAGCCGGTGGTGGGCGAGCCGGATCCGCCAGCGGCCGTGCAGGTACTGCCCGGCGTGCGGCAGGATGAAGCCGACCGCGATCAGTACGGCGGACAGGCAGGCCACCGGCGGGGCCACGTTCATGTTGAGCCAGTCCAGGTCGCGGCCCGTCCAGCGGGCCACCACGGCGGTCAGCTTCACCGCGTCGAAGACGAGGTTGAGCGCGTAGCCGAGGCCGAGGAACTTCAGTCCGCCGCGCAGCCAGGCGTCGAGGCCGTCGGCGCGGATCCAGTTCCAGATCAGTTTCGAGGTGACCAGCGCGGCCGTGGTGTGCGCCAGCAGGTAGAGGAGGATCTCCTCGCGCATGAACGGGGTGGTGGCGTAGTACGTGTCCAGGTCGCGCAGGCGCTCGTCGGGCACCTCGGCGAGGGCGAACAGCACCCACAGCGCGACGATGACGCCGGAGTAGGCGGAGAGGACCCGGCGCCGGGTGCGGCGGGTGGTGGCGGACTGCTCGGAGAGTCCGTTGCGCCAGGCGGTGATCAGCCACAGGCAGGCCCCGGAGTACGCGGTGAGCAGCGAGTACACCCAGGGCGCGGAGATGTTGGGGACGCCGGTGACGCGGTTGACCCAGGCGATCGTCGAGGGCGCGACGAAGACGAACACCGCGCAGGCGAGCAGCAGCAGACCGCCGACCGCGCGCAGCAGCGGGTCGTCCCAGAGCCGGATGATCGTGGGGAGTTTGAGCGCCAGGGCCACGGCCAGCACACCGGCGGGCACCCACCAGAACGAGGTGTAGAACCCGCTGAGGAACGCGGCGGGGTCCTGGGCCGTCGGCAGCGCGCCCGCGAACTCCATCGGCCCCCCTTCTGACCGCCGACCGTCGAACGGCGGCCGTACGAGCGTACGCGGGCCGGTGTCCGGGAGGGACCGGGTCGGCTCGGGTTCCTCGAAGTTCTGTCCGATCCATTGACGGCCGCCCGCCTTGACCTTACGGTCCCGTTCGAAGTTACGGGCGGGATTCGAAATCTCGAACCATGAGAGCAATGAGGGCAGGCAATGGGGCGACCTGGCCTGAATCGCAGGCAACTACTCACGGCCGTGGGCGGCCTGATGGCCCCCGCGCGGCCGGGGCGGCGCGGGTAACCGCCTGACCAGCCCCCACGCACCCGCGGACAAGAACGGACCCCTCCGAAAGGAAACAATGCGCACCGCCCGATTCACCCTCGACCCCGCCTTCACCGTCGGCGAAGTCAACCCCCGCGTCTTCGGCAGCTTCGTGGAGCACCTCGGCCGCTGCGTCTACACCGGCGTCTTCGAACCGGAGCACCCCACCGCCGACGAGGCGGGCCTGCGCCAGGACGTCCTCGCGCTCGTCCGGGAGCTCGGCGTGACGGCCATCCGCTACCCCGGCGGCAACTTCGTGTCGGGCTACCAGTGGGAGGACTCGGTCGGCCCGGTCGAGGACCGCCCCCGCCGTCTCGACCTCGCCTGGCGCACCACGGAGACGAACCGTTTCGGCCTCTCCGAGTACATCGCGTTCCTGAGGAAGGTCGGCCCGCAGGCGGAGCCCATGATGGCCGTCAACCTCGGCACACGCGGCGTCGCCGAGGCCATCGAACTCCAGGAGTACGCCAACCACCCGTCCGGCACCCGCCTGTCGGACCTGCGCCGCTCCCACGGCGACAAGGACCCGTTCGGCATCAGGCTGTGGTGCCTGGGCAACGAGGTGGACGGCGACTGGCAGACCGGCCACAAGACCGCCGAGGAGTACGGCAGGGTCGCCGCCGAGACGGCCCGGGCGATGCGCCAGATCGACCCGTCCGTGGAACTCGTCGCCTGCGGCAGCTCCGGGCAGTCGATGGACACGTTCGCCGAGTGGGAGGCGACCGTCCTGCGGGAGACGTACGACCTCGTCGACTACATCTCCCTGCACGCCTACTACGAGCCGCACGACGGCGACGTGGACTCCTTCCTCGCCTCGGCCGTGGACATGGAGTCGTTCATCGAGAACGTCGTCGCGACCTGCGACCACGTCGGCGCCCGGCTGAAGTCGAAGAAGAAGATCAACCTCTCCTTCGACGAGTGGAACGTCTGGTACATGACGCGCTTCCAGGAGGACTCGCGGACCCACCCGCTGGACTGGCCGGAGGCCCCCCGCCTGCTGGAGGACAGCTACAGCGTCACCGACGCCGTCGTCTTCGGCTCGCTCCTCATCGCGCTGCTGCGGCACGCCGACCGCGTCACCGTCGCCTGCCTCGCGCAGCTGGTGAACGTCATCGCGCCGATCATGACGGAGCCGGGCGGCCCGGCGTGGCGGCAGACGACGTTCTTCCCGTTCGCGCAGGCCTCGCGGTACGGCCGTGGCGAGGTGCTCGACGTCCGCGTGGACTCGCCGACGTACGAGACGGCGAAGTACGGCGAGACCGACCTGCTGCACGCCACCGCCGTACGCGCCGAGGACGGCTCGGTCACCGTCTTCGCGGTCAACCGCAGCCGCACGGAGGCGCTGCCGCTGCGCGTCGCGCTGAACGGCCTGGACCTGACGGAGGTCGTCGAGCACAGCGCGCTGGCGGACGCCGACCCGGACGCCCGCAACACCCTCGACGACCCCGAGCGGGTGGCCCCGCACCCGGTGGACGGCACCGCCCTGACGGACGGCGCGCTGACCGCCGTACTGGAGCCGCTGTCCTGGAACGTGATCCGAATGAGCTGATACCGCGCCCGTCCGGTGCGCCGCGGTCCCCCGGCGCACCGGACGATGGCGGCATGAGGATCCCGGCACGGGCGGACCACGCGGTGCGGGCGGTACGGGAACTCCACCCTCCCGGGCCCGTCCTGCGCCGGGCGGCGGAACCGGCGGAGGGGGGAAACCCGACGTGGGCCACCGGCCCCGGCGGCACGGGGCCCCGGGCTCAGCCGAACATGCCGGGCTCGTAGCTCCCGGCGGGCTGGCGGATCAGGACGTTGAGGCGGTTGTACGTGTTGATGGCCGCGATCAGGGCCACCAGGGCGGCGAGCTGCTCCTCGTCGTAGTGCTTGGCGGCGTTGGCCCACACCTCGTCGCCGACCCCGCCGGCCGCGTCCGCGATCCGGGTGCCCTGCTCGGTCAGCTCCAGGGCGGCGCGCTCGGCGTCCGTGAAGACGGTGGCCTCCCGCCAGGCGGCGATGAGGTTCAGCCGCACCGAGGTCTCCCCGGCGTGCGCGGCGTCCTTACTGTGCATGTCGGTGCAGAATCCGCAGCCGTTGATCTGGCTGGCCCGGATCTTCACCAACTCCTGCGTCGCGGCGGGGAGGGCCGAGCCGGTCACGGCCCTCCCCGCGGCGTTGATGCTCCGCATGAACTTGGCGAGGACGGGGTTCGCGAACAGGTCGAGACGGGCTTCCACGATGGTCTCCTCTTCCTTGTGCGTGGCTACACCGCTACGACCCGCCGTCTCCGCCGAGTGTGACGGCGCCCCACTGTGACCTACGCCGCACCGCCGACGACGGGAGACGCGTGGGGGTGGGTGCGCGAAGGATTGACGCGAACAGGGTTCGATTCTAGGTTCCGTCCGACAGAACGACCGTTGTTCGAAATGACGAACGAACAGGAGCGTTCCCGTGAGCCGCACCCCCACACCGCGCACCCCCCGCTCCCGGCGGAAAGCACTGCGCACCGCGCTCTTCGCCGTCCCCGCGGCCGTCGTCCTCGCGCTGGTCCCCAGCAGCGCGTCGGCGTACCCGAACCCCGGCCACGTCACCGGCTCGGTCGTCACCCACGACCCGTCGATGATCCGCACGTCCTCCGGGCAGTACCTGCTCTACGCCACCGGCGGCGGCATCAGCAGCAAGACGTCCAGCGACCGCATCGCCTTCGCGGCCGGCCGGGACGCGTTCGGCAGCCGCCCCGGCTGGTGGTCGCGCTACTCCTCCGTACCGGAGGCGTGGGCCCCGGACATCTCGTACCACGGCGGCAAGTACCTGATGTACTACTCGGTCTCGTCGTTCGGCTCGAACACCTCGGCCATCGGCCTGGCGGGCTCCACGACCGGCCAGCCGGGCAGCTGGAGCGACTACGGCATCGTCTACACGTCGTCCTCCTCCAGCGACTACAACGCCATCGACCCCAACCTCTTCGTCGACGTCGACGGCAGGTGGTGGCTGTCGTTCGGCAGTTGGTGGACCGGCATCAAGATGATCCAGATCGACCCGTCCACCGGGAAGCAGCTCGGCTCCCACACCACCCGCTACTCGCTCGCCTCCCGCCCCACCGGCACCAAGGCCGTCGAGGCCCCCTTCGTCGTCAGGCGGGGGAGCTACTACTACCTCTTCGCCTCGTACGACACCTGCTGCGCGGGCACCAGCTCCACCTACAAGGTCAAGGTGGGCCGGGCCACCCGCGTCACCGGCCCCTACTACGACCGCAACGGCGTCGCCCTGATGAACAACGGCGGCACCCCGGTCCTGGAGTCGCACGGCAACACCATCGGCCCCGGCGGCCAGTCGATCATGTCCGACGTCGACGGCGACCTGATCGTCTACCACTACTACGACGGCGCCGCGAACGGCACGCCCAAGCTCGGCATCAACCTCCTGGACTGGAGCAGCGGATGGCCCGTCGCGTACTGATCCTGGTGGCGGCCTCCTGCTCGCGCTGAGCCTCGGACAGCCGTCCGCGAGCGCCGCCTGGTGCGGCAGCCTGCCAGCAGTGGTGCCTGACCCCCGCGTGACCCCACGACGGAGGGGGCGCGGCGCGACGCCCGGCCTCGTCCCCGCCGCGTAACGTTCACGGGCCCCGGCTGGAGCGCGGTGGTGGGCTCAGCCCGTCTGCCCCATCCCCGCCGCGTTCGGCCAGCCGCCCGGACCCGGCCAGCCGGTGGCCGGGGCCGCCGTCAGGTCGGTGGGGGAGGTGGCGCCGCGGACCTGGGCGGCGGTGAGACCGCCGCGGGCGGGGACGCCGGGCGTCATCGTCGGGGAGGTCACCGCCGCCGCCGGAGCCGGTACCGGTGTGGGGGCCGGTACCGGCTGCTGGGCGGCGGCGGGACGCGGTGCCGCAGGGTGGGGGGCGGGCTGGGGGACCCCCTGCGGCACCGCTTGCGGGTAGGTCTGGGGAACGGGCGCGGGCGCGGGAGCGGTCTGGTGCGGGTAGGGCTGCGGGTACGCCTGCGCCACCGCCGGTTGCGGCACCGACTGCGCCAACGCCGGTTGTGCCAAAGCCGGTTGCGGCACCGGCTGGGGCACCGCCGGTTTCGGCACCGGCTGGGGCACCGCCCGCGGTACCGACGGGGGCGCCGACTGCGCCCTCCGCGCCCCCGCCCCGTTCGTCGCCCCGATCAGCCGGTCCACCGCCGCCGTGCCCGAGCTGTAGCCGGTCCCGGTGTCCAGCTCGGGCACGGCGGCTCCCCTCCTGGTCCCGTAGAGCACCTGCTCCAGGCCGGACACCAGGCGACGCACGTCCACCTGGGGGCGTACCACGAGACGCAGGAAGCGGCTGGACGAGCCGATCTTGTTGCCGCACTCGCGGACCAGGACGCGGTGCTCGGTGAGCATCCGGTCCCGGACGACCGTGCCCTCCGCGCCCACCGGGAGGCGGACGAAGAGGAAGTTGCCCTGGGAGGGGTAGACCGTCAGACCGGGCAGGGCCGCCAGCTGGTTCGCCATGTCGAGGCGGTCGCGGCGGACCTGCTGGAGGCTCTGGGCGTACTCCGTGCCGTGGTCCTTCAGCATGAAGACGACGTGCTCGGCGAAGGAGTTGAGGTTCCACCTGGGCAGCGTCGAGCGGATCCGGCCCGCCAGGGCGGGGTTGGCGACCAGGTAGCCGAAGCGGATGCCGTGCAGGCCGAAGTTCTTGCCCAGACTGCGCAGCACGATCACGTTGGGGCGCAGCATCGCCTCCCGCACGACGGACGGTTCCGCCTCCGCGTCCGCGAACTCCAGGAACGACTCGTCGACCACGACCAGGTCGAGGTCGGCCATCGCGTCCATGAACTGCACGACGGCGTGGCGGTGGAGGAAGCCGCCGTCGGGGTTGTTGGGGTTGCAGAGGACGGCGGCACGCGTGCCGCGGGCCCGGATGAACTCGGCGTACCGGGCGAGGTCGAGGGCGAAGCCGCTGGACTCCTGGAGCGGGAACATGTCGACCCGCTTGCCGGTCTCCATGGGCTGGTCGGTCCAGCGGCCGAAGGTGGGGACGGGGACGGCGAGGGACTCGCGGACCAGGAGGTGGTCGATCCACGTGATCAGCTCCGTGGAGCCGTTGCCCATCGCCACGCACTGCGGCGGGAGCTGGAGCAGGCCGCACAGTTCGGCCGTGATGGTGTCGGCGCCGCTCGGGTAGTACGTGAGGATGTCGCGGAGCCTGCCCGCCATGTCGTCGAACATGGCGGACGTGGGGAAGTACGGGTTGCAGGGGATGCAGAAGTCCACCGGACCGGCGCCGTCCCCGCCGCTCTCCCGGGTCAGCGCCGCCATCGAAGGGCTGTGCGCCGCCGTGGAGCGGAACAACGAGGTGACGTTGTCAGCCAAGGGAGCCTCCGGTTCGGGGTGGCCCGTGCGGGGGAGCACGGGCCACCCAGGAGTACGGAGGCGGGTGGGGCGCCGTTCAACCGACGTGGAGGAAGGGCGTCCTCACGTCGGACGGGTCACGCGCCGAACGAGTGCACCGTCGTCGTCCGGTACGTCTGCCCCGGCCGCAGCACCGTCGACGGGAACGCGGGCTGGTTCGGGGAGTCCGGGAAGTGCTGGGTCTCCAGGCACAGTCCGTCGCCCTGCCGGTAGACCGTGCCGCCGCTGCCGACGAGGCTGCCGTCGAGGAAGTTGCCGGAGTAGAACTGCAGGCCGGGCTCCGTGGTGGCGATGCGCATCGTGCGCCCCGACGACGGGTCGCGCAGGGTGGCGGCGTGCGCGGGGCGCCTGGTGCTGCCCTTGTCCAGGACCCAGTTGTGGTCCAGGCCCTTGCCGTACAGCAGTTGCTCGTGGGCCACGCGGATGTCGCGGCCGACCGGCTTGGCGCGGCGGAAGTCGAAGGGGGTGCCCGCGACCCGCGCCAGTTCGCCGGTGGGGATCAGGCCGGAGTCGACGGGGGTGTAGCGGGAGGCGTCGATCGACAGCTCGTGGTCGTAGATCGTGCCGCTGGCCTCGCCCGCGAGGTTGTAGTAGACGTGGCTGGTGAGGTTGCAGACGGTGGGCTTGTCCGTCGTCGCCTCGTAGTCGATGCGCCAGTCGCCGTGCCGGTTGAGGGTGTACGTCGCCTTGGTGCGCAGCGTGCCGGGGTAGCCCATCTCGCCGTCGGCGCTGGTGTAGCGCAGGACGAGGCCGACGTCGGTGCCGCGGGTGAACGGCTCGACGTCCCAGACGCGCTTGTCGAAGCCCTTCTCGCCGCCGTGCAGGCTGTTGTCGCCGTCGTTGACGGAGAGCTGGTACGTGGTGCCGTCGAGGGTGAAGCGGCCCTGGCCGATGCGGTTGCCGTAGCGGCCGACGAGGGCGCCGAAGTAGGGGCTGGAGGCGACGTACTCCTCGATGGTGTCGAAGCCGAGGGAGACGTTCGCGTACCGGCCGCGGCGGTCCGGGATCTCCAGGGACTGCACGATGCCGCCGTAGGAGAGGACCTTCATCCGGGTGCCGCCGTTCGCCAGCGACCAGCGGTGGACCTCGGTGCCGTCGGCGAGGGTGCCGAACAGCGACTTCACCGGGGCCCGGCCACCGCCCTTCGCGTGTGCCGTACCCCCTGTCGCGACCGCGGTGATCCCGGCGGCTGCCGCTCCTGCGATGACCGTGCGTCTGTTCAGTTCCATGTGCGGCTCTCCCAAAAAGGTGGGGCCCCGCCATCCGGCGGGGCCCGAGCGACTTACGAACCGACCTTGCGCTTGTTCCAGACGTCGAAGCCGACCGCGGCCAGCAGGGCGAGGCCCTTGATGACCTGCTGCCAGTCGGTGCCGACGCCGAGGAGGTTCATGCCGTTGTTCAGCACGCCGAGGACGAGACCGCCGATGATCGCGCCGAGGACGGTACCGACACCGCCGCTCATGGACGCGCCGCCGATGAACGCGGAGGCGATGGCCTCCAGTTCGTAGTTCAGGCCCGCCTTCGGAGACGCCGCGTTCAGGCGGGCGGCGACGACCAGTCCCGCCAGGGCCGCGAGCATACCCATGTTCAGGAAGACGTAGAAGGTGACCTTCTTGTCCTTGACCCCGGACAGCTTGGCCGCCGGGAGGTTGCCGCCGATGGCGTAGATGTGGCGGCCGAAGATGGAGTTGCGCATCACGTAGCTGTAGCCGACCACCAGCACGCCGAGGACCAGCAGGACGATCGGGGTGCCCTTGTAGCTGGCGAGCAGCATGGTGACGGTGAGGATCGCCGCGGTGATGGCGACCAGCTTGAGGAGGAACAGGTTGCGCGGCAGGACGTCGAGGGAGAACTCCTGCTGGCGCTTGCGGTCGCGGACCTCCTGGAACACCACCGCGGCGATCAGCACGATGCCGAGCAGCAGCGTCAGGTTGTGGTAGTTGGTGTCCGGGCCGACCTCCGGGAGGAAGCCGTTGCCGACCTTCTGCTCGCCCTTGGGGAACGGGCCGAGGGTCTGGCCCTCCAGGAAGATCTCGGTGAGGCCGCGGAAGACCAACATGCCCGCGAGGGTGACGATGAACGAGGGTATGCCGCCGTAGGCGATGAAGAAGCCCTGGACGGATCCCGCGACCGCGCCGATGGCCAGGCACAGCACCACGGCGATCGGCCACGGCATGTCGTTCCTGACCATGAACACGGCGGCCACGGCACCGATGAACGCCGTCAGCGATCCCACCGACAGGTCGATGTGGCCCGCGATGATGACCAGCATCATGCCGATCGCGAGGATCAGGATGTAGCTGTTCTGCAGGACCAGGTTGGAGACGTTGCGCGGCAGCAGCAGGTCGCCGTCGGTCCACACCGCGAACAGCGCCACGATCAGGCCGAGGGCGATCAACATGCCGTACTGCCGCATGTTGCGGCGCATCCCGTCCAGGACCAGGCCCAGCAGCCCACCGCCGGTGGCGCCGCCGTTCCTGCCCGGCGGCGCGGGGGCCGGGGTCTTGGCGGTCACATCGGTGCTCATCGCGTTACCTCTTTGTCCTTCGTCATCTGACGCATCAGCGTTTCCTGCGAGGCTTCCGCCCGCGTGAACTCACCGGTGAGCCGCCCGGCGGCCATGGTGTAGATGCGGTCGCACATGCCGAGCAGTTCCGGCAGCTCGGAGGAGATGAAGACGACCGCCTTGCCCTGGGCCGCCAGTTGGTCGATGACCGTGTAGATCTCGTACTTGGCGCCGACGTCGATACCGCGCGTCGGCTCGTCGAGGATCAGCACGTCCGGGCCCGCGAAGATCCACTTGCTGAGGACGACCTTCTGCTGGTTGCCACCGGACAGCTTGCCCACCGGCTCGAAGACGGTCGGTGCCTTGATGTTCATGGACGTGCGGAAGCCCTCGGCGACCTGCCGCTCCCCGTGCTCGTCGACCACGCCCCGCTTGGCGACCTTGCCCAGCGCGCTGAGCGAGATGTTGCGGTTGATGGTGTCGATGAGGTTGAGGCCGAAGTGCTTGCGGTCCTCGGTGACGTAGGCGATGCCGTGCCCGACCGCCTCGGGGACGGACCTGGTACGGATCTCCTTGCCGTCCTTGAGGACCGTGCCACCGGTGTACCGGCCGTAGGTGCGGCCGAAGACGCTCATCGCCAGTTCGGTGCGCCCGGCGCCCATCAGGCCCGCGATGCCGACGATCTCGCCGCGCCGTACGTGCAGCGAGACGTCGTCGACGACCTTGCGGTGCTGGTCGATGGGGTGGAGCACGGTCCAGTCGCGGATCTCCAGCGCCGGGGCGGCGCCCTCCTCCGGCTGGTGCGGGGTGCGCTCGGGGAAGCGGTGCTCCAGGTCGCGGCCGACCATGCCGCTGATGATCCGGTCCTCGGTGGTCTCCGCGGCCTTCACGTCGAGCGTCTCGATGGTCTGCCCGTCGCGCAGGATGGTCACCGAGTCGGCGACCTTGCGGATCTCGTTGAGCTTGTGGCTGATGATGATCGACGTCATGCCCTGGTTCCTCAGCTCCAGGATCAGGTCGAGCAGCTTGCCGCTGTCCTCGTCGTTGAGAGCCGCGGTCGGCTCGTCGAGGATGAGCAGCTTCACCTTCTTGGAGAGCGCCTTGGCGATCTCCACCAGCTGCTGCTTGCCCACGCCGATGTCGGCGACCCGGGTCTCCGGGTGGTCGTCGAGCCCGACCCTGCGCAGCAGCTCGGTGGCGTGCCGCAGGGTCTGGTTCCAGTTGATGAACCCGCGCGAGGCGTGCTCGTTGCCGAGGAAGATGTTCTCCGCGATGGAGAGGTACGGCACCAGCGCCAGTTCCTGGTGGATGATGACGATGCCGTGCTGCTCGCTGGCCCGGATGTCCCTGAACCGGCAGGTCTCTCCCTCGAAGAGGATCTCCCCTTCGTAACTGCCGTGCGGGTGGACGCCGGAGAGGACCTTCATCAGGGTCGACTTGCCGGCGCCGTTCTCCCCGCAGATGGCGTGGACCTCGCCCTGCCGGACGGTCAGCGTGACGTCCGACAGCGCCTTGACGCCGGGAAAGGTCTTGACGATCGAGCGCATTTCCAGGACGGGTCCCGCCATGGTCGTGCCTTCCAATCAGTAGGGGGTGGCGGTTACGCGTAACCAGTCACTCGGGACCGGTTACTTGAGGTCGCCCTCCTTGATGTAGCCGGAGTCGACCACGACCTCCTGGTAGTTCTCCTTGTTCACGGCGACCGGCTCCAGCAGGTACGCCGGGACGACCTTCGAGCCGTTGTCGTAGGTCTTGGTGTCGTTGACCTCGGGCTTCTTGTCGTTGAGCAGCGCGTCGACCATGTTGGAGGCGACCTTGGCCAGCTCGCGGGTGTCCTTGTAGACCGTCATGGACTGCTCGTCCGCGATGATCGACTTCACCGAGGCGACCTCGGCATCCTGGCCGGTGACGACCGGCAGCGGCTTGCTCTTGGTGCCGTAGCCGTCGGACTTCAGCGCCGACAGGATGCCGATGGAGATGCCGTCGTACGGCGAGAGGACCGCGTCGACCCGCTCGCTCTTGTAGGACTTGGTGAGGATGTCGTCCATGCGGCGCTGCGCGGTGGCGCCGTCCCAGCGCAGGGTGGTGACCTGGGTCAGCTCGGTCTGGCCGGACCGGACGACGAGCTGCTTCTTGTCGATGTAGGGCTGCAGGACGTTCATGGCGCCCTGGAAGAAGTAGCGGGTGTTGTTGTCGTCGTTGGAGCCCGCGAACAGCTCGATGTTGAACGGACCCTTCTCGCCGTCCTCCAGGCCGAGCTGCTGGACGATGTAACTGCCCTGGAGCTCGCCGACCTTCTCGTTGTCGAAGGACGCGTAGTAGTCGACGTTCTCGGTGCCGAGGATGAGGCGGTCGTAGGAGATGACCGGGATGTCGGCGTCGGCGGCCTGCTGGAGGACGTTGTTCAGCGACTTGTTGTCGATGGCCGCGACGATCAGGGCGTCCACACCCTGCGTGATCATGTTCTCGATCTGCGAGACCTGCTGGTCGGGCTCGTCCTCGCCGAAGACCAGCTTGGTCTTGTAGCCCTTGGACTCCAGGTCCTTGACCACGTTGTCGCCGTCGGCGATCCAGCGCTCGGAGGACTTGGTCGGCATCGCGATGCCGATGGTGGCGTCCTCGGAGCTGCCCTTCTTCTCCTCGCTGCCGCCCTCGCTGTCCTGGCCGCAGGCGGACAGGGTCAGGGCGAGGGAGGCGGCGGTGGCTATGGCGGCGAGTGAGACTCGGCGGTTGCGCATGGTCATCATCCTTGATGTGTGTGCGGCTGGAGGGCGGTGCGTCGGCCGTGCGCGTGGAACAGGTCCGGCCGAGAAGGTGTGTTGGATTGTGCGCAGCTGTGTCGCGTTTTGTGGAGGGAAGTTTCCGGAAAGTTATGCCGGGATGTCGAACCTGCTGAGCTGGCCCGGCAGCCGCGAACCCAGCGGCGCCATGTCGCCGTCCGCCCCGTGCCGGGCGAGCAGGTCGAGGGCGAGCCGTCCGCGCCGCACCCGCTCCCGGGCCGTGTCCAGGGTCAGGTCCCGCATGTGGGTGCCGTACGGGTAGATCCCGGGGGCCTTGGAGAGGCCGAACTTCAGGTAGAGCGGGGCGCCGCGCCGGATCAGCTCGGCGACCTCGTACATCCGGACGTAGCCGCCCAGGTCGTCCGGCGCCTCGATGTACATGTCCATCGGGGCGGCGGAGACCCGGCGTATCTCGGTCAGGTGGTCCAGGGTCAGGTCGCTGGGCACGTTGACCGAGTCGGCGCCGAGCAGCTCGTACACCTGGTACGCGGCCGGGTTGACCGGCCCGATCAGCGCCGACACCTTCAGCGTGGTGTCGGCCGGGATGATCCCGGCGGCGCGCGCCCGGTGCAGCGTCCACAGCACGCCCTCGTCGGCCACCAGCAGGCACTTCACCCCCAGCTCGGTGGCGCGTACGGCGTCCTCGACGCATCCGGCGACCGCGTCGTGGCCCCGGGCCCGCAGGCCCGCGCCGCGCGAGTCGGTGCGGGTGGAGCCGCCGATGTCCCAGGTGCCGCGCGGCCCGGTGAACAGGCACAGCTCGATGTCCCGGGCAGCGGTCGCCTCGACCATCTCGGTGATCTCGGCGTCGGTGAGCATCCACACGCCGCTGCCCTGGCTGATCCGGTGGATCGGCACGTCGAGGCGCGAGGACTCCTTCAGGACCACCGCGAGCGCCTCGGGACCCTCGCACGAGGGGATCTCGGTGCGCCAGCGGCCACCGCCGGGGAAGGAGTGCGGCGAGGCGTCGGCGGGGTCGAGGGCCGGGGCGCCCAGGCCGAGGGTGGTGAGCGCCGGCTCACCGGGCCTGCGGGCCGCCGGGGCGGATGCGTCGGTCACAAGTTGTCCTTCGTGTTCGATATTGCGGACGAAGTTCGCGGCACGAGGTGCGCGAAGGCTCGTAAGGGCCTGGGGTGGACCTGGAGGTACGCCGGCGCGGGAGCCGACAGGTTGCCCCCGCACCGGCGTACGGCTAGGGGCGCAGCAGCACCTTGCCGACCTTCGGGTCACCGGAGCCCACCAGCTCGATGGCCGCGGAGAACTCCGTGAGCGGCAGCTCGTGCGTGACCAGCGGCTCCGGGTCGAGCAGTCCGGCGCCGAAGACCCGCACGGCGTGCGCCCAGGCGTCCGGCGCCGCCCCGAAGACGGTGTGCACCTCCAGCTGCCGTACGACGAGGTCGGTCGGGTCGAGCCCGTCCGCGCCCGGCGCCGGGATCCCGGTCAGCACCAGCCGCCCCCCGCGCCGCAGCAGGGCGGCGGCGGTCCGGGCGGCGTCGGCGGACCCGGCGGTCTCGATCACCACGTCCAGGTCGCCCGGCAGCTCCTGGTCCTTCGTGCGGAAGTCCGTCGCCCCGAACCGCCGCGACAGCGCCTCCCGGTCCGGACGGGTGCCGACGACCAGCAGCTCGGCCGGGGAGGCGGCGCGCAGGAACTGCACGGCGAACATGCCGAGCGTCCCGGTGCCGACCACGCCCACCCGCTGTCCCGGCACGGCACCGGCCTTCAGCGCCGCCGCCGCGATGCACGCCGCGGGCTCCAGCAGGGCCGCCGCCGTCAGGTCGGCGCCGTCGGGCAGCACGTGCAGCAGCCGCGCGGGGAGGGTGAGGGTGCCGGCCATCGCGCCCGGCTGGGTGAACCCGGTCTCCTCGTAGCCGTCGGTGCACAGCGTCGTCTCACCGGCGTGGCAGCGGTCGCACACCTGGCAGTTGCGGAACCCCTCCCCGACGACCTTGCGGCCGACGAGGCTCCCCGGCACCCCGGCGCCCACCGCCTCCACCGTCCCGGACCACTCGTGGCCCGGCGTCAGCGGGTAGCGGACGTACCCCTCGGGCCGGTTGCCCTGGTACACCTCGCGGTCGCTGCCGCAGATCCCCACGGCATGCACCCGCACCAGCGCCTCCCCGGCCTCCGGCGGCCGGGGGGTGTGCGCGACGACCCGGTGCGCGCCGGGCGCCTCGACGACGACGGCGGCCCCGCTCACGCGCCGGTCCCCTTGGGCTTGCGCTGCTCCCAGCCCTCGGCCCACAGGTCGAAGCGGGCCTGCTGCTGCGGGAACTCGGCGGCGGCGTCGGTGTCCAGCTCGACACCGAGGCCGGGCGCGTCGGACAGGTGGAAGCAGCCGTCCTCGGGGTCCACCCGCGGCGCGCCCTTGACGACCTTCTTGATCTCCGCGTCCGCGAAGTCGTTGAAGTGCTCCAGGATCTTGAAGTTCGGGGAGGTGAACCCGACCTGGAGGGAGGCGGCGGTGAGCACCGGGCCGCCCACGTTGTGCGGGGCGACCAGCATGTAGTGGGTCTCGGCGGTGGCGGCGAGCTTCCGGGTCTCCCAGATGCCGCCGATGTGGCCGACGTCGGGCTGGATGATGTCCACGGCCTGGCTCTCGAACAGCTCGCGGAACTCGATCCGGTCGTGGACGCGCTCACCGGTGGCGACCGGCATGTCCACCTTCGCGGCGACCTTCTCCAGCGCCTTGAGGTTCTCCGGCGGCACCGGCTCCTCCAGCCACGCGGGCTTGAACGGCGCCAGCTCGTGGGCGAGGCGCACGGCGGTCGCGGGGGAGAACCGGCCGTGCATCTCCAGCATCAGCTCGGCCTCGGGCCCGATGGCGTCCCGCACGGCCTCGATCAGGGAGACGGCGTACAGGGTCTGCTGGTGGTCCAGCTCGAAGTGCCCGGTGCCGAAGGGGTCGATCTTCAGCGCCCGGTACCCGCGCTCCATGACGCCCTGCGCGGCCTTGTGGTACGCCTCGGGGGTGCGCTCGGTGGTGTACCAGCCGTTGGCGTACGCCTTGACCTTGTCGGTCACCCTGCCGCCGAGCAGCTGCCACACCGGTACGCCGAGGGCCTTGCCCTTGATGTCCCAGCAGGCCATCTCGATGACGGCGATGCCGGACATCACGATCTCCCCGGCGCGCCCGTAGTCGCCGTACTTCATCCGGCGGACGAGGTCTTCCACGGCGAACGGGTCGGAGCCGAGAATGTGGTTGGTCTCGGCCTCCTTCAGGTAGCCGAGGAGGGCGTCGGTGTGCCCGAGCATCCGGGTCTCGCCGACTCCGGAGACGCCCTCGTCGGTGTGCACTTGGACGTACGTCAGGTTGCGCCACGGCGTCCCGACGACGTGTGTGCTGATTCCGGTGATGCGCACGGTTTGCTGCCCCTCGTGAACGTCGGCTCTGGCTGGCTCTGTTCGAAATATCGTCACACGTTCGAAATGCTGGCGTGACAGTAAGGAGGGGTTGGCGGACGTGTCAATGGGTCGAACGCGTAACGGTTTCGACACTTTCGAAAGTGGTTTCGAAACTCGCTTTCGGGGTGAAGGTGTCGGATGCCCGGCCTGTCCTCAACTCCCGCGCCGGAACGAAGAGTTCCGCACAGAATCTTCACCGTGGCGACTAGGAAAGCTACCGGCCCGGAACTTAGCCTTCCCGCGTCATGGACTACTGCCACCCGTGCCGACGGCACCTGAACGGCGCCCTCGCCTGCCCGGGGTGCGGCGCCCCGGCCGAGCAGCTCCCGCCCGAGGTGGCGGAGTACGACGACGAGCCGGACGCCCCCGGCGAGGACGAACGGGTCGGAGCGGCCGAGGTCGCGCCTCCCGGCGGGCGTCAGAGCCGCCGCGACCGCAAAGCCGCCGCCCACCGCCGACGGCGACGCCGTGCCCTGCTGATCGGCACCGGCTTCGTGCTGGCCGCCGCCGCACTGAGCCTGGCGGAGCTGGGCCTGGACGCCCCGGGCGCCGCCCCGCGCCCGGCCTCGGCCGGTGGCCCCTCGCCGGACGGCGGCACGTCGGCGGAGGCCGCGGCCGACCAGGAGGCCCCCGCGACCGGCACCACGAACGCCGACGCCGCGTCACCCTCCGGCTCCGGCACCGGTTCGGCCTCCCCGGACGCGTCGGCGTCGGAGTCCGCGTCCGCGTCGCCCGAGGACGAGGAGAGCGACGGGGAGTCGGCCGACGAGTCCCCCACCCGGGACGCCCAGACGGCCACCGCCGGACCGGGCCCCACGGCCCCCGCCCCCACCAGCACCCGCCCGGCCCCGGACGACCCCGCCCCGACCACCGACCCCCCGGCCGACGACCCGGAGCCCGAGCCGACCAGGACGTGCGACCGGTTCCTGTGGTGGTGCACGTGACCGGGGGAGGCCGGGCGGCCGTCGGAGCCCTCAGGCCCTTCAGAGCTTGACGATCATCTTCCCGGTGTTGTCGCCGCGCAGCACCCCGAGGAACGCCTCCAGGGTGTTCTCGATGCCCTCGACGACCGTCTCCCGGTACTTCAGCGCCCCGGAGGCCACCCAGGGGCCCACCTCGGAGACGAACTGCGGCTGGAGGTCGTAGTGGTCGCCGACGAGGAAGCCCTCGATGCGGCCCCGGGTCTGGATCAGCCGGGCGAGGTTGCGCGGGCCGGGCGCGGGCTCGGTGTCGTTGTAGACGGAGATCATCCCGCACACCGCGATCCGGCCACCCCGGTTCAGGGAGCCGATGGCGGCCTCCAGGTGGTCGCCGCCGACGTTGTCGAAGTAGACGTCGATCCCGTCCGGCGCGGCGGCGCGCAGCTGCTTGCTGACGGCGCCGTCCTTGTAGTTGAACGCGGCGTCGAACCCGTACTCCTCGACCAGTAGCTTCACCTTCTCGGCCGAGCCCGCCGACCCGATGACCCGGGAGGCGCCCTTCAGCTTGGCGAGCTGCCCGACCTGGCTGCCGACCGCGCCCGCCGCGCCGGAGACGAACACCGTGTCGCCCTCCTTGAAGGAGGCGGTGCGCAGCAGCCCGGCGTACGCGGTCAGGCCGGTCATGCCGAGCACGCCGAGGTACGTCGACAGCGGCGCGGCCTCCGGGTCGACCTTGACGGCGTGCTCCGCCTCCACGGTGGCGTACTCGCGCCAGCCGCCGAAGTGCAGGACGTGGTCGCCGGGCGCGATCCCGTCGGCCTGGGAGGCGACGACCTCGCCCACGGCGCCGCCCTGCATGGCCTTGCCCAGCTCGTAAGGGGCGACGTAGGACTTGGCGGCGCTCATCCGGCCGCGCATGTACGGGTCGACGGAGAGGTACGCGTTGCGCACCAGGACCTCGCCGGGCCCCGGCTGCCGGATCTCCGCCTCGGCCAGGGTGAAGTCCTCGGGCTTCGGCCAGCCGACGGGGCGGCTGAGCAGCCGCCACTCGCGGCTGACGGCGGGGAGTGTGGGGGTGTCGGACATGAGACGCGCCTCTCCGGATGGCTTGCGGTGCATTTGTTTCAGTACCTGAAACAAAGATGCGCCTGAACATTTCAGCATGTCAAGTAAGCAGGTACCCTGAAGAGCATGGCCCCACCCCCCGCCCGAAGCCGCCCCGACGCGCTCACCCTGGAGGTCGTCGACCTCATCGGCTCGGTCGTGGCCCGCTACCACGACGAGTACGAGGAGGCCGCCGCCGCGCACGCGCTCACCGGCGCCCAGGCGAAACTCCTCAGCCTCCTCAGCCTCGAACCGCTGCCCATGCGCAAGCTCGCCAACAGGCTCAGGTGCGAGCCGTCCAACGTCACCGGCATAGTCGACCGCCTGGAGTCCCGCGGCCTCGTCGAACGCCGCCCCGACCCCGGCGACCGGCGCGTCAAACTGGCCGCGGCCACCCCCGAGGGCCGCCGGGTCGCCGGGGAACTGCGCGAGTCCCTGGACTTCGCCCGCGAACCCCTGGCCGCCCTGACGGACGAACAGCGTCTCGCGCTACGCGACCTGCTCCAGCGCATGATCGACGCCTAGACCACCCGCGCGGCCCCTGACAGCGGCTCGGTAGAGTCGCGTCATGCGTGATCTCGGGGCGGGCTTCCACTATCTCCTCAAAGGCCAGCGATGGGTGGCCCGGCACGGCAGGAGCTACGGCTTCGGGCTGCTGCCCGGACTGATCACCCTGGTGCTCTACGCGGCGGCGCTGACCGCCCTGGCGCTGTGGGGTGCGGACCTCGTCGCCTGGGCGACCCCGTTCGCCGACGACTGGTCCAGCCCCTGGGCCGGACTCTTCCGCGGCCTCCTCACCGCCGTGCTGTTCGCCCTCGCCCTGCTGCTCTCCGTCCTCACCTTCACCGCCGTCACCCTGCTGGTCGGGCAGCCGTTCTACGAGAGCCTCTCCGAGCGGGTCGACCGGGACGTCTCCCCGGACGGCACCGCGCCCGAGTCCGGACTGCCGCTCGCCCGGGAACTGTGGATCTCCGCCCGGGACAGCCTGCGCGTCCTCGCCCGCGCCGCCCTCTGGGGCGTGCTGCTGTTCACCCTCGGCTTCCTGCCCGTCGTCGGCCAGACCGCCGTCCCCGCCGTCGGCTTCCTCGTCACCGGCTTCTTCCTCGCCGAGGAGCTGACCGCCGTCGCCCTCCAGCGGCGCGGCGTCGAACTCCGCGAGCGCCTCGCCCTGCTGCGCGCCCGCAAGCCGCTCGCCTGGGGCTTCGGTACGCCCCTCGGGCTGGCCTTCCTGGTCCCGCTGGTCGCCGTCTTCCTGATGCCCGGCGCGGTCGCGGGCGCCACCCTCATGGCCCGCGACCTGATGGGCGAGGAGACCGAGGAGGGCGACACCGGCGAGCCGGACGGGAAGGACGCCGCCGTTTGTGAAGGGTTGGTACGGGATCCCTCCCGCAACGACTGATCCCCGCCCGTGGGTTCGGCGCGCCCGTTACCGTCGACACAGCCCTGGTCCGGTGACCTGACCGCCGGACCAGGGCTGACGGGTGTCAGTCGCGCACCCGGAACCCGTACACCGTCCGGGACCGGTACACCTCACCCGGACGCAGCACCGTGCTCGGGAACTCCGGGCGGTTGGGGGAGTCGGGGAAGTGCTGGGTCTCCAGGGCGACACCGCACCCGGGGGCGAACGGGCCGGTCACCTGGTCGGCGGTGTAGAGCTGGAGCCCCGGCTCGGTGGTCGCCACCGTCAGCGCCCGGCCGGACGCCGGGTCGTACAGCTCGGCGATCTCCTCCGCGGCCTCCGTGACGCCCTTGTCGAGCACGTAGTTGTGGTCGTACCCCGACCCCGCCTTCCGCGCCGCACGGAAGTCGAAGCGGGTGCCCGCCACCTCCGCCACCCCGGTCGGGATCAGGTCGGCGTCCACCGGCGTGTACCGGGAGGCGTCGATCCGCAGCTCATGACCGGTGGTGCTCTCCGGGCCGCCGTCCACCCCGCCCAGGTTCCAGTACGAGTGGTTCGTCAGGGCGAGGACCGTCGGCGCGTCCGTGACCGCCTCGTAGTCGATCCGCAGCGCGCCGGACTCCTCCAGCGCGTACACCGCGGACACCTCCACCCGCCCCGGGAAGCCCTCCTCGCCGTCCGGGCTGACCCGCGACAGCCGCACCGCGTACGGCCCGTCCGGTATGACGTCCCACACCCGCTGGTCGAAACCGCGCCCACCGCCGTGCAGACAACTCGGCCCCTCGTTGCGGGTCACCTCGTACGTCCGCCCGTCCAGCGGGAAGCTGCCGCCCCCGATCCGGTTGGCGTACCGCCCGACCAGCGCGCCGAAGTACGGCCCCGGGTGCTCCTCGTAGCCCGCCAGGTCAGCGAACCCCAGCACCACGTTCCCGGCGCGCCCGGTGCGGTCCGGCACCTCCACCGACTGCACGATCCCGCCGTACGACAGGACCCGGACCCGTACGCCCGCGCGCTCCAGGGTCCAACTACGCACCTCGGTGCCGTCGGAAAGTGTGCCGAAATGTGTGCCGGAGAGTCCACTCATGAGCGAAACCCTAGGTCACGGTGGCTAGGACGGCGACTGTCGGGCCGTGACGGTGCGGTACGCGATCTCCGCGAGCCGCGCCTGGCCGTCCTTGCTGGGGTGGAACCAGTCCCAGTGGCTCAACTGGTCCGTACCGAACCGGAAGTCGTACACCGCGCCCCCGTCGGAGCGGCAGTGCCGGTCCGCGGCGCACACCTCCTCCAGCACCGTGTTGTAGTCCTCCACGCGCCTCAGCACCGTCTCCCGGCGCAGGGTGGCCGCCGAGTCCAGGGCGTCCGCGTCGTCCAGCATCGAGGGGCAGATGCCCAGCTTCCACACCTGCCGGCCCAGCGGGTTGCCGCGGCCCTCCGACCACAGCCGCATCAGGTTCGGCACGCTCGCCACGTACACCTGCGCCTTCGGCGCGGACCGGCGCAGCGTGCGCAGGGCGTCCTCGAAGTCGGCACGGAACTCCGCCACCGGCGTCATCCGCGACGTCGTCGCCCGGCACGCGTCGTTCGCGCCCGTCATCACCGTCACCAACTCCGGGCGCCGCGCCGCCGCGCGGGCCATCTGGCCGGGCAGGTCCGCCATCCGGGCCCCGGACACCGCGTAGTTCCAGCTCCGCTCGGCCGCCCCCGACCGCCCCAGCAGCCGCACCGCCAGGCTGTTCACCTCCGCGCTGTCCCCGGTCGCCCAGGACACCTCGGGACAGTCCGACAGCACCCCGCAGGCGTCGAAACCCCGGGTGATGGAGTCACCGACCGCCACGAGCGACTCCGGGCTGCGGTCCCACTCCGGCGTCGGCTTCGGCGACGGCCGGGCGCTGCTCGCCGTGGGGTCCGCCGCGTCGCCGCCGACCGCGTCACACCCCGTCAGCGCCAGCGCGCCCGCGACCAGCGCCGCGAGCACACCTCCCGCGCGGTGACCGCCACTCCGCATCTCCAGAAGATCCCCTCGCTCGACGCGCCGCCGCCTCACTCGCCCCCACCCATACCAACGCGCGGGAGTTCCCGACCGCGCGCGTGCCCCCGCGACACCCCCGCACAAGCGTCCTGCCGGGTGAAAGGGCGGCGTCGGGCGCACCGGGACCGACGGTACGTCACACTCCGCGCGCCCCCGCACGGTAGCCTCGCCATCAGTGCGGCCCCGCCGCCACCACCGCCCACCCGCCCGCTCACGTCCCGCTCTGCTCGGAGGTCCCGGTGACGACACGTGGAGTTCTGTACGTGCACTCCGCTCCGCGCGCGCTGTGCCCGCACGTCGAGTGGGCCGTCGCCGGGGTGCTGGGCACGCGCGTCAACCTCGACTGGATCCGGCAGCCCGCCGCGCCCGGCACCTGGCGCTCGGAGTTCTCCTGGCAGGGCCAGCCGGGCACCGCCTCCAAGCTCGCCTCCGCGCTGCGCGGCTGGCACCTGCTGCGCTTCGAGGTCACCGCCGAGCCCTGCCCCACCGCCGAGGGCGAGCGCTACAGCTGCACCCCCGACCTGGGCATCTTCCACGCCGTCACCGGCATCCACGGCGACATCCTCATCCCCGAGGACCGCCTCCGCGCCGCCCTGCTCCGCGCCCAACGCGGCGAGACCGTCCTGGAGGCCGAGATCGCCAAGCTCCTGGGCAAGCCCTGGGACGACGAACTGGAACCCTTCCGCTACGCGGGAGAGGGCGCCCCGGTGAGATGGCTCCACCAGGTGGTGTGAGGCTTTCGGGGGGCGTGGGGGAGTGCCCCGCTTTTTCGAGGGGCGGTAGGGAAGTGCCCTGCTTCTAGGGGCGCGGGGCACTGCGCGACCAGCCACACACCACCCGCACCCGGCACACCACACCCACCCCAACGGCGATGGCCCGGACCCCCGAAGGGGCCCGGGCCATCAACAGCTGACGAGACGCCAGTCTCACACCGACCGGAACGCCAGCACCACGTTGTGCCCACCGAACCCGAACGAGTCGTTCAGGGCCGCGATCCGGCCCTCCACGGGCAGCTTCCGAGCCTCGCCCCGCACCACGTCCGCGTTGGCCTCCGCCTCCGGGTCGAGGTTCTCGACGTTGATGGTCGGCGGCGCCACCCGGTGGTACAGCGCGAGTACGGTCGCGACGGTCTCGACCCCGCCCGCGCCGCCCAGCAGATGCCCCGTCATCGACTTCGTCGCGGACACCGCGATGTGGTCGGCGTCGTCGCCGAACACCTTCCGCAGCGCCTTCAGCTCGGCGATGTCACCGGCGGGCGTCGACGTCGCGTGCGCGTTCACGTGCACGATCTCCGACGGCAGCAGGTCGGTGCGGTCCAGCAGGTTGTGCAGGGCGTGGGCGATGCCCCGCCCCTCCGGCTCCGGCTGCACGATGTCGTGGCCGTCGGCGGAGATGCCCTGGCCGACCGCCTCCGCGTAGACGCGGGCGCCGCGCTTGGCGGCGTGCTCGGCGGACTCCAGGACGACGACGCCCGCGCCCTCACCGAGGACGAAGCCGTCCCGCGCGGTGTCGTAGGGGCGCGACGCGCCCTGCGGGTCGTCGTTGTTCTTGGACATCGCCATCATGTTGCCGAACGCGGCGATGGGCAGCGGGTGGATCGCCGCCTCCGTGCCACCGGCGACGACGACGTCGGCGCGCCCGGTGCGGATCATCTCGACGGCGTAGCCGATGGCCTCGGCGCCGGAGGCGCAGGCGGAGACCGGGGTGTGCACGCCCGCGCGGGCGCCCACGGCCAGGCCCACGTTGGCGGACGGGCCGTTCGGCATCAGCATGGGGACGGTGTGCGGGGAGACGCGGCGTACGCCCTTCTCCTTCAGCACGTCGTACTGGTCGAGCAGGGTGGTCACACCGCCGATGCCGGAGGCGATGACCGTGCCGAGGCGGTCCGGGTCGACCTCGGACGACCCCTCACCGGCCTTGGCGGTGAAACCGGCGTCGGCCCACGCCTCCTGCGCCGCGATCAGCGCGAACTGCGCCGAGCGGTCGAGTCGGCGGGCCTGCGGCCGGGGCAGGACCTCGGAGGGCTCGACGGCGATCAAGGCCGCGATGCGGACGGCCTGGTCGGCCGCCCACTCCTGCTCCAGGGGCTTGACGCCGGAACGTCCGGCCACCAGCCCCTCCCAGGTCGAGGCTGCGTCGCCACCCAGCGGTGTGGTTGCGCCGATACCGGTGACGACCACGGTGCGATTGGTCGGGCTCACGGGAATTCTTTCTCCAACGGTTACGAGGAGGACAACCCCCGCGCGAGGCGGGGATGACGGCGCCACCGCCGGGTGGCGGGGCAGTCAGCCCAGGATCTGATCAGCCCTGGTGCTTGAGGATGTATTCGGTCGCGTCGCCGACGGTCTTGAGGTTCTTGACGTCGTCGTCCGGGATCTTGACGTCGAAACGCTCTTCGGCGGCGACGACGACCTCGACCATGGACAGCGAGTCGACGTCCAGGTCGTCGGTGAAGGACTTGTCCAGCTGGACGTCCTCAACCGGGATGCCGGCGATCTCGTTCACGATCTCCGCGAGACCGGCGACGATCTCTTCCTGAGTGGCGGCCATGTTGGCGCTCCTTCGTTGTTTTCCGTAGAGGGATGCTGTGGTTCGCTCCCGTACCGGACGGATCATCCGGCACGGAGTGCCTAGGGGAGGGTAACGACCGACGCGGCGTAGACGAGACCCGCCCCGAAGCCGATGACGAGCGCGGTGTCGCCGCTCTTCGCCTCGCCGGTCGCCAGGAGCCGCTCCATCGCGAGCGGGATCGAGGCGGCCGAGGTGTTGCCGGTGGTGCGTACGTCCCGGGCGACCGTGACGGTCTCCGGGAGCTTCAGGGTCTTCACCATCGAGTCGATGATCCGCTCGTTGGCCTGGTGCGGGATGAAGACGTCCAGTTCGTCCGCGCTGATCCCGGCCGCGTCCAGCGCCTGCTGGGCGACCTTCGCCATCTCGAACACGGCCCAGCGGAACACCGCCTGGCCTTCCTGGGTGATCGCCGGGAACTTCTCGACCTCGCCGTCCCGGTAGTCCGACCACGGCACGGTCTGCTTGATGGTCTCCGCCTTGTCGCCCTCCGAGCCCCACACCGTGGGACCGATCGCGGGCTCCTTCGACGGGCCGACGACGACCGCGCCGGCGCCGTCACCGAACAGGAAGGCCGTCGCGCGGTCCTCCAGGTCGGTCAGGTCGCTCAGCCGCTCCACGCCGATGACCAGCACGTACTCGGCGGAACCCTCGACGATCATGCCCTTGGCGAGGGTCAGGCCGTAGCCGAAGCCCGCGCAGCCCGCGGAGATGTCGAAGGCGGCGGCCTTCGCTGTGCCGAGCTTGTCGGCGATCTCGGTGGCGATGGCCGGGGTCTGCTTGAAGTGGCTGACCGTGGACACGACCACCGCGCCGATCTGCGCGGCGTCGATCCCGGCGTCCGCGATGGCCTTGCCGGAGGCCTCCACCGACATCGCGGCGACGGTCTCCTCGGCGCCCGCCCAGTGCCGGGTCTCGATGCCGGAGCGCGAACGGATCCACTCGTCGGACGAGTCGATGGTCTCCAGGATCACCTCGTTCGGCACGACGCGGGTGGGCCGGTAGCCGCCCACACCGAGGATGCGCGCGTACGGGGCGCCCTTGCTGGGCTTGATTCTGGCCATGTTCCGGTCGGCTCCTTTGGGCGTCTTCAGACGTGCTCGGCGACGAGCTGGCGGGCCGCGTCGAGGTCGTCGGGGGTCTTCAGGGCGAGCGTCGCCACACCGGGCAGCGCGCGCTTGGCGAGACCGGTGAGGGTACCGCCCGGGCACACCTCGACGAGCGCGGTGACGCCCAGCTCCTTGAACGTCTCCATGCACAGGTCCCAGCGGACCGGGTTGGCGACCTGCCCGACCAGCCGCTGGAGGACCTCGGCGCCGGTGGCGACCGCCGCGCCGTCCTTGTTGGACACGTAGGTGACCTTCGGGTCGGCGGGCGTCAGCGCCTCGGCGGCCGCCTCCAGCTTCTCCACGGCGGGGGCCATGTGGGGGGTGTGGAAGGCGCCCGCGACCTTCAGCGGCATCACCTTGCGCACCCCCTCCGGCTTGTCCTCGGCCAGCGCGGCGAGCTGCTCCAGCGTGCCCGCGGCGACGATCTGACCGGCGCCGTTCATGTTCGCCGGGGTCAGCCCCAGCTTCTCCAGGTGCGCCACGCTGACCTCGGGGTCGCCGCCGAGCAGCGCCGACATCCCGGTCTCGGTGACCGCGGCGGCCTCGGCCATCGCCAGACCGCGCCTGCGTACGAGGGTCAGGGCGGCGGTGTCGTCGAGGACCCCGGCGAGCACGGCGGCGGTGATCTCGCCCACGCTGTGCCCGGCGACGGCGTCCGGCGTGGACGCGCTGTCACCGAGTGCCATGGCGGAGAGCAGCCCGGCGGCGACCAGCAGCGGCTGCGCCACGGCGGTGTCACGGATCGCGTCGGCGTCGGCCTGGGTGCCGTAGTGGGCGAGGTCCAGGCCGACGGCGTCGGACCAGGCGGCCACACGGTCGGCGGCGCCGGGCAGTTCGAGCCAGGGGGTCAGGAAGCCGGGCGTCTGGGCGCCCTGGCCGGGAGCGACGAGTACGAGCACTCTCACACTCTCTCTTGTGGACGGCCCAAGCCGCCCGTGGGGACAAGGACGAAGAACGGCAGGGGGTTTTGTGGACCCCCGACAAAACGCTAGGACTGGGGGTCCCCGTCGGCGAGACGTCCCAGGATGAGCGCGATCCGCAGCGTGAAGGCGGAGCGTACATCGGACGGCGACCAACCGGTGACGTCAGTCACACGTCGCAGCCGGTAGCGCACGGTGTTGGGATGGACGAAGAGCATCCGCGCGGCGCCTTCCAGACTGCTCGCCTGCTCCAGATACACGCTCAGCGTCTCCAGCAACGCGGACCCCGCGACCTCCAGCGGTCTGTAGATCTCCTCCACCAACTGCTCGCGCGCGCCGGGGTCCCCGGCTATGGCGCGCTCCGGAAGCAGATCGTCAGCGAGGACCGGGCGCGGGGCGTCCTGCCAGGCGAAGCACGCCTTCAGCCCCGCCGCGGCGGCCTGCGCGGACCGGGTCGCGGCCAGCAGGTCGGGCACCACGGGCCCGGCGACGACGGGCCCGGCGGCATAGGGCCCGATCAGCGACTTCGCGACGGCCAGCGGGTTGTCACTGCCCCCCGCGATCACCACCAGCCGGTTCCCGAGCACCCCGGTGAGCACCTGGAGCTTCGCGTGCCGGGCCGCGCGCCGAATGGCCTCCACGGTCAGCTCGCTGTCCCCGTCCGGCGCGGTCCCGAGGACGACGCACACGTGCTCCGGCGAGTTCCACCCCAGCGCGGCGGCCCGGCTCACGGCCCCCTCGTCGGCCTCCCCGCTCAGCACGGCGTTCACGACGAGCGACTCAAGCCGGGCGTCCCAGGCACCGCGTGCCTCGGCCGCCTGCGCGTACACCTGCGCGGTCGCGAAGGCGATCTCCCGCGCGTACACGAGGAGCGCCTCCCGCAGCACGCTCTCGTCGCCGGGCGCCGCGACCTCGTCGATCGCGGTCTCCATGACCTCGATCGTCGTCCGCACCATCTCCACGGTCTGCCGCAGCGTGATCGCCCGCGTCAGCTCACGCGGCGCGGTCCCGAACACGTCCGTGGAGATCGCCTGCGGGGCGTCCGGGCGCCGGAACCACTCCGTGAACGCGGCGATACCGGCCTGGGCGACCAGCCCGATCCAGGAACGGTTCTCCGGGGGCATCGCCCGGTACCACGGCAGCGTCTCGTCCATCCGCGCGATCGCCTGCGCGGCGAGCGAGCCGGAGGACTTCTCCAGCCGCCGCAGGGTCGCGGCGTGGGCGTGGACGGCGGGCGGGGAGGCGTCGGCGGCGCGGGTTTCGGGTTCGGGCACGGGACAAGACTGCCTTATCCGGCGCCGGACATGCGCCGGCGGGTCACAGTGCGCACGGGCGGGGGACGGGAGCGGGGCTACGGTGGACCCCGTGATGGACGTACGGCGCGCGGACGAGCGCTACCCAGGCGGCGACCCGCACGCGGGCATCGCCACCCGCCACGCCTTCTCCTTCGGCCCGCACTACGACCCCGACAACCTCCGCTTCGGCCCCCTGGTCGCCTGCAACGAGGAGCACCTCGCCCCCGGCGCGGGCTTCACCGAGCACCCGCACAGCCACACGGAGATCGTGACGTGGGTGGTCGAGGGCGAGCTGACCCACCGCGACTCGACGGGCCGGGAGACGGTGGTCCGCCCCGGCGACGTCCAGCGCCTGAGCGCCGCGTCGGGCGTCCGCCACGTGGAACGCAACGACGGCCCGACCCCCCTGGTCTTCCTCCAGATGTGGCTGGCCCCCCGGTCTCCCGGCGGCGACCCCTTCTACGAGATCGTCCGCGGCATCGCCGACTCCACGCCGTACGCCCTCCCCGAGGCGGGCGCGATGCTGCACGTACGGCGCCTGGGGGAGGGGGAGCGGACGGCGGTCCCGGACGCGCGGTACGGGTACGTCCATGTCGTACGGGGCGAGGTACGGCTGGGGGAGGAGCACCTGCGCCCGGGAGACGCGATGCGGCTCACGGACGAGAAAGGGGTGGAGGCGGTGGGCCTGTTCCCCGGCACGGAGCTGCTCCTCTGGGAAATGACGGAGGACTAACGCAGCCCGTCGACGAATGTCTGCCAGGCGGTTCCACCGACGGTGAGGATGGGACCAGAGGGGTTCTTGCTGTCCCGGACGGGGACGGTACCGGTGGGGCATCCGGGGGCGGCTTCTACGCACTCGCCGCCGGTGTTTCCGCTGTGCGAGGACTTATGCCACGCGGCGCCGCCAGTGACGGTGCACTCGACGCAGTCGCCGCCGGTGCTACCGCTGTGCGAGGACTTACGCCACACGGCGCCATCGGTGACGGTGCACTCGACGCAGTCGCCGCCGCTGGTGCCGCTGTAGGACGACTTTCGCCACGGCGCTGTGGTCAGGTCATGGCTGGTCCCCATAGCGTTCCTCCATCACACGAGCGATCAGTGCCGCCGAGTCCTCGGGGGAGAGGGCCGTGGCTTGCAGACGAGCGTAACCGACCGAACGCTCCCTGATCACTTGCGGGTTGGCAGTCATATGGCCCTGGTCGTAGCTCTCCACGTAGAACAGGTCCGGGTCGTCGTCGAACCTGAGGAGGTTGAAGGAACCCATCATTCCCGTGTGCTGCCCGACCGAGAACGGAACCACCTGGATCTGCACCCACGGGTCGTCATGGAACTCCAACAGGCGGGCCAGTTGCCCGCGCATGACGTCACGGCCACCGACGCACTGGAGCAGTGCGGCCTCGCTCATGACCACCCACAGAACCGGTGGCTGCTCGCGCCCCAGGATGCGCTGCCGGTCCAGCCGGGCCGCCACCATCTCGTCGACCCTGTCGGGATGATCGACGCCGAGCAGCGCCCGGGCGTAAGCCTCCGTCTGCAACAAGCCGTACACCACCTGCGCCTGGTACGCGGAGATGTACGTGGCGCGCGCCTCCATATCCGCGTACGGCTGGAACCACGTCGGGAGTTGGCTGCGCAGCACGAGCCCCACCAGCCGCGAGAACACCCCGTCCGTACCCAGTGCCGCGTCCACCCGCTCGGAGAAGTCCCGCGTCGGGACCTTCTTCGCGGTCTCGATCTGGCCCACCAGCGAACCCGTGCAGAAGATGATGTCGCCGAGCCGACCCTGTCTCAGGTCGGCCGCCTCCCGCAGGCGGCGCAGTTCGCCGCCGTAGTAGTGGAGCGGGGACGCGGTGGGGTCGAGCGTCTGGATGTGGGCCACGTGTGCACCTCCGGCCTGCAACGCCTCGCAGCGTTCGTTTCGTTGCGTAGTCGAGCGTATGCGGTGCGTCGCAGGATGGTGATGTGAATCAGGCAATTGGTCCGCAGGCGACGGACTTTCAGTCGAAGTACCGCGCCGAGTTCGCGTTGGGCGAGCACTCGGCACGGCACCTGCGCCGCATCCTGCGGCTGTACCTGACGGGCGCGGGTCTGCTCGACGTGGCGGACGCGGCCGAGCTGGCGCTGACGGAGCTGGTGGCGAACGTCGTACGGCATGTGCCGGGGCGCCGGTGCCGTATCTGCTTCCTGCTGCTGCCCGCCGCCGTGCGGGTGGAGGTGTCCGACAGCTGTCCGCGGCTGCCGGTCAGGGGCGGTGGGGACGCGCTCGCCGACAACGGGCGTGGCCTGCTGCTGGTGGACGCGGTGACCGACCGGTGGGGCGTGACGGTGCGCCCCACCGGGGACGGCAAGACGGTGTGGTTCGAATGCCGGGCCAAGTAGTCGGCTCAGCCGCGCCGCTTCTTCTCCTTGCGCGCCTTGACGGCGAGGCGCCGGGCCTCCTCCTGGTCCCACAGGGCCTTGAGTTCGAGGGAGCGTTCGTCGAGTTCGATCGGGGTGTCCTCGTCGTCCTCGGTCCAGAGTCCCTGCTCCTGGAGCTGCCGTTTCTGGACCAGCACCGGGGGTTCGGGGTCGTAGTCGCTGGGCCGGGGGCCTTCGGGACCGTCGGGACCGATGCGGATCAGCCGCTCGACGCGGGTGATCCGGTACCGGATCCCGTCGACGGTGAGGCTGTTGCCGCGCTTCTCGTCCAGGATGTCGGCGGCGCGGGCGTACTCGGCCCGTTTGTCGTCGGGGAGTCGCAGGGTGAACGGCGCCATGACCCGCAGCCACCCGGCGAGGCTGTCGCGGGCGCCCTGCGGGGTGGCGTTGGCGGTGCCGGGGTCGTGCGACTGCCACTCCCCGTCCCGCCGTTCGGAGACCATGAAGACGGCGGGCAGCAGCACACCGCCCGGACAGGCGTGGGCGGCGTGGCGCGCGTCGGCCAGGACGGCGGGGGGCGCGCTCTCGGGAGCCCCGACGAGCTGGAGGAGGTCGTACTTCAGGAGGCTCTCGGACAACCCCGCGCTCGTATAGGGGTCGACGACGAAGCCCTTGGTGCGCGACCGCTCCCGGTAGCCGTCCCCGGCCTCTCCGGGGTCGGGGTCGGAGGGGCGGGGCGGCTCGGGCCCGCTGCGTCCGACGCGGACGAACCGCGAGGCCCGCAGGACGCGGAACCGCTCGCCGCGGACGCGCACGTCGTTGACCACTTCCGCGTCCATGCGCTCGGCGGCGGCCATCCAAGTCGCGTGGGCCTCCACGTCACCGTCGGCCTCGGCCTTCTGGGCGCGCAACCTGAAGTGCGAGCCGAGGGAGTCCCGGGAGCCCTGCGGGGTGTCGCTACCGTACTCGGACAACTCCCAGCCACCGGTGTCGAGTTCCCGCGCGTAGAAGAACTCCGCGAGCCCCAGCCCTCTCAACTCGGGATAGCGCTCCCGCGCCTGCCACGCCTCCTGCTCGGCGAACGCCGCGATGGGCCCTTCCTGAGGGGCGACCCGGAACGTCAGATATCCGGGCACCCTGTCTTCGTAACCGGCCATGCACAGAGCGTGCCCGAACCGGGGGCGGTTTCGCCGGGGAACGGGGGAATCACACCGCCTCCGCGAGCACCGCGTCCGTGAACTCCGGCCACGCCGCGATCGCCCACTCCCCGAACGCCCGGTCCGTCAGGGCGACGCAGGCCAGGCCCGCGTCGGGGTCGAGCCACAGGAACGTGCCGGACTGGCCGAAGTGGCCGAAGGCGCGCGGGGAGGACGTGGCGCCGGTCCAGTGCGGGGACTTGCCGTCGCGGATCTCGAAGCCGAGGCCCCAGTCGTTGGGGTTCTGGTGGCCGTAGCCCGGCAGGACGCCCTTGGTGCCGGGGAACTGGACGGTCATCGCCTCGGCGACCGTGCGCGGGTCCAGCAGGCGCGGCGCCTGCACCTCGGCGGCGAAGCGGAGCAGGTCGTCGACGGTGGAGACGGCGTCCTTGGCGGGGGAGCCGGTGAGGGTCGTGGACGTCATGCCGAGGGGTTCGAGGACGGCCTGGCGCAGGTACTCGGGGAACGGGATCTCGGTCGCCTTGGCGACGTGGTCGCCGAGCGCCTCGAAACCGGTGTTGGAGTACAGCCGCCGCTCGCCGGGGCCGAACATCACGCGCTCGTCGTCGAAGGCCAGCCCCGAGGTGTGGGCGAGGAGGTGACGGACCGTGGCCCCGGCGGGCCCGGCCGGTTCGTCCAGCTCGACCGCGCCCTCCTCGTACGCGACCAGGACGGCGTACGCCGCCAGCGGCTTGGTGACCGAGGCCAGCGGGAAGGGGTGGCCGACCGGCCCGTGCCGTCCCAGCACCGTGCCGTCGGCCCGTACGACGCCCGCCGCGGCGGTGGGGACGGGCCAGTTCTCGATCAGCGCGAGGCTCTTCAGCGACATGCGGCCGAGCCTATGACACCGGCGCCCGCCCCCCGCCACCGACGGTTTTCTGCCGCCGCCGCTTGCTTGGAGCGCACTCCAAGGTCATAGCGTGGGGGGCATGACGGTGATGGAGACCACGGCCGCGGCGACCGCCACGGCCACCAGGACCGACAGCTGCGCCGGACCGCCCCAGCAGGAGCGGCGACCGGACGGACAGGACAGGTACACGATCAGCGAGGTCGTCGCCCTCACCGGTCTGTCGGCGCACACCCTGCGCTGGTACGAGCGCATCGGGCTGATGCCGCACATCGACCGGTCGCACACCGGGCAGCGGCGCTACCGCAACCGCGACCTCGACTGGCTCGACCTCGTCGGCAAGCTCCGGCTGACCGGGATGCCGGTCGCCGACATGGTGCGGTACGCCGAACTCGTCCGCGAGGGCGACCACACGTACACCGAACGCTTCGAACTGCTCAAGCAGACCCGGCAGGACGTGCTGGCCCGGATCGCGGAACTCCAGGGCACCCTCGCCGTCCTGGACCGGAAGATCGATTTCTACGCGGACGCCGGACACGCGCTGGCATCAGAGAGGTCCTCATGACGATCACGACGGTGAAGCTGGGCACGGACGGCCCCGAGGTGGGCGCCCAGGGCCTGGGCTGCATGGGCATGAGCTTCGCCTACGGCCCCGCGGACGCCGACGCCTCCCGGGCCACCCTGGAACGGGCGCTGGAACTCGGCGTCACCCTGTACGACACGGCCGACGCCTACGGTGCCGGGGAGAACGAGCGCTTCCTGTCGCCGTTCTTCAAGGCGCACCGCGACGAGGTCGTCATCGCGACCAAGTTCGCCCTGTCGATCCCGCCGGACGACCCCTCGAAGCGGGTCATCCGCAACGACCCGCCCTACATCCGCCAGGCGGTCGAGGCCAGCCTGAAGCGCCTCGACGTCGACGTGATCGACCTGTACTACATGCACCGGCGCGATGTGAACGTGCCGATCGAGGAGACCGTCGGCGCGATGGCCGACCTGGTGCGCGAGGGCAAGGTCAAGCAGCTCGGGCTGAGCGAGGTCACCGCCGACGAGCTGCGGGCGGCGCACGCCGTGCACCCGATCGCCGCGCTCCAGTCGGAGTGGTCGCTGTTCAGCCGGGACATCGAGGCGAACGTGGTCCCGGCCGCCGCGGAGCTGGGCGTCACCGTGGTGCCGTACTCGCCGCTCGGCCGCGGGTTCCTCACCGGTGCCTTCACCAACGCGGAGACCGACCTCACCGCGGACGACTTCCGCCGCCACCAGCCCCGGTTCACCGGCGACAACGCCGCCGCGAACGCCGCCCTCCTGGCCCCGGTCCGCGCGGTGGCCGAGGCGCACGGCGCGTCCCTCGGCCAGATCGCCCTGGCCTGGGTCCACCAGCAGTCGGCGGTCCACGGCCTGCCCCTGGTCCCGATCCCGGGCACCCGCAAGCCGAGCCGGGTGGAGGAGAACGTGGCGGCGACCGGCATCGTCCTGACGGAGGAGGAACTGGCCCAGCTCGACGGCATCGCGGCCCAGGTGGCGGGCGACCGCTACGCGGACATGCGGTTCTCTTCGGCGGGGCGCGAGTAACGGGCTTCTCAGGGGCGCGGGGCTGTATTGATACGCGGCTCCGCCGCGCGGGCGCGACCAGCCACGACGCACCCGCACCCGAAGAACCCCTGCTACAGCTCGGCCAACAACTCCGCCTTCTTGGACGAGAACTCCTCGTCGGTCACCAGACCGGCCTGGTGCAGCTCCCCGAGGTGACGGATCCGCTCGGCTATGTCGGCCGGGTCCCGGCGTGGTACCGCCGTCGCCGGGACCGCCGTCGATCTGCCGCGTACGGCGGACAGTACCGCCGCCGCGAAGGGGAGGGACTCGTGGACGGGCCCGTAGCCGAGGCCGAAGGTCACGGCGGCCGGGTCCTGGTCGGCGGGGACGGTGGTCGGGGTGCCGTCGCGGGGGAGGAGGCGCAGGTGGCCGTCGAGGCCGTCCGGGGACCGCCACTCCACCCCGCCCAGCTCGGTGACGGCGAAACTCTGGTCCCCGGCCTTCCACTTGGCGGTGGACGCGCCCGTCCAGAACCAGCGGAACCGCACCGTCGTCCCGTCGAAGGACGCCTTGCCGTCGTACGCCTTGAACGCGAGCGGCGCCTCGGGCGCCGCCACGAGGTGCCGGTCGGCGGGACCGGCGTCGTCGATCCGCGACCGCAGCCCGTCGGCGTACCGCTCGGCGAGGGACTCCCGCTCGGCGGGCAGCACCAGCCGGTACGGGTCGTGCGCGTCCTTCAACTGCCCCGCCGCCGCCTCCATCAGGGGGTCGGCGCCCGGCCTCGGCTCCGCCCGCAGTACGACGGTCCCGCGCTTGCCGGGGGAGAGCGTCACCCCCGCGAACGCCGCCAGGGGGACACGGCGTTCCCCGAGCGCCTGGAACAGCTTCGGTGTGCGGATCCCCCGCTCGTAGCGGATGAGCACGGAGTCGGTCCCGAACTCCCAGGCGGCATGAAATCCGGCCAGTACGTCACCCATGCGGCTCATCGTATGCGGCATGTGCTCGTTCGTCCCCTCCCCGCACGGACCGCAGTTCTTCCGTCTCTACGCGCGTCCGACCGGGTCCGTACGGGACAAACCCGCCCGGCACCCCCCGGCATCGTCGGCGCAGTGCACCGACGAGTATGCGCCGACCCCGATCTCGGCGAAGTTCCACAGGCTCTCCGTGCCGGGCTCGAAGTACCCGGCGTGCCCGTGCGCGCCGTCCGCCGACAGCACCCGCGCGCCGAACGCCGCGGACACCGGGTCGGCGCCGTGCCCGAGGCCGCCCAGTTCCAGGTAGGGCACGTCCTGGATCCAGTCGTCCGCGTCCCGCATCGCCCACACCCGGGCGGAGGTCCGCAGGTGCGTCGCCTTCTCGGCGCGCATCCCGGGGCTGCCCGCGACCGCGATGTCCGTCACCCGGTCCGGCAGCCGGTGCGCGGCGACCCCGCACACCACCGAGCCGTAGCTGTGGCAGAACAGCGAGACCGGCGCCCGGCCGGGCAGCGCACGCACCAGCGCGTCCAGCCGTACGGCACCGCGCTCGGCGCGCATCGCGGTCGCCGCGTCCATGCCGATACCGCTGGGTGCGGTGTAGTCGGCCCAGGCGATCACGGCCGTGGGCGTGCCGGGGCCGATCGCGCGCTCGGCCCGGTACAGCGACTCGGCCATGCCGACCGGGGCGCTGTACCTGCGCCGGGTGCGCTGGAAGGTGAGCAGGTCGGTGTCGACGCCGGGGACGACGACCGAGACCCGCTCGGCCCTGGTGAGGTCGCCGAAGACCTCGGCGACCCGGCCCGAGCCGTCCGGGCTGAACGCGAGGATGTTCCGGCCCGGCGTGAGCAGCGACTCCAGGCGGTGCATCCGGCGGCCCGCCTCGTACTGACCGGCCGGGGTGAGCCGGGGGTCGTGCATCCGTCGCCGCTCGACCGTGCGGGCCTGCGTGAGGGCGACGCGGTTGGCCCGGTAGCGCAGGCCCACGGGGGCGCCGTTCATGTTGCCGACGACCAGGGGGTAGCGGTGGGCCAGGTGGGCGCGGTCCGTGTCGGAGAGGGCGGCGAAGAAGCGGGCCAGCCGTTCGGGGGCGGACTGCGGGTCGGGCAGGTGGCGTCCGTGCAGCCTGCCGTGTTCCCAGGCGCTGACCGCAGCCCGGAACGGCGTCGACTCCCGCTCGCCCCGCAGCGCGGTCCAGCCGGAGGTCGCCAGCATCACGAACACGACGGCCAGCGCGAGCAGTGCGCGCCAGACGCCGAGTTGCGGGGAGGTGTCGAAGGAAGTCACTGGGAGGACACACTAGGAGAACGGGACGGTCTCACGTGAATCAAGTGATGGGGATCACGTTTGAGAACCAGGGCCAGAGTTGGGGTGGCAATGCGGTCAACTCTGGTCGATAAGTGACGATTCGGTGTGACGGAGTCCACAGGGTCGACAGGGAATCCCGCCCGTTCCCCCGGCGTGTTCAGGCCCCGGGCGCCCGCCAGTCGCCCGCCAGTGCCGGGCCGACCTGGTCGAGGTAGCGCGCCGTCAGCGCCCGGATCGCGGGCACGCTGAAGTCGCCGTCCGCGCCCCACTGCCGTTCGGTGGCCCGGATCACCCCGCTGAAGACGGCCACCGCCACCCGGGGCCGCGGGTCGGTGTCCGCGTCGAGCCCCTCCCGCTCGGCGATCACCCGCGTGACCAGCTCCTCGGTCTCCATGGCCCGCCGCAGATGGGCGGCGAGCAGCACCGGCGTCGACTCGACCACCCGCCACATCCGCAGGTGCAGTTTGACGGGTACGACGGCCTCGATGGCGTCGCTGATGGTGTCCCAGCCCTCCAGGATCGCCCGGCGCAGCGCCTCCATGGGCGGTTCGTGCGGCGGCCTGGCCCGCACCGCGGCGACGAAGTGCTCCTCCGCCAGCGCCTGGAGCGCCAGGGCGGCCTCCTCCTTGCCCGCGAAGTAGCGGAAGAAGGTCCGCTGCGAGACCTCGACGGCCTCGGCGATCTCGTCCACGGTGGTGCGCTCGTACCCCTGCTCGGTGAACAGCTCCAGCGCGGCACGCACCAGCGCGTCCCGGGTGCGGCGCTTCTTGCGCTCGCGCAGTCCGATGCTCTGTTCACCATTCAAGGAACCGTCTCTCCTGTTCGGTCGTCCAGCGGGAGTGTCGCGTCAGTTACCGACTTGTGAATACGTTTGTCAACTGTCAGCGGCTGTCATTAGCCTCGTCGGCATGACTAGTCAGACCACCATCGACGCGGCGGGGCCGTCGGACGCGACCCCCGGCAAGGGGCTGCGCGGCCACCCCTGGTTCACGCTCATCACCGTCGCCGTAGGGGTCATGATGGTCGCCCTGGACGGCACCATCGTGGCGATCGCCAACCCGGCCATCCAGAAGGACCTGGACGCCAGCTTCGCCGACGTCCAGTGGATCACCAACGGCTACTTCCTGGCCCTGGCCGTCTGCCTGATCACCGCGGGCAAGCTCGGTGACCGCTTCGGCCACCGTCAGACCTTCCTCGTCGGCGTCGTCGGCTTCGCCGCCGCATCCGGCGCCATCGGACTGTCCAGCAGCATCGCGCTGGTCGTCACCTTCCGCGTCCTCCAGGGCCTGTTCGGCGCGCTGCTGATGCCCGCCGCGCTCGGGCTGCTGCGGGCCACCTTCCCGGCCGAGAAGCTGAACATGGCCATCGGCATCTGGGGCATGGTCATCGGCGCCTCCACCGCGGGCGGCCCGATCCTCGGCGGCGTGCTCGTCGAGCACGTCAACTGGCAGTCCGTCTTCTTCATCAACGTCCCCGTCGGCGTCCTCGCCCTCGCGCTCGGGGCGTGGATCCTGCTCGACCACCGCGCCGAGAACGCCCCGCGGTCCTTCGACATCCTCGGCATCGTGCTGCTCTCCGTGGCGATGTTCTGCCTGGTCTGGGCCCTCATCAAGGCCCCCACCTGGGGCTGGGGCGACGGCAGGACCTGGCTGTTCCTCGTCGCGTCGGTCGCCCTGTTCGTGGTCTTCGCCCTCTGGGAGACCCGGGTGAAGGAGCCGCTGATCCCGCTCGCGCTGTTCCGCTCGGTGTCGCTGTCGGCCGGTGTCGTCCTGATGGTCCTGATGGCCATCGCCTTCATGGGCGGCCTCTTCTTCGTCACGTTCTACCTGCAGAACGTGCACGGCATGAGCCCCGTCGACGCCGGTCTGCACCTGCTGCCGCTCACCGGCATGATGATCGTCGGCTCGCCGCTCGCCGGGGCCGCGATCACCGCGGTGGGCCCGCGCGTCCCGCTGGTCACCGGCATGGCCTGCACCGCCGTCGCCATGTGGGGCGTCTCCACCCTGGAGACCGACACCGGCAGCGGCCTGATGTCCCTCTGGTTCGCCCTGCTGGGCCTCGGCCTCGCCCCCGTCATGGTCGGCGCCACCGAGGTCATCGTCGGCAACGCCCCGCTGGAGCTGTCCGGGGTCGCCGGCGGCCTCCAGCAGTCCGCCATGCAGATCGGCGGCAGCCTGGGTACGGCCGTCCTGGGCGCCATCATGGCCTCCAAGGTCGACAGCGACCTGCCCGGCAACTGGGCCGACGCGGGGCTGCCACCGCTGAGCCCCGAGCAGATGGACCAGGCGTCGGAGGCGGTCCAGGTCGGCGCGGCGCCGGTGACCCCCGAAACCCCCGCGCAGGTCGCCGCCCAGATCACCGACGTCGCCCACGACACCTTCATCTCCGGCATGAGCCTGGCCTCCCTCACCGCGGCCGGGGTCGCGGCGGTCGCCGTGCTGGTGGCCTTCCTGGCCAAGCGCGGGGAGAACGCGGAGGCGGGCGGAGGAGCGGTACACGTCTGAACGCCCTTGACAAGGGACGGGGGTTGAGTTGCGCGGGCGGGGTACTCGCGTGTCGAAGGCCGAACACACCGACCAACTCCGGGAGTTGATGATGGCGGGCTTCGGACAGAGCGCGCGCAGGAACCCCCGCTCGCGTGGCCGGACGTGGTCACGGACCGGGCCGGATCGCGCGACGCTCGGAATCATCGGTGCCATCTGCGCTGTCGCTGGCTTCTTCGTGCTGGGGATCATCCTCGGTCCGGCGGCGATCGTCTGCGGGTGGCTCGCCATGGGCCGCACCTGGACGGGCTCCCGCCACGTCCCGGCCCTGATAGCGGTGGTCCTGGGCGCGATAGACACCCTGCTGGCCCTGATCTGGCTCGCGGGGGCGGCGTCCCCGGGGGCGGGGGTCTTCTAACCCCTGCGCGGGGACCTGCGGGCCGTCACTGGCCGGTCGCGCGGTTCCCCGCGCCCCTGGGCGGGCTCAGTCACGCCTGCCCAACCGTGCCGCCCCGGCTGCGCGCACCGTCACGCCCGCCTACCCGTGCCGCCCCGGCTGCGGGCAGTCGTGCCGCTGGGGCGGCGCCCGATCCGCGGAAGCGGCGCCCGTTGGTGGCACCCGATCCGCGGAAGCGACGCCCGTTGGTGCCGGGCGGGCGACCCACCCCGCGCGAGCGGCGACGCCGGGCACCAGGTCACCGAGGGTCCAGCTCCGTCGGCCGCTCCCGCACCGCGCCGGAGGCGATCGCGGCCACCTCCGCCCGCAACGCCCGCACCTCCTCCGTGAGCGCCACGATCGCCTCCGTCTGCCGCCGCTCCTCCGCGTCGTCCATCTCGAACCGGGCGATGAACCACGCGGCGATGTTCGCGGTGACCACACCCAGCAACGCGATCCCCGACAGCATCAGCCCGATCGCCAGCACCCGCCCCAGGCCGGTCGTCGGCGCCATGTCCCCGTACCCCACGGTGGTCATCGTGGTGAACGCCCACCAGATCGCGTCCCCCAGCGTGTGGATCGACGCCCCCGGCTTCCCCCGCTCGACCTCCAGCACGGCGAGCGCCCCGAACACCAGCAGCCCCAGGCACGACCCCGCGACATACGTCGTCACCCGCACCTGCGACGCCACCCGCGCCCGCTGCCCCGCGAGCAGCAGCAGCGACACCAGCTTCAGCAGCCGCAACGGCTGGAGCAACGGCAGGACGACCGCCAGCAACGCCAGCGGGTTGCCGCGGACGAACCGCAGCCGGTCCTCCGTCAGCCACAGCCGGGCGAGGTAGTCGACGGCGAACGCACCCCACACCGTCCAGTTGGCGACGTGGCAGGCGGTCAGCATCGCCTCCGGCGCGTCCGGCTCGACGATCGGATAGGCGTAGGCGAGGGCGAAGACGACGGCGAGGACCAGCAGCGGCCCCTGCGTGCGTCGCTCCCAGCGGTCCCGGGCGGTGGATGCGGTGACGTCGGACATGCGGGCCATCGTAGGAAACGGTGGGGGCGGCGCGGACGGATCCGCACCGCCCCCACCCCACGGGCCTACGCGTCGCCCCCGGCCGTCCCCGGGTCCGCCGCCGCCACGTCCAGCAGCTGGTACCGGTCGATCGCCTGCTTCAGCACCGACCGGTCCACCTTCCCCTCCTTCGCCAGCTCCGCCAGCACGCCCACCACGATCGACTCGGCGTCGATGTGGAAGAAGCGCCGCGCCGCGCCCCGGGTGTCCGCGAAGCCGAAGCCGTCCGCGCCCAGCGACTGGTACGTCCCCGGCACCCACCGCGCGATCTGGTCCGGCACCGACCGCATCCAGTCGGACACCGCCAGGAACGGCCCCTGCGCCTCGCCCAGCTTCCGGGTGACGTACGGCACCCGCTGCTCCTCCTCCGGGTGCAGCAGGTTGTGCCGCTCGCAGTCCACCGCCTCGCGCCGCAGCTCGTTCCAGGAGGTCGCGGACCAGACCCCGGCCTGGACGTTCCACTGCTCGGCGAGGATCCGCTGGGCCTCCAGGGCCCACGGCACCGCGACACCGGAGGCGAGGATCTGCGCCGGGATGGTCCCGGAGGTGCCCTCACTGATGCGGTGGACGCCCTTGAGGATGCCCTCGACGTCGACGTCCTCCGGCTCGGCGGGGTGCTGGATCGGCTCGTTGTAGACGGTCAGGTAGTAGAAGACGTCCTCACCGTGCGGATGCCGCTGGTCGGAGCCGTACATCCGGCGCAGGCCGTCCTGCACGATGTGCGCGATCTCATACCCGTACGCCGGGTCGTAGGCGACGCACGCCGGGTTGGTGGACGCCAGCAGCTGCGAGTGGCCGTCCGCGTGCTGGAGGCCCTCGCCGGTCAGGGTCGTACGGCCGGCGGTCGCGCCCAGGACGAAACCGCGCGCCAGCTGGTCGGCCATCTGCCAGAACTGGTCGCCGGTGCGCTGGAAACCGAACATCGAGTAGAAGACGTACACCGGGACCAGCGGTTCGCCGTGCGTCGCGTACGCCGACCCGGCCGCCACCAGCGACGCGGTGCAGCCCGCCTCGGAGATGCCGTCGTGCAGCATCTGGCCGGTCGGGGACTCCTTGTAGGCGAGCAGCAGCTCCCGGTCCACCGACTCGTACTGCTGGCCGAGCGGGTTGTAGATCTTCGCACTCGGGAAGAAGGAGTCCATGCCGAAGGTGCGGTACTCGTCCGGCGCGATCAGCACGAACCGCTTGCCGAGTTCCTTGTCCCGCATGAGGTCCTTCAGCAGCCGTACGAACGCCATGGTCGTGGCGATCTGCTGCTGACCGGTGCCCTTCTTCACGGTCGCGTACGTCTTGTCCGGGGGCAGCGGCAGCGGCTTGGAGCGCACCACCCGCGTCGGCACGTACCCGCCGAGGCCCTTGCGGCGGTCGTGCATGTACTGGATCTCCTCCGAGTCCCGGCCCGGGTGGTAGTACGGCGGCGCGCCGGACTCCAGGTCCTTGTCGGAGATCGGCAGGTGGAGGCGGTCCCGGAAGCGCTTCAGGTCGTCGACCGTCAGCTTCTTCATCTGGTGCGTGGCGTTGCGGCCCTCGAAGTTCGGGCCGAGCGTCCAGCCCTTGATCGTCTTGGCGAGGATCACCGTCGGCTGGCCCTGGTGCTCCACGGCCGCCTTGAACGCCGCGTACACCTTGCGGTGGTCGTGGCCGCCGCGCCCGAGGTGCAGGATCTGCTCGTCGGTCATGTTCTCGACCATCGCGCGCAGCCGGTGGTCGTCGCCGAAGAAGTGCTCGCGGATGTAGGCGCCGGACTCGGTGGCGTACGTCTGGAACTGGCCGTCCGGCGTCGTGTTCATCCTGTTGACCAGGACGCCGTCGCGGTCCTGGGCGAGCAGCGGGTCCCAGGTGCGGTCCCAGATCAGCTTGATCACGTTCCAGCCCGCGCCCCGGAACACCGACTCCAGCTCCTGGATGACCTTGCCGTTGCCGCGCACCGGCCCGTCCAGGCGCTGGAGGTTGCAGTTGACGACGAAGGTGAGGTTGTCCAGGCCCTCCCGCGCGGCGATGGTCAGCTGGCCCAGCGACTCCGGCTCGTCCATCTCGCCGTCGCCGAGGAACGCCCACACGTGCGACTTCGAGGTGTCCGCGATCCCGCGCGCGTGCATGTAGCGGTTCATCCGCGCCTGGTAGATCGCGCCGATCGGGCCGAGGCCCATCGACACCGTCGGGAACTCCCAGAAGCCCGGCATCAGCCGCGGGTGCGGGTACGAGGACAGCCCGTACGGCGCCTTGGACTTCTCCTGGCGGAACCCGTCGAGGTGCTGCTCGGAGAGGCGGTCCAGCAGGTACGCGCGGGCGTAGATGCCCGGCGAGGCGTGGCCCTGGAAGAAGACCTGGTCGCCGCCGTCGCCCTCGTCCTTGCCCCGGAAGAAGTGGTTGAAGCCCACGTCGTAGAGGGAGGCGGAGGAGGCGAACGTGGCGATGTGGCCGCCGACGCCGATGCCGGGGCGCTGCGCGCGCGAGACCATCACGGCGGCGTTCCACCGGGTGGCGTTGAGGATCCTGCGCTCGATCTCCTCGTTGCCGGGGAAGAACGGCTCGTCCCGGGTGGCGATCGTGTTGACGTAGTCCGTGCTGCGCATCTCGGGCACGGCCACACGCTTCTCACGGGCCCGTTCGATCAGCCGCAGCATCAGGTAGCGGGCGCGCTCCCGCCCGCGCTCGTCGATCGCGGCGTCGAGTGAGTCGAGCCACTCCTGGGTTTCCTCGGGATCGAAGTCAGGAACCTGACTCGGAAGGCCGCCAATGATGATCGGATTGCGATCGGATCCGGAAGCCACGCTGATCCTTACCTGTCAGAGGGTTGTCCATATGCGTGCGCCGATGCCTGCGCCGTCCCCCATCGTCTACCTCGGCGCGGCAAACGTCATCTCTACCCCGGGGTAACCGAGACCTTCGTCAGCTCTCGGCGCAAAAGCCTTCGAAATCCGTACCCGTATATGGTTCCCAAACGCGCAAACAGGGCACAACGGTGTGGTGTGCGTCACCAACAGTCGCGGAAGTGTGGCGTGGGTTGCGGCGACAGCGCCGGGATCGTCACCGTTTCGGCGGTCCGAACCGCCGGGTACTTGCGCGATCCGCCCCGCCCGTGTGGACTACGGCCAATGCTTCGCGCACGCGCGTGGCTGAGATCCCCCGGACTCGAAGGAGCGGGGGACACCCCAATCCAAAGACATGATCAGGAGGCAACCCGTGAGCGCGACCGCGGACCACGCGGAGGAGCGGACGAACCCCGCCGTAAGGCTGGGGTTCCAGCCCGGGCAGGTGGTCCAGGAGATCGGCTACGACGACGACGTCGACCAGGAACTCCGCGATGCCATCGAGGAAGCCATCGGCAGCGACCTGATGGACGAGGAGTACGACGACGTGGCCGACGCCGTCGTGCTGTGGTTCCGCGACGACGACGGCGACCTGACGGATGCGCTGGTGGATGCCACCACGTACATCGAGGAAGGCGGCGCCATCCTGCTCCTGACGCCGAAGACCGGCCGTTCGGGGTACGTCGAGCCGAGTGACATCTCGGAGGCCGCGACGACGGCCGGACTGACGGCGTCCAAGAGCGTCAGCGTCGGCAAGGACTGGAGCGGCAGCCGCCTGGCCACCCCCAAGGCGGCCAAGTCCAAGAAGTGAACGCCCGCCGAGCGCGGCCCCCGGCCGGGGTCACCCCTGGCCGGAGCCGCGCTCGGAACCGGGTCGCGCGCCGGAACCCGGTGGCCGCTGCGTAGGGTGGGTGATCCACCCGAACAGCCCCACTGGAGGGATGACGCATGGCGATCCAGGTCGGCGAGAAGGCGCCCGACTTCGAACTGAAGGACAACCACGGCCGCACCGTGCGGCTCTCCGACCTCCGCGGCGACAAGAACGTGGTGCTGCTCTTCTACCCGTTCGCCTTCACCGGCGTGTGCACCGGTGAGCTGTGCGAGGTGCGCGACAACCTCCCGAGGTTCTCCGACCGCGACACCCAGGTGCTCGCCGTCTCCAACGACTCCATCCACACCCTGCGCGTCTTCGCCGAGCAGGAGGGCCTGGAGTACCCGCTGCTCAGCGACTTCTGGCCGCACGGCGAGACCTCGCGCGCCTACGGCGTCTTCGACGAGGCCAAGGGCTGCGCCGTGCGCGGCACCTTCGTCATCGACAAGGAGGGCGTCGTGCGCTGGACCGTCGTCAACGGTCTGCCGGACGCCCGTGACCTGAACGAGTACGTCACCGCGCTCGACACCCTGTGATTCTTCGGTCGCAAGCACTGCGGGCGGTGGGAACCCGTCACTAGGATCGAGTCGTTTGATCCGATAGCAACGCATGACGGGGCTTCCCGCCCCTGGACACCAATGGAGGACTCGTGGGAGTCAGCCTCAGCAAGGGCGGCAACGTATCGCTGACCAAGGAGGCGCCGGGCCTGACCGCGGTCATCGTCGGTCTGGGGTGGGACGTGCGCACCACGACCGGCACCGACTTCGACCTCGACGCCAGCGCGCTGCTGCTGAACAGCGCGGGCAAGGTCGCCAGTGACCAGCACTTCATCTTCTTCAACAACCTCAAGAGCCCCGACGGCTCGGTGGAGCACACCGGTGACAACATCACCGGTGAGGGCGAGGGCGACGACGAGCAGATCAAGATCAACCTGGCCGGGGTCCCGGCCGACATCGAGAAGATCGTCTTCCCGGTCTCGATCTACGACGCCGAGAACCGCCAGCAGTCCTTCGGTCAGGTGCGCAACGCGTTCATCCGCGTCGTCAACCAGGCCGGAGAGGCGGAGATCGCGCGCTACGACCTCAGCGAGGACGCCTCCACCGAGACCGCGATGGTCTTCGGTGAGCTGTACCGGCACGGCGCGGAGTGGAAGTTCCGGGCCATCGGGCAGGGGTACGCCTCGGGTCTGCGCGGCATCGCGCAGGACTTCGGCGTGAACGTCTGACGTCCCCCGCTCCACCGGCTCGTCGTTTCACCGTCCGGCGCCGCACCGACCGCGTGCGGCGCCGGACGCGCAGGACAACCAAAGAGGCATGACCAGGGGAGGACCAGCATCATGGGCGTCACGCTCGCCAAGGGAGGCAACGTCTCCCTGTCCAAGGCCGCGCCGAACCTCACACAGGTGATGATCGGACTCGGCTGGGACGCGCGCTCCACCACCGGAGCCCCCTTCGACCTCGACGCCAGCGCGCTGGTACTCAACAGCGGGCGGGTGCTCGGCGACGAGTGGTTCATCTTCTACAACCAGCTCAAGAGCCCGGACGGCTCGGTGGAGCACACCGGAGACAACCTCACCGGTGAGGGCGAGGGCGACGACGAGTCGATCCTGATCGACCTGTCCAAGGTGCCCGCCCACTGCGACAAGATCGTCTTTCCGGTGTCGATCCACATGGCCGACGAACGCGGCCAGACCTTCGGGCAGATCAGCAACGCCTTCATCCGGGTGGTCAACCAGGCCGACGGCCAGGAACTGGCCCGCTACGACCTGAGCGAGGACGCCTCCACCGAGACCGCGATGATCTTCGGTGAGGTCTACCGCTACCAGGGCGAGTGGAAGTTCCGGGCGGTGGGACAGGGGTACGCGTCCGGACTGCGGGGGATCGCTCTAGACTTCGGGGTCAATGTTTCGTAAAGCCGGGTGCGGCGCGGGGGAGACCCGTACACCCGATACCAAGGGATTGGGTAGCCAGTGGTACTGAAAACCTTCGGCTGGTCGTTCGCGGTCACCGCGCTCGGCCTGGTCGCGGCGGTCTTCTACGGGGGGTGGACCGCGTTCGGGATCGTGGCGATCCTCTCCATCCTGGAGATCTCGCTGTCGTTCGACAACGCGGTGGTCAACGCCGGGATCCTGAAGAAGATGAACGCCTTCTGGCAGAGGATCTTCCTCACGATCGGCATCCTGATCGCGGTCTTCGGTATGCGGCTGGTGTTCCCCGTCGTCATCGTGGCCATCAGCGCGCAGCTCGGGCCGATCGAGGCGGTCGACCTCGCGCTGACCGACAAGGACCGCTACCAGGAGCTGGTCACCGACGCGCACCCGGCGATCGCCGCGTTCGGTGGCATGTTCCTGCTGATGATCTTCCTGGACTTCATCTTCGAGGACCGGGACATCAAGTGGCTGGCCTGGCTGGAGCGTCCGCTGGCCAAGCTGGGCAAGGTCGACATGCTGTCGGTCTGCATCGCGCTGATCGTGCTGCTGGTCAGCTCGATGACCTTCGCCACGCACGCGCACCTGCACGCCGGGTCCGCCGACAAGGCGGAGACGGTCCTGCTGTCCGGGATCGCCGGTCTGATCACGTACATGGTGGTGGGCGGGCTCTCCGGCTACTTCGAGGACAAGCTGGAGGAGGAAGAGGAGCGCGAGCACGAGGAGGAGGAAGAGGCCAGGCGGTCGGGCAAGCAGAAACCCGCGATCCTGCTCGCCGGCAAGGCCGCCTTCTTCATGTTCCTCTACCTGGAGGTCCTGGACGCGTCCTTCTCCTTCGACGGCGTCATCGGCGCCTTCGCCATCACCAACGACATCGTGCTCATGGCGCTGGGCCTGGGCATCGGCGCGATGTACGTCCGGTCGCTGACCGTGTACCTGGTCCGGCAGGGCACGCTGGACGACTACGTCTACCTGGAGCACGGCGCGCACTACGCGATCGGCGCGCTGGCGGTCATCCTGCTGGTGACCATCCAGTACGAGATCCACGAGGTCATCACCGGGCTCGTGGGCGTCCTGCTGATCGCCGCGTCCTTCTGGTCCTCCGTGCGGCGCAACCGGGCGCTGGAGGCGGAGGAAGGGGCTGCCGGGTCCTCCGGCGAGAAGGCCGAGGTCTCTTCCGGGGTGTGACGTTCCCGCGGGTAGGGGAACGCTTCTGAGTGGGGCGGCGCGGGGGTTCCTCGGCGCCGCCCCGTTCGCTGTGTCGTGCCGGTGTCGGTTGGGTGGGGGCGTTGATGGGACTGTTCGACGGACTGCTGTGGCGGGGGCGGGAAGCCCAGTTCGACTCGGGGAGCGCGTCGAGCAACGCGATCGAGCTGACGAGACGGCACGGGCAGGTGTCGCTGACCAAGCAGGACGCGGCGACGGGGCACCTGCGGATCAACCTGAACTGGCGGATGCGGACGTCGGACTTCGGCGGGCCGCAGCGGGAGAGCCTGCTGCGGCACCCCTTCAGGGCGCTGAAGCCGCCGGAGGTGATGGGGCACAGCCAGTCGATGGTGAACGTGGACCTCGACCTCGGGTGCCTGTACGAGCTCCAGGACGGCACCAAGGGCGTCGTGCAGCCGCTCGGGGGCTACCTCGGGGACGTGAACGCGCCGCCGTACGTCAAGCTGAGCGGGGACGACCGGTTCGGGTCGGCGTCCGGAGAGACGATCTACGTCAACCTGGACCACCGGGACGCGATCAAGCGGCTGCTGGTCTTCGCGTACATCTACGACCAGACGCCCGCGTTCGACCGGACGCAGGCGGTGGTGACGCTGTACCCGAGCAACGGGCCGCGGATCGAGATCCACCTCGACGAACGGCACCCGCAGGCGCGGTCCTGCGCGGTGGTGATGATCGAGAACGTGAAGGGCGAGATCCTCGTCCGGCGCGAGGTGAGGTTCGTGTACGGCTTCCAGGGGGAGCTGGACCGGCTCTACGGCTGGGGCCTGCAGTGGGGCCGCGGCTACAAGACGAAGGCCCAGCGTTGACGGGGTGCGCGGCTGCCTTCCGGGTGGCCGGTGGCTGGCCACGGCAGTTCCCCGCGCCCCCAGGCGCGTACGGTCACGTGCGTGTGCCCGCCTAGCTGGCGTCAGCGGCCGATGAACTGCGGCCCCTGCGGCGGGAGCTGGAAGTCGGGGTCCGGGCCCGGGGGGACCGGCGGGGGCGGGGGGTAGCCGTACGCGGGCTGCGGATAGCCGTACGCCGGTGCGGAGGGAGCCGACGTCGGCGCGGGCTGCGGATAGCCGTACGTCGGCGGCGGCGTGACCACCGTCGGCTGCTCCGGCGGCAGCGGTACGGAGACCTCCGGCGTGGCAGCCGCCCCCGCGTCCGCCGCCTCCGACTCGTCCACCGAGATGCCGAAGTCCGTCGCCAGGCCCTTCAGCCCGTTGGAGTAGCCCTCACCCAGCGCCCGGAACTTCCACCCCTCCCCGCGCCGGTACAGCTCGCCGCAGATCAGCGCCGTCTCCTGCCCGGTCTCCGGCGTGACGTCGAACGTCGCCACCGGCTGCCCGTCGGCGTCCGCGGCGTCGTGGACGAGGATGCGCAGGTCCCGTACCCGGTCGAAGGTGACCCCGTCCGCGGAGGCGACCAGCAGGATGCGCCCGACGTCCGGCTGGACCCCGGAGAGGTCTGTCTGGATCGTGTCGGTCAGGTATTCGGCGGCCCGCTTCTTGCCGAGCCGCCAGACCTTGCCCGAGGGGTGCCGGGGCTGGTTGTAGAAGACGAAGTCCTCGTCGGAACGCACACGGCCCTCGGGCCCGAGCAGGAGCGCGGAGACGTCTACGTCCGGTACCCCCTGTCCGGGCGTCCAGCGCAGTACGGCGCGTACCGTGGTGGCTTCCAGGGGGACGTTCGACCCCTTCAGCATCGCGTGCGTCATGCCGTCATCCTGCCCTCTCGGTCCTGCTCACGACAACGCGGGGCGCACGGTGTGCGGGGAACGGGCCCCACGTGCGTTACTTGGAATTCATGCCCGACGGGAACCTCCGACATGGATTGATACGTACTATTACCGGCCACCCGTAAAGCGTCCACAGCGTCACACCGTCACCACAGGGGAGTTCCATGCGTCATTTCGGGCACATCGCCCCTGAGGTGCGGAATCGGTTGTTCTACCGGGAGCCGTGCACGTTCACCGCGGACTCCCCGGCCCGACTGCTCGCCGCCGCCCTGGGCGCCACGCTCTACAGCCCGGCGACCCGCCCCCGGCTGGCCGACGACGTCCGCAAGCAGGGCGCGCGGGGCGTGGCCTCGATGGTGCTGTGCCTGGAGGACTCCATAGACGACGCGGAGGTCCCCGGCGCCGAGGCCAACCTCGTACGGCAGTTCGCCGCGTTGGCGCGGCGGGGAGGCGGCGGGGAGCCGCCCCTGCTGTTCGTCCGGGTGCGGGCGCCCGAGCAGATACCCGACCTCGCGCGGCGGCTCGGACCCGCCGTCCGGCTGCTGTCCGGATTCGTCCTGCCCAAGTTCACCGAGGAGCGGGGCATCCCGTTCCTGGAGGCACTCCAGGTCGCCGAGGCCGAGACCGGACGGCGGCTGTTCGCCATGCCGGTGCTGGAATCGCCCGAACTGCTCTACCGGGAGTCCCGGGTGGAGACCCTGGAGGGGATCTACCGGGCCGTCGACAAGTTCCGCGACCGGGTGCTCGCGCTGCGGCTCGGCGTGACCGACTTCTGCTCCTCGTACGGGCTGCGCCGGGCGTCCGACATGACCGCCTACGACGTACAGGTCGTGGCGTCGGTGATCTCCGACGTGGTGAACATGCTCGGGCGGGCCGACGGGACCGGGTTCACCGTCACCGGGCCCGTGTGGGAGTACTTCCGGGTGCAGGAGCGCATGTTCAAGCCGCAACTGCGCCGCAGCCCCTTCCTGGAGGGCCAGGCCGACGCACTGCGGGCCGCGCTGATCGAGCACGCCATGGACGGGCTGCTGCGGGAGATCGCCCTCGACCAGGCCAACGGGCTGCTGGGCAAGACCTGCATCCACCCCTCGCACGTGCCGCCCGTGCACGCGCTGTCCGTGGTCAGCCACGAGGAGTACAGCGACGCGCAGGACATCCTGCGGCCCGAGCGCGGGGGCGGCGGGGTGCTGAGGTCCGCGTACACGAACAAGATGAACGAAGTGAAGCCGCACCGCGCCTGGGCCGAGCGGACGGTGCTGCGCGCCGAGGTCTTCGGCGTGGCCAACGAGGACATCGGATTCGTGGAACTGCTCGCCGCGGGCATACCCGGCTGACGAGACGACAGGGACGGATGACGAACGCAGTGAACAACGGGGTCAGCGGGACCACGGAAGGCAAGGGGGTCTGGTCGGGTACCTGGGTCGCGGAACGGCTCGGCGTCGAACTCGTCGGCGACGGCCAGCTGCGGGACCTGCTGGGGCTGGCCCTGCGCCGCAACCCCAAACGCGCCCACCTGCTCGTCTCCCACGTGCTCGGCAAGCACGTACCGCAGTCGCCGGCGGTGGTGTACGGCGCCGGGTTCGCCCTCGGCAGGCGGGTGCGGGAGCTGCTCGGGGACCCGGACGGCGCCGTCGTCCTCGGGTACGCGGAGACCGCCACCGGGCTCGGGCACTCCGTCGCCGACGGCATCGGCGACGTGCCGTACCTGCACTCGACGCGGCGTCCGGTGCCCGGGGTGCGGACCGCCGGGGGGTTCGAGGAGTCCCACTCGCACGCCACCTCCCACCTGCTGCTGCCCGAGGACGACCGGTTCCTCGCCGGGGACGGGCCGCTGGTCCTCGTCGACGACGAGTTCTCCACCGGCAACACGGTCCTCAACACCGTGCGGGCGCTGCACGAACGCTGGCCGCGGCGGCGGTACGTCGTCGTGGCGCTCGTCGACATGCGGTCGCCGGACGACCAGGAACGGCTCACCGCCTTCGGGCGCGAGATCGGCGCCCGGGTGGACCTGGTCGCCGCCGCGCGGGGGAGCGTACGGCTGCCCGACGGCGTCCTGGAGAAGGGGCAGGCCCTCGTCGCCGCGCACGAGGGGGACGCGCCCGCGTCGGTCGGTGAGCGGGGTTCCGTGCGGCGCCTCGCGCTGCGCTGGCCCGGCGGTGTGCCCGACGGCGGGCGGCACGGGTTCACGCCCGCGCACCGGCGGCGGCTGGAGCGCGCCCTGCCCGCGCTGGGCGCACAGCTCGCCGAGGCCCTCCCGGCGTCGGCGCGACGGGTGCTGGTGCTGGGGTGCGAGGAGCTGATGTACGCCCCGCTGCGGCTGGCCCGGGAGCTGGAGCAGGTCGCGGACGGCGTGGACGTGCGGTTCTCCACCACGACCCGGTCGCCCGTCCTCGCCGTCGACGACCCCGGGTACGCCATCCGCAGCCGCCTGGTCTTCCCGGCGCACGACGACCCGGCCGACGGGCCCGGCGAGCGGTACGCCTACAACGTCGCCGGCGGCGGGTTCGACGCGGTGGTGGCGGTGGTGGACTCCGCCGCCGACACCCCCGAACTGCACGCCCCCGGCGGCCTGCTGGACCAGCTCGCCGCGCACGTCCCGTGCGTGCTGCTCGCCGTCGTGCCCTCCCACGTTCCCGCGCACGCCCCCGAAAGGCCCGCCATGCTGCCCGAGCCCCTCCGCGGCCCCGCCTTCTCCTCGTACGCGCCGGAGGAGGTGGGCTGGCTGCTCCAGGACCTGTCGGACGTCGCGCTGGAGGCGCCGACCGAGGAACGCGAGGAGGCCGTCCAGAGCGGCGGCGCGCACTACGCCGAGTCGCTGCCGGTGGAGTACCAGCCGAGCGAGCGGTACCAACAGCTCTTCCACGCCGCGCTGGACGCCTCCGCGGACCGGCTCGCGCACGCCGTGGGCGTGGTGACCGAGACCGTGCTCGCCGAGCGGTCCCCGCGGCCCGTGCTGGTGTCGCTGGCCCGCGCGGGCACGCCGGTCGGGGTGCTGATGCGCCGCTGGGCGCGGTACCGGCACGGGCTCGACCTGCCCCACTACGCCGTGTCGATCGTGCGGGGGCGGGGGATCGACGCCAACGCGCTGCGGTGGCTGGCGCGGCACCACGACCCCGCCGACGTCGTCTTCGTCGACGGGTGGACCGGCAAGGGCGCCATCAGCCGCGAACTGGCGGCGGCCGTGCGGGAGTTCGAGGAGCGGGAGGGGGTGACCGGGTTCGATCCGGACATCGCCGTCCTCGCCGATCCGGGCGCGTGCGTACGGACGTACGGCACCCGGGAGGACTTCCTCATCCCGTCCGCCTGCCTCAACTCCACCGTGTCCGGGCTGGTCTCACGGACCGTGCTGCGGGCCGACCTGGTGGGCCCCGACGACTTCCACGGCGCGAAGTTCTACCGCGAACTCGCCGGGGCCGACGTGTCCGGCGACTTCCTGAACGCCGTCTCCGCCCGCTTCCCGGACGTCGCGGACGCGGTCGACGCCGCGGTGAAGGAACTGCTGTCCGCCGACCGCGCGCCCACCTGGGAGGGCTGGGCGGCCGTCGAGCGGATCAGCGAGGAGTACGGCATCCACGACGTGAACCTGGTCAAGCCGGGCGTGGGGGAGACCACACGGGTGCTGCTGCGCCGGGTGCCGTGGAAGATCCTCGCGCGCAAGGGCGCCGGGGCCGACCTCGACCACGTACGGCTGCTCGCCGAACAGCGCGGGGTGCCGGTCGAGGAGGTCGACGAACTGCCGTACTCGTGCGTGGGGTTGATCCACCCCCGCTACACCCGGGGCGCGACCGGCGCTGACGGCAGGGCGGTGGCGGTCTGATGACGGTGCTGGTGGCGAGCGACCTCGACCGTACGCTCATCTACTCCTCGGCGGCCCTCGCGCTGACCATGCCGGACGCCCGGGCGCCCCGGCTGCTCTGCGTCGAGGTGCACGAGAGCAAGCCGCTGTCGTACCTGACGGAGACGGCCGCGGGACTGCTGGCCGAGCTGGGGGACGCGGCGGTGTTCGTGCCGACGACCACCCGGACCCGCAAGCAGTACGAGCGGATCAACCTGCCCGGTCCGGCGCCCCGGTACGCGATCTGCGCCAACGGCGGGCACCTGCTGGTCGACGGGGTGACCGACGCCGACTGGCACGCGCGGGTCACCGCCCGGCTCGCCGACGAGTGCGCGCCCCTCGCGGAGGTCCGGGAGCACCTGCGCACGACGGCCGACCCGGCGTGGCTGCGCAAGCTCCGGGTCGCGGAGGACCTCTTCGTCTACCTGGTCGTCGAGCGGGAACTGCTGCCCGGGGAGTGGGTGAAGGAGCTGGCGGTGTGGGCGGAGAACCGTGGCTGGACGGTCTCCGTCCAGGGCCGCAAGCTCTACGCCGTCCCGAAGCCGCTGACCAAGAGCGCCGCCCTGCGCGAGGTCGTCCGCCGCACCGGCGCCACCCTCTCCCTCGCCGCGGGTGACTCCCTGCTCGACGCCGACCTGCTGCTCGCCGCCGACCGGGGCTGGCGCCCGGGGCACGGGGAGCTGGCGGACGCCGGGTGGGGCGCGCCGACGGTCAGCGCGCTGCCGGAGCGGGGGGTGCTGGCGGGGGAGCGGATCCTGCGGGAGTTCCTGCGGGCGACGCGGGAGGGCGACGCGCTGAGGTAGGTGTCGCGCTGAGGTAGGTGACGCGCTGGGGTGCGTGCGGCCGGTGGTCAGCCGCAGCAGCCGCCCCCGCAGCAGCCCCCTCCGCCTCCGCCTCCGCCGCCCGCGCGGGGCGCGGGGGCGCTGGCGGTGCCGCCGATGGCGACCGTCGACAGCAGCTTGACCGTGTCGTCGTGCCCCGCGGGGCAGGCGGCCGGGGCGGCGGAGTCGGCCATCGGGCGGCTCAGTTCGAAGGTGTCGCCGCAGGTACGGCAGCGGTACTCGTAGCGAGGCATGGGCCCAGGTTAACCGGCGTCAGTGCCCCGGCGTAGCGCCCCGTTCCTCGCGGATCCGGCCGACGACCCCCGCCACCGTCCGCCGTACCGCCTCGGTCTCGGTGAGGAAGTGCCAGTAGTCGGGGTGGCGGCCCTCCAGGGAGGCGATCGCGCGTTCCAGCCGGGCCACGGAGTCGTCGAGCGGGCGGGCGTGCCGGGGGTCGGGGGTGTTGCGCCCGGCCATGGCGAGCCGCTGGGCGTCGCGGAGGGCGAACCGGGTGCGGTCGATCTCCTGCTGGGGGTCCTTCTGCACGGCGTTCAGCTGGCGCAGCCGGTCACCGGCGGCGGAGACGGCCTCGTCGGTGTTGTTGAGCAGCGCCCGCGCGGTGGAGAGCAGGGCGGTGGCGTCCGGCCAGCGCTGCGCCTCCCGCGCGCTCCGCGCCTCGGCGAGCTTCCGCTCGGCCTGCCGTACGGTCTCGGCGGCCTGCTCGGGCACGTGCTGGAGGTCCTGCCAGCAGGCGACCGTGAACCGGCGCCGCAGCTCGCTGAGGACCGGCTCCACCTGCCCGGCGCGGGTGGTGAGGGCCTCGGCGCGGGTGCGCAGGGAGACCAGCCGGTGGTCGATCTCGGCGGCCCGCTCCGGCAGCCGCTCGGCCTCCGCGCGGATCGCCTCGGCCTCCCGGGCGACCCGCTCGGCACGCTCCAGGGTCCGCGGTACGCCGTGCTGTCCGGCGCCCTGGTTCAGCCGGGTCAGCTCCGGGCCGAGGGCGGCGAGCCGGGCGGCGAGGTCGTCCGCGGTGAGCCCCGATCCCCGTACCGCGTCCAGGGCGTTGGAGGCGGCGAGCAGGGACTGCCGGGCGCGCTCGACGGCCGGGGCGAGCCGGGCGAGCTGGGTCTCGGCCTTGCCGAGCAGCGGGCCGAGGCCGTCGGCGAACCGGTCCAGGTCCTTCCTGACCCGCTCCAGCTCCTCCCTGGCCTTGGTCAGTTCGGTGCGGGCGCGGGCGGCGGCGGAGGCCTCCAGGTCGTCGCGGTCGAGGTCGTGGGCGTCGACGGCCTGGATGTAGCGGTGGCTGGCCTCGTCGATGCGCTGGCCGATCGCGGCGAAGTCGCCGGTGGCGCGGCGGGCGGCCGGGGAGTCGTCGACGGCGGTGATGGTCTCGATGGAGATCCGCAGGTCACGCTGGGCGGTGTCGAGTTCGTAGAACGCCGCCGCCGCGGCGTCCTTCGCGGCCTGCGCCTCGGCCCGCTGGCTCTCGGCCCGGCCGCCGAACCAGCGCCGGGTGCCGCCGCCGGTGAACGCGGCGGGCAGGGCGAGGACGGCGACCAGCGGCAGCGCGGTGAGGATGAACAGGTCCCTGAGCGGGCCGCTGACCAGGGGGGTGACCGGGCTGGCGGTCCGGCGGCCGCGCACGCGCGGCTCCGACGGCGAGTACGGCTGCGCTGGTGTCGCCGTCACATCCCTCTCCCGTGCTGTGATCCACCCTGCCCGGTGTCATTCTCCCACCGGTTGGGGACGAACACACGGGCCGGTCAGTTCGCGGTTCGGACCGTGACTTTCCCGTCACCGGTGTGGGCGTTCACCACATGGCCGCTGGACTCGTCGCGGGGCACGGTCACGTCCACCGAGCCGTCGCCGGTCTCGGTGGTGACCCGGTAGGTGGCGGAGGGCAGCGAGATGGTGACGGAGCCGTCCCCGGTGCGGGACTCCACCAGGTCCGGTACGGCGCCCAGGGTCAGGTTGACCGAGCCGTCGCCGGTCCGGGCGCGCACCTCGGGGGAGGTGACGTCGGCGCGGATCGAGCCGTCGCCGGTGCGCAGGGCCAGTGGGCCGGTGGAGTCGGTGACGCGGATCGAGCCGTCGCCGGTGCGCAGCGTCAGTGGGCCGGTGGAGTCGGTGACGCGGACGGACCCGTCGCCGGTCCGTATCTCCAGCGGGTCCTCGAACCCCCGCGCCCGCACACTGCCGTCGCTTTCCCGCACCTTGACGGTGATCCCGCGCGGCACCTCGATCCGGTGCTTGGCCGCGCAGTCCGCGAAGACGCCGGTGCACTTCATCCGCAGCTCCAGCCGGTCACCCGACATGGACCAGCTCACCTTCGGATCGGCCCCCGCCACCACCGAGCCCTGGAACCAGCGGGTCACCCTCACCTCCCCCGCCGCGTTCCCGTCGGCGGCGACGATCTCCAGCGCCGAGTCGTCGGAGTCCACGGTGAGGGTGTGGCCCTCGACGGCGAAGGTGCGGTGCTCGGGCTCGCTGTCGTCGTCGGCGGACGCACAGGCGGTCGCCCCCGCGAACAGCGCCGCCACGGCCCCGGCGACGGCGGCTGCGCGGGCGGGGGCGGCGGTACGGCGTGGGCGAGAGCTGGGCATGAGGAGGTCCCCCTGATCACCTGGGACAGCCGGTGCGCTGTCGACACCTACGACCGTAGGGATCCACCGCCCCCACGGGCATCCGGGCCGTCCCCGGATCCGAGGTGGGGTTATCCCCAGTAGGCCTTCGTGGGCGTTGGTGAGAGTCGGTGTTGGTAGTCGGTCGCGTAGGCGGGGTTTGTGGTTGATGTGAACGTGAGTTTGTCCGTCGAATGCGTGACTTTTCGTGGATGGTGTCGTTGGGTGCGGTGACGGGATCTTCGACTGGCGCAGGGGGTGGGTGGGGTGGCTGTGCTGTGGGAGGTGGCGGCGTCGTTCGTGGTGCCCGGCCCCGTGGGACTGGCGGTCCGGGCCCGGCTCAAGGGCCTGACCCGCGGGGATGAGGAGGTGTTGCGCCTGGTCGGCGGCCATCTCGGCTCGCTGGCTTCCCGGGATCTGAGGGCGCGGTGTGCCGACGGTCTCGATCACGACGCCGACCGGTGGGCGGAACGTAAGCGGGCGTTGACGGGTGAGTCGTCGTCACGGTGGGCGGGCAGCATCACGAAGGCCACACACGATCAGTGGGCGCTGGCGAGGCGAGGTCAGGCCGCGCATCTGCAGAGCCTGGAGGCCGGGATCGCCGCGGTCCGCCGTCGACTGTCACTGCCCATCGGGACGAAGGGAACGAAACGTGCGGCAGGCGGCTACGGCAGCGAGCGGGAGTGGTTCGCGAAGTCGCGTCGCCTGCGGGTGCTGGAGGACCGGCTGGACCGGGAGCGCGCCGACCGGGAGGCGGGGCGGGTGCGGGTGGTGCGCGGCGGCAAACGGCTGTTGACCACCCGCCACCACCTTCAGCAGGCCCAGCTCACCGCAGAGGGATGGCGCCGCCGGTGGGAGGCATCCCGCCGGTTCCTTCAGGCCGACGGCGAGTCCGGCAAGCGCCACGGCAACGAGACCATCCGCGTCAGCCCCGACGGCAGGGTGAGCATCCGCCTCCCGGCCCCGCTCGCTCATCTGGCCAACGCCCCACACGGCCGCTACGTCCTCGCCGCGCAAGTCGTGTTCCGGCACCGGGGTGAGACCTGGCGCGACCGCGTCACCGCGCACCGGGCGGTGGCCTACCGCGTCCACGAAGACACCAACCGGGACCGCTGGTACCTGACCGCCTCCTGGACTCTTCCCCCGGCCCCGACCGTGCCGCTGTCCACCGCCCGCGCGGCGGGCGTGGTCGGCGTGGACATGAACGCCGACCACCTGGCCGCATGGCGCCTGGACGTGCACGGCAACCCGGTCGGCTCGCCACGCCGCTTCGACTACGACCTGACCGGCACCGCTGCGCACCGCGACGCCCAAGTCCGCCACGCCCTCATCCGTCTCCTGCACTGGGCCAAGCGGTACCACCTGGCGATCGCGGTGGAGGACCTGGACTTCACCGCCGAGACCACGCGGGAGAAGCATGGCCGCCGCAAGCGCTTCCGGCGCCTGGTCTCCGGGATGCCCGTCGCCCGGTTGCGCGCCCGGCTGGTGTCCATGGCCGCCGAACTCGGCATCCCGCTGGTCGCCGTCGACCCCGCCTACACCTCCCGCTGGGGCGCCCAGCACTGGCAGAAACCCCTCACCAGCAAGAACCGGAAAACCAGCCGCCATGACGCGGCCGCCGTGGCGATCGGACGGCGCGCCCTGGGGCACCCGATCCGGCGACGGACGACACCGCCCCGTACCCACCAGAGTGATGGGTACGGGCATCGGACCGTCCAGGCCGAACCGGGTGCCCCAGGGCGTGAGGGACCCCGCCCCTGCATCCCCGGACCACGGACACGATCCGTCGGCGCCGGAGGCGGAGCGAACGCGGGCAACCAGCGTGTCCAACACCGCCCGGGGCACGCGGCTGAGCAGCGATCCTGGATTCAGGTCGCGCTACCGCTCAGTCTCTGAGACGGCTACGCCCTGCCCCGCTCTCGGTAAGAGTTTGCGGGGCAGCACCTCGGACAATGTAGGCTGTCGACTTGTCCCGGGTGCGTAGCTCAGCGGTAGAGCGCCTGCCTTACAAGCAGGATGTCGGCGGTTCGAAACCGTCCGCGCCCACCCAGCGCAGAGGCCCTCCGCATGATCCGCGGGGGGCCTTCTGTAGATCATTCAGGGGATATTCGGGACCCACAGGCGGAATGCCAGTGCCCGGAGGTGACCGCTTGGAGCCCGGCCCGGCCTGCTGCTCATTCTGGTGCCCGCTCGTGTCACGGGAACGTCACTCAGCCTGCAGGTGACCCCTATGCGACGCAAGCTGGACCCGTAGGTACCGCACCGTCCTGGGGGACACCATGCGCACCCGAACCACTGCCGCAGCACTCATCGCCACAGCCCTGCTGGTGCTCACCGCCTGTGAGAGCACCGACGACACTGGCCCCACCAAGCCGGACACCACCGCCGAGCACACCAGCGGCCAGCCGAAGCAGGACACCGACAGCCCCGAGGCAGATACTGAAACGCCCACCGAGGATGACAAAGCCGATACCGCGAAGCTGCCCAACCTCGTCGGCAAGGATCTCCAGGCCGCCCAAGACGAGGCGCAGGCCGCCGGCTTCTACGTCCTCGACGATCAGGACGCCAGCGGCCAGAACCGCTTGCAGATCCTCGACCGCAACTGGACCGTGTGCAACCAGGACCCAGCGCCCGGCACCCACCCCACTGACACGCTCGTGACTCTGTTCGCGGTAAAGGACGACGAGAGCTGCTGAGACCTAGAAATCGCCCAATCTCCCTCCCGGTCAGACACCGGTCCGCGCGGAGGTCAGCCCCTCCCGGGCGCCCTGCTACCGCAGATGTTGCGCAGGGCGCCCAGATCAACGGGGCGTTGAGGAGTCTCGGGTTCTGCGACGTCTGATCTGCTCCCCCTCGTAGCAAGCGAACGCCCTCACCAGCGACCGGGCTCTTCCCTCCATGCCCGGCTACCCTGCCCGCATGATTCGGGCTGTGATCTTCGACGTCGGTGAGTGCCTCGTAGACGAAACGACCGAGTACGGCACATGGGCAGACTGGCTCGGCGTGCCACGCCACACCTTCCACGCCATGTTCGGCGCCGTCATCGCCCAAGGCCGCGACCACCGCGAGACCTTCCAGGAGTTCCGACCGGGCTTCGATCTCTACGCAGAGCGCGAGAGGCGGGCGGCGGCGGGGAAGCCGGAGACCTTCGGAGAGGAGGACCTGTACCCGGACGTCCGCACCACACTGGCCACACTGCGAGCGGACGGCCTGTGGCTAGGCATCGCCGGGAACCAGACCGTACACGCCGGCCGCATCCTGCGCGAGCTGTTCACCCCGGACGTTGACCTCATCGGTACCAGCGATGACTGGGCTGCCTCGAAGCCGGATCGCGCATTCTTCGACCGCGTTGCTCAAGTCGTTCCCGCGGAGGTCGACGAGATGCTGTACGTCGGCGACCGCGTCGACAACGACATCCGGCCCGCGCGGGCGGCCGGTATGCACACCGCGCTCGTGCGCCGCGGTCCTTGGGCGACGATCCAGTGGCGCACCGAGGAAGCAGAGAAGCTCCCTACCTTGCGGGTGGAGACCCTCTTGGAGTTGTCCCCGCAGATCCAGCAGTTCAACGAGCGAGAGCGCTAACCGTCGTCGACCAGCCATACAGCCGGTCGTCCAGCTTGCGCACGCACGTATCGTGCTGGTGCGGTGCCAGAGCGCGCCGCACCTCCCGTACCCGGTCCATACCGGTCGCGTACCAGGTTCGCTCCAGCTGATCGAGCGCGCGCAGAGCGTACTCGCAGGCGGTTTCGGGGTCTCCGGCTGCTGCCTCGACGGCGGCCAGGTCGCCGAGGACGACCGTGCGCTGCTTCTCCTCGGCGGGGCCGAGCGCGTCCAGGACGCCGAGCAGCGTGGTCCGGGCCTGCGGCAGGTGGCCTGCCTTCAGCTGGGTGTTTCCCTTGAAGGCCGCGAGGCGGACGGCCGAGAACCAGTCGAGCCACCGGGGCGACTGACGCTCGCTGCCCGACCCGAGCACGGTCTCGGAGTGCCCGATCAGATGCAGCGCGGTCCGGGTGTTGCCGCATCGGGTTTCGCACTCCGCCTCCACCGCGTCCAGCCACGCGAGGAGGTCGGCCGGCGCAGGGCCGCGGCGCGCGTAGGTCCGTGCCGCCACCATCCGCTCGAGAGTTGCGTCCCGGTCGCCCGACCACCCCGGGATGAACGCCGTGTGCGCGAGCACCGCTGCACCCAGCAGCGGATCGTCCGCCTCGCCTGCGGCCTGGAGTGCGCGGAGCAGGGTCTGCTGGGCGCGGTCGGCGTCACGTAGGTCGAAGAACTCGATTCTCCCTGCCAGTAGCCACGTCTCGGCGAGCGCTGCGGCGATCCGCTGCCGGGTCTGGCCAGCGGCTTCGGGCAGCAGTTCGCAGCCGAGAGTGGCGTGCGCGAGCGCCGCCGAGTGCAGTGTGGCCGGGGTGACGGACCAGTACAGGCGCCGGTGTGAGCGGGTCACTGCCTCGTAGTCCTCGGCGGCACTGGCAGGCTGCATGGACAACGCCTGCGTGGGGACGGCGGCCAGACCGACTGCGGTGGCGGTCGCCGTGAGCACGGTACGGCGTCGATGGCTGGCCGCCGCTCCGCCGGGCCCGGTGAATCCGAGAGATTCCAGTTCTTGGGCGAGTAGCCGTGTGAGACGTTGAGCCACCTCCGGCTGCGGCATCGGCGGCGCATCGGACTCCCACCGGAGGACCTGCCGCACGCCGACACCGAGGGCGTCGGCGAGGGCCTGCTGAGAGTGGTAACCGGCGGCCAGGCGCGCGGCTTTGAGTCGGGTGTTCCCTGCGGGGCGTGCCACTGCTGCACCTCCATGTCGAATTGGGCCGTCTTGCGGGCCATCCTTAGACGCACCTGATCACGAAAGGCGCCCGAGGAGACCTCTGTGCCGACCCCCTTACCGCCGCCCGCCGCTGCCTGCACGTGGTACGACGCCGGGCAGGACTGGGATGCCATCCGCGTACCGCGCACCGTGGGCCTCTCCGCGATGACCATCCTCGGCTCCCGCTGCGGCGCCGTCGTGGCCAACGGCAGCGCCGTCTACTACTTCGTGCCGACGGGCACCGCCATGTCCTGGGACGTCCTCAACACCAGCCCGCTCGGGCCCGGAGGCACCGTGCCGATTCCCTCGCGCGGCGCACCACGGGGCTGGGACCGCACTGGCTGATGTGTCCAGGCGGGGACGGGTGGCTCACTGACCCGGCCGCGCTGCGGGCGGCCATCGAGGATGCCTTCGGACCACGCGTCGGCCACGACCTGACGGTGAGGGCGACTTGAGAGTCGACCAGCCCGCACTGGACGTGCACGTGATGCAGGCCGACGTGCGTCGCCTGCTCGCGCCGGACGCCGAATCGCCCTCGCTGGAGGAACTGGAGGCACTGGCCCTCCGGCTTCGCGGCCACATCATGGTCACGATCCCCGCCGTCGAGGCCGCCCAGCAACTGCCTGAGGACGACTCGCTGCGTGCCTGCGCCCTGCTCGCCGTCGGTGAGGCCCGCAGGCGCCTCGACACGGAGCCACACAACGCCACGCTGCCCGCGGGCATCGCGACGGCCAGCGGCTCGCCCGCATGGTGTGGGCCCTGTGCACCCACTACGAGAACCTGAGGGAGGACCGATGGACCACCACCAGGGCGCGGCAGCACGTGCCGAGGCAGAGCCGGGGGCACTGACGCATCCCGCCGTCGTTCAGCTCCGAGCGGTCGAGCGATGGCTGCTGGAAGGGCTGAGCGAGTCCGCCCGCGCTCAGGCGCACATGGAATGGGAGGGTTTCGGGGCGGCCCTTCTGCCGCTCGGCATCCTCTTTTCCGCTGTGCGGATCCCCGGTCGGCTGGTAGCAGTCCTGGCCGGCGTCGACGCGCCCCGGGACGCGCCTCGTGCTCTCGATGTGTTCCTGGCCGAGGCCCTCCACGGTGGACCGGTCATCTGCGACCCTCACCGGGGCTGGCGCTTCTACGCGCTCGTACCCGTCAGCGTGCCCCAGACCTGGGCGCAGGCTACCGAAGGCGGGAGGCAGGACCTGGACACGGAGGTGCTCGGCCCCGGCTGGTCGGTTGGCGTGCCGCGCGTGGCCGCTGTCGGCTACCCCGCGCACGGGCTGGTCGCGTCGTACTGGTCGGTGCCGATGACGTCCCCCGGGCATCTGTGCGAGCCCCTCAGAGTGGCGCGGCTGATCGGCGAGGCGGCGCACCAGCTGACCGGGAAGGACATGTGAGCGGCACCCCGCAGCGGCGAGACAGCTGCCGCGGGATGGCCCCGCGACAGCAGGGCGGGAACAGGAGCCCCTCGCGGATCGTGCGAGGGGCTCCTGTGCTGTCCGGTGGGGGCCGTCAGCGTTTGAGGGTGAAGGTGAAGTCGTCGGAGAGCCTGCCGCCGAGGCGGACGGCCGAGACGAGTCCTCCGTCCGCGAGCAGGCGTTCGGTCTCGGCCCGGGAGAGGCCGCAGCCGTCGGCGATCAGGCGGAGCGGGCGGACGGGGATGCGGGCCGCGAAGCGGACCGAGACGTCGATCACCTCGTGGTCCAGGTGGCCGGGGCCGTCGGTGTCGAGACGCCAGGCGCCGGTCCAGTCGAGGGCGACGCGGTTGCGGTGCCGTAGGGCCGGGTCCTGGAGGAGTTCGGCGGCCAGGGCCGGGTCGTTGTCGTGCATCCGGGTCAGCAGGTCGGAGCGGACGGAGCGCACGTGCGCGCGTTCCAGGACCGTCAGTCCGGCCGTGTCCCCGCAGCCGGTGCAGAGGACCAGCAGCCAGGCGTCGAGGAGTTTGTGGTGCGCGTTGACGCGGAACTTGCCGTTCGCGTGGAAGCGGGCCGACGCGCAGGCCGGGCAGCGGCGGAGGACGGCGGGCAGGCAGGTGGGCGTGACCACCCAGGTGTTGAGCACAGGAGTACACCGGTTCCAGTGAGAAATCCGCAGCAGGAAGCAGCGCGGCGCGGAGGTACGCGACGCGCGACCGATCAGCTCTCGGGGGTCTCACACGGTGTACAACGGCACGTCCTTGCCTCGGTGACTGGGCTCGGCAGCACCGTAGGGGCGGGTGGTGACGTCCCGCCAGCGGTTTTCCGTGGGGCTACCGCTGGTCGTGGTCCGGCGCCGGCTCGTGGGCGTGCTTGAGGTGGGAGCGGGCCACCACCCGGTCCCGGCCGGTGAGTTCGGACCAGTAGCGGTGGGTCGTGACGAAGACGGCGAGTTCGTGTTCGCGGCGGCGCAGCTTCTCCACCTCCGCCTGTTCGTCGGCGGTCCAGCCGGGGGAGGCGGGGCGTTCGACCTTGCGCCAGCCGTTGTCGTCGCTGAAGCCGTCCACCGGCCGCACCGACCAGGGCAGCCGCTTCAGCAGGGCCGACAGCTCGGCCCGGACCTGATGCAGCTCCTCCTGACCGGCGAGGAGGTCGCTGGGGAAGTCGTAGGTCGTAGCCACGGCCCAATGCTACGCCTGTTCGATTTTGTGGTGCGAGTCTTCCCTGGAGTGTCAGACCCCCGTCCTAGGGTGGTGGGCATGAGCGAGGCAGGTGGCGGGACGGGTGCGGACGTGCGTCTTGAGGCGTGGGGGGAGGGGGATCTGTGGGTGCTGCGCGCGCTCAACAGCGCGGAGACGACCGAGCACTTGGGTGGGCCCGAGAGCGAGGAGCGGGTACTCGCGCGGCACCGGCGGTATCTGGGGCTGGGGGACGGGCGGATGTACCGGGTGGTGCTGGCCGACGGCGGGGAGACCGTGGGGTCGGTCGGGTTCTGGGAGCGGGAGTGGCGAGGGGGGCCGGTGTGGGAGACCGGGTGGGGGGTGCTGCCCGCGTTCCAGGGGCGGGGGCTGGCCGTCCGGGCCGCCCGGGCCGTGGTGGGGGCGGCCCGGACGGCCGGTCGGCACCGGTATCTGCACGCCTACCCGAAGGTGGCGCACGCGGCGTCCAACGCCGTCTGTCGCCGCGCCGGGTTCACCCTGCTCGGCGAGGTCGGGTTCGAGTACCCGAAGGGGAACCCGATCAGATGCAACGACTGGCGGGTCGATCTCGGGGCCGATCCCGGTGTCGATCCCGGAGCCGGTGCTTCCTAGCGGGACTGCGGGGTCAGCTCCGTCACCAGTCGGGTCGCCGTCGGCACGGGGACGCCGTGCCGGGCCGCCGCGCGGAGCAACGCGCCGCCGATGGCGTCCAGTTCGAGGGGGCGGCCCGCCTCCGCGTCGCGCTGCATGGACGACTTGGTGCCGGAGGGGAAGGTGTCGTAGCGGGCGAGTGCGCCCTCCGGGTCGGCGGGGCCGCCGCAGGCCCGGCTCACCGCCGCCGTCTCCGTGACCAGGGCGGTCAGTTCCTCGTGGTGGCGGTCGCGGATCTCGCCCAGCGGGACGCCGTAGCGGGTGGTGAGGAGGGCGACGGGGGCGAGGAGCGACATCTTCGTCCACAGGGCCGCGGTCTCGTCGTCGAGGACCTGCGTGGTGACGCCCGCCTCGCTGAGCGCCGTCGCCAGGGTGTCCAGGCGGGGGCGGGGGACCGGTTCGCCCGCCAGGTCGATCTGCGCGAACGGGCTACCGTGTTCGATCTCGCCCGGAGCCACGCGGGTGGACTCGACGCGGATCGTGGACGGGGCCACCTGCTCGGGGCGGTAGCGGGCGCGGAGGAGGGCCGGGTGCTCCACGCCGTTCAGGAAGGGGACGAGGAGGGTGTCGCCGACCGTGTCCACCGGGAGGCGGGTCAGGGCCGCGTCGAGGCTGGTCGCCTTGACGGCGATCAGACAGGCGTCCACCGGGGCGCGCAGCTCGGTGTCCGCCTCCACCTCGGCCGTGAAGTCACCGAACTGGCCGCTGCGGACGCGCAGTCCACGCGTGCGCAGGGTGTCCGCCGTGGCCTCCGAGGCCAGGCAGACGACCCGGTGTCCGGAGCGGGACAGCAGCGCGGCGAGCAGTCCGCCCACCCCGCCGGGGCCGAGCACCGCGATGGTCGGGCGGGTGCGGAGTACATCCTTGGTCATGCCGTACGGCTCCTCTCGTCGGTCGGCCCCGGGTGCGGTGGCCGCCAGAAGTGATCATGTCAGGTCGGCCGGGCCGCCGGGAGACCCGCGCCGGAAACGTCCGGGAAGGTGAGACTGGAACCATGTGCCGCAGTATCAAGACGCTCCGCCCGCCCGCGCTGCCCGAGGAGGCGACGGAGGACGACATCCGCGCCGCCGCCCTGCAGTACGTGCGCAAGGTGTCCGGGTTCCGGGCGCCCGCCGCGCACAACCAGGAGGTGTTCGACCGCGCCGTCGACGCCGTCGCCGAGGCCACCGCCGAACTCCTCGCCGGGCTGGAGGTGCGGGGCGCCGCCGCCCGTAAGGCGGGGTAGCCGCGGGGCGCTGACGCCGGGCGGACGCTGATTGCCGGGCGGGCGTCGAAGGCGGGCGGGCTTCCAGGCCGGGTGGGCGTCCAGGCCGGGTGGGCGTCCAGGATAGGTGGGCGTCCAGGCCGGGTGGGGGTCCAAGCCGGGCGGACGCTGATTGCCGGGCGGGCGTCGAAGGCGGGTGGACGTCCAGGCCGGGTGGGCATCTAGGCCGGGCAGGCGTCCAGGCCGGGTGGGTGTTGGCGTCGCGTGGACGGTCGCGCCGTGTCGACCCGCGCCGCCTGGGCGCCGACGCGCGGCGGACACTCACGCGGCCGGGGCGGACGCCCGCCCCGCGCGGACGCCTCCGCCCCGCCCGCGCTCACGCCGGGCGGCGGCGTACCAGGTAGGTCGCGACGGCGCCCGCGCCCAGGAGGGCGACCAGGGAGACCGCCGTGGCCAGCCAGGGGGTGCCCAGCCAGTGCGTGCCCAGGTAGCCGAGGGCGACGCTGTACGTGGCCCAGGACAGCCCGGCCAGCGCGGACCAGGGCAGGAAATCCCGCACCCGGCGGTGTGCCGCCCCGGCGCCGAGGGAGACCACCGAGCGTCCGGCGGGGGCGAACCGCGCCAGCACCACCAGGGCACCGCCGCCCTTCGCCAGCGCCGCGCCAAGACGTTCCTGCGCGCCGCTCAGCCGACGTGAGCGGGACAGCGCCCGGTCCAGCCGCGCCCCGCCGCGCCGGGCCAGCCGGTACGCCACCAGGTCGCCCAGCACCGACGCCGTGGTGGCGCAGAGCGTGAGCACCAGGATGTCGGGGACGTAGTGCGCGGCCGTCTGGGCCGCCGCCGCGGTCGCCGCCATGATGACCAGCACCCCGCTCGGCAGCACCGGCAGGAACACGTCGAGGAGGACCGACAGGGCCACCAGGGCATAGATCCAGGGGCTCCCGGTCAGTGACCCCATACTCTCCAGCACCGCGACTCCCCGTGACTCCCCCGTGGGCCGGTCTCCGCCGCGGTGACGCGGGCGGCGGGACGGGCCGATGACAGCCATACAGCGTACGCCGGGGGTGTGACAGCCGGGTCACGGGGGGTTCGCGTGTTCGATGTGGCATGTGTGCACATGTCCGGTTCGCCGGTTCACCCGGCTGCCCGCCGTGGAGGGCGGTCGGCGCGTGGCTCCCGTACCAACGGAGGGGAGCGGGGCTTCGCGGAGTCGCCCGCGAACCGTCTGTAACGTGAGGAAACGTACACACCATGGTGGCAGGAATGAGCGCTGGAGCCGTCGCCGCAGTCGTGCTCGCGGCCGGTGGCGGGGGCGGCGGCGGTGCCGGGGGTTACTCGATGCGGACGGACGCGCGGTTCGCGCCGGTCCTCTCCCACGTCGTCCCGGCGGCGGTCACGTACGACCGGTCGCTGGCCCCGGAGGGGGCGTGGATCGAGGTGGGGCAGCGGACCGACCCCGACGGGACGACGACCGTACGGCTGCGGGTCACCGGGATGCGGCCGGGCGCCCGCTACGGCGCCCACGTGCACCGCGAGCCCTGCGGCGCCGACCCCGCCGCGGCGGGCGGCCACTACCAGCACCGGCCGTCCGGCGACCCGGCAGCCGCCAACCCGCGCAACGAGGTCTGGCTGGACTTCCGGGCCGACCGCCACGGCACGGGGCACGCCGTCGCCCGGCACGCCTGGGGGTTCCGGCGCGCCGAGGCGGCCTCCGTCGTCCTCCATGACGCGCGGGACCCCGCCGGACGCCGGGTGGGGTGCTTCACGGTGCCGTTCGGGTGAGCCCGCCGGCGGGGTGACGCCCCGGCGGGCTCAGACGGACAGGTCCGACTCCGTCACCGTGCGCAGGGCGGGGCGGGTGCCCCGGTCGGTCCGGGCCACGCGTTCCAGGCGCAGCCGCGCCGCACGGCCGCGCAGGGTCAGGGTCATGAGCTGGTTGCCGAACCAGGGCCCGCCCGTCCTGCGCCACTCCACCGCCGGACGCGGGAGACGGCCGTGCCGGGCGACCAGCCGCCCCAGCGCCCGCGCCACCGCGCTCCACCCGAAGCGGAACCCGAGCCGGATGGAGAGCGGCACGGAGTTGTGCACGGGCGAGCAGGTCAGCTGCACCACCCGGGCGGTGGGCCGGGCCGGTGCGTCGGACGGCCAGGTCGGCTCGGCGACGTACGCGTGGTGGACGTCACCGGAGAGCACGCACACCGTCGCCGGGGCGTCCGCGCCGCCGCCCGCCTCCGCGACCAGCGCCGCCAGCGCGTCGAACGAGGCCGGGAACGCCGCCCAGTGCTCCAGGTCCGCCGCCCGCCGCAGCCGCTCCCCGAACCGCGCCCACCGCGCCCCCTTCACGCCCTGGCACAGCGCCGCGTCCCACCCCTCCACGTCGTGCACCAGGTGCGGCAGCAGCCAGGGCAGCGAGGTGCCGATCAGGAGGTGGTCGTAGGAGCCCGGCGCGTCCAGCGCCTGTTCCCGGACCCACGCCGCCTCGCCCGGGTCGAGCATCGAGCGGGCGTCCTCGTCGAGCACCCGGGCCGCGCGGGAGTCCACCATCAGCAGCCGTACGCGGCCGAAGTCGCGCCGGTAGCTCCAGCGGACCGCGGCCGGGTCGGCGTCGGCGCGGGCGGCGAGGGCGCGCAGCGCGTCGGTGCCGTCGGGGGCGGCGCGTACGGCGTCGTAGACCGGGTCGGCGGCCAGTTCGGCGGGGGTGAGGTTGCCCAGGTGCTGGTACACCCAGTACGACATCAGGCCGCTCAGCAGCCGCTCCCGCCACCAGGGCGTGGCCCGCATGTCGGCGAGCCAGGCGGCGGAGGTGTTCCAGTCGTCGATCACGTCGTGGTCGTCGAAGACCATGCAGGTCGGCACGGTGGACAGCAGCCAGCGGATCTCCGGGTCGAGCCAGGACTCGTAGTAGAGGCGGGTGTACTCCTCGAAGTCCGCGACCTGGTCGCCGGGGGGTTCGCTCGGGTCGCGGCGTGCGGCCAGCCAGTGCCGTGTCGCGTCGGAGACCTCGTCGGCGTAGACCTGGTCGCCGAGGAGGAGCAGGACGTCGGGGCGTTCGGCGTCGGGGTCGGCGGCCATCCGGGCGGCGAGGGTGTCGAGGGCGTCCGGGCCCACGGGGTCGTCCTTGTCGGCGGGCGGCGAGGCCCAGCGGCAGGAGCCGAAGGCGACGCGGACGGTACCGGTGCCGGTGCCGGTGCCGGTCTCGGCGGCCGGGGTGCGGATCACCGACGGCGGGAACGGCGAGTCCGGCAGCGGCCACACGCGCGTGCCGTCCAGGAGCACCTCGTACGGCGTCGGGGTGCCCGGGGTGAGACCGGTCACCTCGACGAGCGCGTAGTGGTGGCCCGCGACCTGGAAGGTGCGGGCGGTGCCCTGGGCGGCGCCGTCCGGGTGGCGCACCTCGGCGGTGCACGGACGGCTCGTCTCGACCCAGACGGTCGCGGACGAGCCGTCGGCGTACCTCAGCAGTGGCCCGAGGCGCAGTTCCGGCACCGTGATCACCCTCCTCCGTCGATCACCGATCCGTCCGTACGGTACGGAACAACGGGGGAGGGCGGGGCGGTTCCGCGAATCAGCGCCACGGGGCCGGGGTCAGCAGCTGGCGAGGTGGTTCGTCAGCGCGCTCTTCTCGGCCGAGTCGACGGACAGGCCGTAGTAGTACTTCACCTGCACCCAGGCGCGGACGTAGGTGCAGCGGTAGGCGGTGCGGGATGGCATCCAGGTGGCCGGGTCCTGGTCGCCCTTGGACTGGTTGACGTTGTCGGTGACGGCGATGAGCTGCGGGCGGGTCAGGTCGTTGGCGAAGGACTGGCGGCGGGAGGTGCTCCAGGACCCGGCGCCGGAGTCCCACGCCTCGGCGAGCGGGACCACGTGGTCGATGTCGACGTCGGAGGCGGCGTACCAGGTGGCGCCGTCGTAGGGGGAGTACCACCTGCCGCTGGTCGCGGCGCAGGAGGAGTTGGTGACGACGTTGGAGCCGTCCCGCTTCAGGACCGTCTCGCGGGTGTTGCAGCTGCCGCTGATGGTGATCCAGTGCGGGAAGAGGTCGCGGCTGTAGCCGGTGCGGTTCTCGGTGCGGACGGGCAGGGTGGCGAGGTAGGAGCGGGCCGTGGCGGCGCTCACGGGGGTGGGGAGGGCGGCGGAGGCGGTGGGACCGGTGAAGAGTCCGGCGAAGGCCGCGAAGCCGGTGAGGGCGGCGAGCAGACTGAGCCGTCGACGCGCGTAGAACCTCGACATGTGAACTCCCTCGGGAGGTGGGGGTGTGGGCGGCGAGCGTGGGAATGCTCGCGGTGTGGTGTTGCGGGCGGGTGTGCGTACGGTGAGAAGTTAATGACGTGTGCATGACACGACAAGGTGCGCGGCTGCCTTTGTGACGTGGGCGTCGCGTACCATGGGGGGCGCAGAAGGGGAGTAGCTCTTCGCCGGACCGTCGACATACTGCCCAGCCCTGCTGGGCCGGCGCCCGGAGCCGGATCCCGACCGCCTCGCGGTCGCGGGACCGGCCAGCGAGACCTTCGGCAGACAGTGCACGCCCGCGCCCCCGTGGCACGGGCGCCGAGTGTGCTGTCCCTGCCGAGGTGTCGTGTCCCAAGGGTCAGCGCTTCTCGGTGGGGGACAGCCCCGACCGATTGAGGGACCCTTGCTCAGCCTGACCGTGATGGCGCTCACCTTCGGCGTCGTCTTCCTCGCCGAACTGCCGGACAAGACCGCGCTCGCCGGGCTCGTCCTCGGCACCCGCTACCGCGCCTCGTACGTCTTCGTCGGCGTCGCCGCCGCCTTCGCCCTGCACGTCACGCTGGCCGTGGCGGCGGGCAGCGTGCTGACGCTGCTGCCGCAGCAACTGGTGCACGCGCTCACCGGCGTGCTCTTCCTGGGCGGCGCCGCGATGCTGCTGCTGAAGCACGACGACGGCGAGGAGGAGGTCCGCAAGCCGCGGGACCAGTCCTTCTGGAAGGTCTCCGGGGCGGGCTTCATGCTCATCCTCGTCGCGGAGTTCGGCGACCTCACGCAGATCATGACGGCCAACCTCGCGGCCCGGTATGACGACCCGCTCTCCGTCGGCCTGGGCGCGGTGCTCGCGCTGTGGTCGGTGGCCGGGATCGGCATCGTCGGCGGCAAGGCGCTGATGAAGCGGGTGCCGCTGGGGCTGATCACCAAGATCGCGGCGCTGCTGATGCTGGGGCTCGGGCTGTGGAGTCTCTGGGAGGCCGTCTCCGGCTGAGGCCGGTGGGGGCGGGGTGCCCGGCTGAACATCAGGTCAAGGATCGGTGACAGTGGTGGCGGGTGGGCGCCGGATTTTGTACCGTGGAGGAACAAAGTGGCTCCCGCCCGTTTTCCCTGACCGGCGGGCGGGGCCACTCTGGTTCTCCGGGAAGCGTCCCGTCTGCCTGTTTTGGAGCTGCCGATGACGGCCACGACCGTCCTCACCGCCCGCGCCCTCCTGCTCGACATGGACGGCACCCTCGTCAACTCGGACGCCGTCGTGGAACGCGTCTGGCGACGCTGGGCCGAGCGGCACGGGCTGGACGGCGACGAGGTGATGAAGGTCGTCCACGGCCGCCAGGGGTACGCCTCGATGGCGCTGCTGCTGCCGGACCGGCCCATGGAGCAGAACCACGCCGACAACGCGCGGATGCTCGCGGAGGAGACCGCCGACGTGGACGGCGTCGTCGCCGTCCCCGGCGCGGGGGAGTTCCTCGCCGCGCTGCGCGGACTGCCGCACGCGCTGGTCACCTCCGCCGACGTCGCGCTGTCCACGGCGCGGATGGCCGCGGCGGGGCTGCCGATGCCGGACGTGCGGGTCACCGCGGAGTCGGTGGGCGCGAGCAAGCCCGACCCCGAGGGGTTCCTCAAGGGCGCGGCGGAACTGGGCGTCGCGCCCGCGGACTGCGTCGTCTTCGAGGACTCCGGGGCGGGCATCTCCGCGGGGCGGGCGGCCGGGATGCGGGTGGTCGGCGTCGGGGCGCGGGCCGGGTACCACCGGCCTGACGTGGTGGTCCGGGATCTGACGCGGGTGAGTGTCGCGGCGACGGACGGTGTCATGCGCCTGGAGGTGCGGGGCCAGGGCTGAGTCGCGCGGTTCCCCGCGCCCCCTGGGGCGTCGCCCTTCCGCGGGCCCTACAGGTCCGGCGTCTCCGCCTCCAGCCTGGCCCGGGTCTGGGCGTCGTACACCCCGGGTTCGTCGGTCTGGATGCCGCGCCACCACTGGTAGGTGCGGACGGCGTCTTCCAGGCGGCGGCTGTAGTAGCCGTTGGCGTCGCCGTCCCAGAGCCAGACCTTGGCCAGGCGCTGCTGGAGTTCGGTGACCTCGGGACCGCGGTCGCCGCGGCGCAGTACGGGGCCCTCGGTGCCCCGCGTCGCCCCGGGGCCGACGGTGGCGGTGGCCGCCGCGGTGCTCGGGGGAGCGGACGCCGACGGGCTCGCGGAGTCGGACGCGGACGGTGAGGCGTCCGACGGTGACGGGGACGCCGAGGCCGACGCCGAGGCGCTGTCGCTGGGCGACGGGCTCGGCGAGGCGGAGGGTGCCGGGGCGGACGAGGCGGGGCCACTGGCGGGCGGGGCCGGGGCCGCCGCGCTGGTCGACGTGTCCGGCACCGCCTCCCGTACGTCCTGCGGCATCGCGGCGTCCCGGGTCGGGCTGTCGTAGGAGAACACGCCGTTCGCCAGACCGGCCGCCGCCACCACCGCCACGGCGGCACCCGCCGCGCCGAGCAGCAGCACGCGCCTGCGCCGGGAGCCGCGCCCGCCGTCCGGCGCGGACGCCCCCGGTGCCGTACCCGTCGGGCCGTCCGCCCGCTCCCCGGCCTCGAACAGCCGGAGGTCGGTGTCGCTCGGCTCGGTCGCCGAGGGGGCGAGCGGGGTCGGCAGGGGGGTGGTGGGGTCGGTGGGCTTCTCGTCGGCGTCCACCGCGCGCTGCGCCATCGTGGCGTCCGCGGTGTTCCCGGAGTTCCCGGCGTCCACCGGGTGCAGTGCCATCGTCGTCTCGGCGGCGGCCTCCGGGCGCGGCTCGGCGTCCTCGCTCCCCGCGGCGTCCTCGCTCCCCGCGGCGTCCCGCGGGTCCCCCAGGTCCACGTACGGCCGTATCCGCAGTGGGTTGAAGTCCTCCGCCTCCGCCTGTTCCGCCGTGCGGGCATGGTGCAGCGCGTCCGACGCCCGTCGGCCGCACGCACAGGAGGGGGTGTTGTCCGTCCCCCGCTGTTCCCCGCACTGCGGGCACGGATGCCCCTTCGGCTCGGCCATGCCTGTGTTCCTCCCCTTGCGAACTTCGAAGATTATGCAGACCCCGGGCACGGACTCTTCGCGCAATCCCCCACTTTCGGCGGTCCTGACCTGCGGAAGAACCTCTTCCAACGGGACTCGACAGGCCATAACCGGACACAGCCGCCACGATGGAGGGTGTCACCACAGCCCCGGGAGGACTTCATGGCGGGGGACGCGCGCGACATGACGCACGGTAGGGCGAGCAGGGTGCGGGACGACCGGCCACCCGGGAGCACCGACGAGGAGCACGTCCCCGGCAACGTCCTCGTCTCCATCGGCGCCCTGCTGCTCGGCATGTTGCTCGCCGCCCTCGACCAGACCATCGTGGCGACCGCGCTGCCGACCATCGTCAGCGAACTGGGCGGCCTCGACCACCTCTCCTGGGTGGTGACGGCGTATCTGCTGGCGTCGACCGCCGCGACCCCGCTGTGGGGCAAACTCGGCGACCAGTACGGGCGCAGGCGGCTGTTCATGACCGCGATCGTCGTCTTCCTGGTCGGCAGCGCGCTGTGCGGGGCCGCGCAGAACATGCCGCAGCTCATCGCGTTCCGGGCGTTGCAGGGGCTCGGCGGCGGTGGGCTGATCGTGCTGTCGATGGCGATCGTGGGGGACCTGGTGCCGCCCCGCGACCGGGGGCGCTACCAGGGGCTGTTCGGGGCCGTGTTCGGGGCGACCAGTGTGCTCGGGCCGCTGCTCGGCGGGCTGTTCACCCAGCACCTGAGCTGGCGCTGGGTGTTCTACGTCAACCTGCCGCTGGGCGCCGTCGCGCTGGTCGTCATCGCGACCGTGCTGCACCTGCCGCCCAGGCGGACCCGGCACACCATCGACTACCTCGGCACCCTCCTCATCGCCTCCGTCGCCACCTGCCTGGTCCTCGCCGCCTCCCTCGGCGGCACCACCTGGGGCTGGGGCTCGCCGCAGATCATCGGCCTGGTGGTGCTGGCCGCCGTGCTCGCCGTGGCGTTCACGCGCGTCGAACGCCGGGCCGCCGAACCCGTGCTGCCGCTGAAGCTGTTCCGGATCCGCACCTTCACGCTCTCCGCCGTCATCAGCCTCATCGTCGGCTTCGCGATGTTCGGCGCGATGACCTACCTGCCGACGTTCCTCCAGGTCGTGCACGGGGTCACGCCCACCATGTCCGGCGTGCACATGCTGCCGATGGTGTTCGGGCTGCTGCTGGCCTCCACCGGCTCCGGACAGGTCGTCAGCCGCACCGGCCGCTGGAAGGTGTTCCCGGTCGCGGGCACCGCCGTCACCGCGCTCGGGCTGCTGCTGCTCCACCAGTTGGACGCCGACAGCTCCACCGCCGAGATGAGCGCCTACTTCTTCGTCTTCGGCGTCGGACTCGGGCTGGTCATGCAGGTGCTGGTGCTCATCGTGCAGAACGCCGTGTCGTACGAGGACCTCGGCGTCGCCACCTCCGGCGCGACGTTCTTCCGGTCCATCGGGGCGTCGTTCGGCGTCGCCGTCTTCGGCACCGTCTTCGCGGGCCGCCTCGGCGACCTGCTCACCGACGCCTTCCGCGGCACGCCGCTGCCACCGGGCGTCTCGGTCGGGTCCCTGGAGTCCGACCCGCGCGGCATCGCCGCCCTGCCGCCGCCGCTGCGCCCGGCCGCGCTGGACGCGTACGCCACCGCCATCACCGACGTCTTCCTGTACGCCGCGCCCGTCGCCCTCCTCGGCTTCGTGCTGGCCTGGTTCCTGAAGGAGGACCGGCTGCGCGGCTCGGTCACCGCGCCGGACGCCACCCAGACGCTCGCCAGCAACCCCGTGGAGCGGTCCAGCCACGACGAGGTGTGCCGCGCGCTGTCGGTGCTCGGCACCCGGGAGGGCCGCCGCGCGGTCTACCAGCGGATCACCGACCGGGCGGGCTACGACCTGCTGCCCGCGGCCAGCTGGCTGCTGCTGCGGATCAAGAGGTACGGCACGGTCGAGCCGGGCGTGCTCGCCGAGCACAGCCCCGTCCCGCTGTCGGTCATCCTGGAGGCCGCCCGGCAGGTCGAGGAGCGCCGCCTCGCCGTCCGGGAGGGCCTCGGGCTGCGCCTGACCGACACCGGGCGCACGGTCGCCGAACGGCTGGCGGACGCCCGCGAGGAGTCGCTGGCCGAGCTGCTCGGCGACTGGTGGGGACCGGACCGGCCCACCGACCTGGTCCTGCTGGTCAGGGAGTTGAACGAGGAGCTGTGCGGCTCGACCCGGGAGCAGCCGCAGGGTGCCGGGCCACCGGCGCGGACCCGCTGAGCAGGTCCTTGCGGAACCAGTGCTCGGCGTACGGCTCGTCGTTGTGCGGGGCGGTCTCCCGGTAGCCGAGCCGGGCGTACAGGGTCCGGGCCTCCACCAGGTCGCCGCGGGTGTCGAGAACGATCCGGGTCGCGCCGAGCGCGCGGGCGGCGTCCTCGGCGGCGGCCACCAGCAGCGGCGCCCCGCCCCGGCCGCGCATCGCCTCGTACACGAACACCCGCTTCAGTTCGGCCGTCGCCGCGTCCAGCAGCCGTACGCCCGCCATCCCGGCGGCGACACCGCCGTACCGCGCCACCAGCAGCCGTCCGCCGGGCGAGGCGAGCTGGTCGCCGGGGTCGGCGGCGATCTCCCGTTCCAGCTCCGCGGGGTCGGTGCGGTGCCCCTCGTGCAGCAGGTACCAGCGGTCGCTGACCTCCGTGTAGTACGCCCGCCACAGGGCGGCGGCGTCCGGGGAGCCGACGGGTTCGGGGGCGACGGTCCAGCCGGGGGTCGTGTTCATGCCGGTCATTGTGGTGGCGGTGCCGTGGCCTTTGCGAACTGTTTGAGGAGCGCCGCGCAGGCAACCCGACAGGCGAACCGGCCACGAGGGCCGGTTGGGTCGAGAACCCGGAAGGCATTCATGTCCACTGGCTGGATCATTGCTCTGATCGTGATCGTGGCGGCCCTGGTGCTCGTCGCGGTGGCCGTGCTGGGCCTGCGCTCCCGTGGCGGCGGGCTCGGCGGTACGTCACTGAAGCGGCGCTTCGGGCCCGAGTACGACCGTGCCGTGGCTCGGCACGACGGCGACGCCAAGGCGGCCGAGCGGGAACTCGCCGGGCGCCTGGAGCGCCACGGCGACCTGCGCGAACGGCCGCTGGAACCCGCCCAGCGGCAGCAGTTCGAGGCCCGCTGGACGGCCGCGCAGGAGCGCTTCGTCGACTCGCCGCAGGAGGCGGTGGGCGAGGCGGACCGGCTGCTCGCGGAGCTGGCCGCCGCCCGCGGCTTCCCCGAGGGCGGGCAGTACGAGGAGCAGCTCGCCGCGTTGTCCGTGCACCACGCGGACCACGTGCACGGCTACCGGCGCGTGCACCGCGTGGCCCGTACGCCCGTCGAAGGGGCGGGGAACGGCGCCGCCACCGAGGAGATGCGCGAGGCCATGGTCGAGGCCCGCGCGCTGTTCGAGGACCTGGTGGCCCCGTCCCGCCAGGACACCCGCACCGGCACCGGCGACCGCGCGGGGCGGAACGACGCCCCGGCCAGGTCCGGTGGCCGGGCGCACCTGCCGATGGCCTTCGGCAGGCGCCATCCGAAGGGGAGTTGAGGAGATGTCCGACGCGACACGACCGACTGGCGCGTTCGACGAGGACCCCGACCGCGGCACCCGGCGCCGCGCGGACGTCACGGGGTACGGCACGACGACGGGGACAGGGGGGACGGAACAGATGCAGGGGGCGGAGGAGATGCGCGGGACGACGGGGACGACGGGGACGCGTAAGGCGCGGGAGACAAGGGATGCGCGGGATACGCGGGAGACCCACGCGTCGCCCGTGGCCGAAGGGGCCACGGGCACGGGGATCCCCGCGGCCCACGCGGCCCACGCGGCGCCCGCCGCCCCCGTGCCCCAGGGAACCCCTGAGGCCCCCGGCGCCCCCGCCCCGCCCGCCCACGGCACCACCGAACCCCCCACCGCCGCCCCCCTCATCGCCCACGAGGAGAGCGACCAGCTCTCGCGCCGTATGCAGCACGCGGTCTCGGGGTTCATCGACGGGCCCCGGTCCGCCGTCGAGGAGGCGGACCACGCGCTGGAGGAGATCGCCGCCCGCTTCGCCGACGCCGTCACCCAGCGGCGCCGTACGCTGCGGAGGTCCTGGCAGGACGCCGACGAGGACCGCGCGACCAGCGCCGACACCGAACAACTCCGGCTGACGCTGCGGGACTACCGCGAACTCGCGGACCGGCTCCTGCGCCAGTAGGCGCCGCCAGGCGTCAGTCCGCCGCCCGGCCCTCCCGCCACCGCCGTACCACGTCCTCGACGTCGTACGGCTTGCGGCCCAGCGGGGGGCCGGGCGGCGGCTTGAGCAGCATGTCGCGGATCCGGGCGTTGACGTCCGTGATGATCCGCCGCACGACCCGCTCCGAAGGGGCGTTCAGCGCCGCCGTGAGCGCGTCCTCGGCCTCCTTGCGCAGTTCCAGCGCGGGCGGCAGCACGGAGACGCCCTCGCGGGCGAGTTTCTGGCGGATCCACCAGTTCTCGTCGTACGACGTCCCCGCCGGGTCCGGCAGCGGTTTCCCCGCGCCGGGCAGCCGGTCGAAGTCGCCGCGCGCCTGGGCGTCCTGGATCTGCTTGTCAACCCAGGACTCGAACGGCACACCCGGTGGCTTTCGCTCGGTCATGGCCCCATTGTGCCGGACGGGACCGGGCCGGGCGTTTTATCATCTGGCGGCGGTACGTCCCCGTGGGGCGCCGCAGTTGGACGTCCGACGTCTTCCGCGCCGTGGCGGCGGAACACCTCACGAGGAGCGCACGTGCTCGAACTCACCATGGCCACCGTCTCCGGGGCGGACGAGGGTGCCACGGCCGGGATGCTGATGGCCGACGCGCCCAGCGAGCCGGGCGCCGTCCTGCGGGTGGGCAGGGACCGGGCCGTGTGCCGTCTGGCGACCCCGCAGGACTGGCTGTTCGTCTCCCGCGTCCACCTGGAGTTCGTCTGCGGCCAGGACGGCGCCTGGCAGGTGACCTGGCTGCGCGGCTCCCAGCCCGACCCGTCCTCCGAGGTCCGGCTGACCGTCGGCGAGTACGCCCAGCCGCTCGGCTACGGGGGCACCGCGCCGCTGCCCCGGGGCACCAACGGCGAGCTGGTCATCCGGGACCGGACCGGGCCGCGCACCGTCAACGTGGGCTTCTACCACGAGGTGTGACCCGGCGCGCGGGCCCGGCCCGGTACCGCTCAGGCCAGCACGCGGGCCAGCGCGAAACCGTCGTACCCCTTGGCGCCGACCGTCTGGAGCGCCGTGCCGTCGAGGCGGGGGTGCGAGCCGATGAGTTCGATGGCGGCGCGGGTGCCGCGGACGTCGGGCTCGGTGCTGCCGGTGTCGGCGACGCGCCCGCCCCGGACGACGTTGTCGACGACGATGAGGCTGCCCGCGCTGGTGAGCTTCAGCGCCCACTCCAGGTACGGCTTGTTGTTGGCCTTGTCGGCGTCGATGAAGACCAGGTCGAAGGGCGGCGGGTTCTCGTCGGCGAGCTGGGGCAGCGATGCGAGGGCGGGGCCGACGCGCACCTCGGCGACCTTGTCCAGGCCCGCGCGGGCGATGTTGCGGACGGCGACCTCGGCGTGCCGGGGGCTGTACTCGAGCGACACCAGCCTGCCGTCGGCGGGCAGGGCGCGGGCCAGCCAGATGGTGCTGTAGCCGCCGAGGGTGCCGATCTCCAGGACCGTGCGGGCGCCCTGGACGGTGGCCAGCAGCTGGAGGAACTTGCCCTGCGTCGCGGTGACGTTGACCTCGGGGAGCCCGGCCGCCGCGCTGTCGCGCAGGGCCGCCTGGAGCGCCTCGTCGTCGGGGGAGAGGTGGCCGGAGAAGTACTCGTCGACGGCGTCCCAGGTCTGCGACTCGCTCATACGCTCTGCCTCTCGTATGTCTACTTAGAACCGCTAACTAGTTTCCCTAACGAGTGTAGTTCCGCCCGCGCGCCGCGTGTGAGGCGGATCGCGCCGAGTGGAAGCGACCGAATCCCGCCCGCACTATCGTCTTCTGGACAAGGGAAGATGGGGCGTCAGGTGAAGAGGGGATGGCCTGCGTCTCCTCCCCGGGGAACACGGGACGACGCTCGGAACGGACGGGGCGGGAGGGCCGACTAGGCGTGGCGAACGTGGAACGCGGCGGAAGACCGCCGGAGCCGCTCGGAGCGACGGCCGTCGGCACGCCCGGGGCCCGGCTGCGGCTGGCCCGCGCGGGCCTGTGGGCGGTGGCCGCCGTCCTCGCCGTACGGCAGATCGCGGTCGTCCTGAGCACGCCGCGCGGGGAGCGGCTGACCGATCTGGAGACCTGGGTCGGACCCCACGGCGTCCTGCACGTCACGGGCTCGCTGTACGACTCCGACCGGTTCACCGGCACGCCGTTCGCCGGGCTCGTGCTCAAGCCCCTCACCCGTTCGGCGGAACAGGCCCTCGGCTGGGGCTGGACCTTCGGCACGCTGCTGCTGGTCGCCGCGCTCGGCCTGGTCGCCGCCCGCGCGCTGCCGCAGCCGGTGAGCCGCCGCACCTCCCTGTTCGCGGCGCCGGTCGCGATCTGCCTGCTGATGCTGTCGCTGCCGGTGCGCAACGCCTTCTGGCTCGGCCAGACCAGCATCCTGCCGGTCCTGCTGGTCCTCCTCGGCTGCTTCGCGGCGCGCGGCCAGCGGGCCAGCGGCGCGCTGATCGGCGTGGCCGCCGCGCTCCAGCCGACCTTGCTGCTCTTCGCCGCGCTGCTGTGGTGGACCGGGCGGCGCCGGGCCGCCGCGTCGCTCGGCGCCGCCTTCGCCGGGTGTACGGCGCTGGCCTGGGCGGCGCTGCCGCACGACTCCTACGCCTACTGGGTCCACCACCTCGCGGGCGTCGGGCTCGGCGGGCGCGCGGACGCGCTCGCCAACCAGTCCCTGCACGGCGCGCTGCTGCGCCTCGGCCTGTCCGGGTGGCCGGAGACCGTCGTCTTCCTGCTGCTGGGCGCGACGGTCGCGGTGCTCGCCCTGCGCCGTGCCGTGCGGTACGCGCACGACGGGCAGCTGCTGCTCGCGGTCGCGGTGACGGGCTGCGCGGCGATCGCCGCGGCTCCCACGGCCTGGCAGCACCAGCTGCTGTGGGTGCTGCTGGCGGTCGTCGGCCGGGTCGGCAGGCGCGCCTCGGACCGGCTGGTCTGGCCGGTCGCGGTCGTCGTGGTGATGACGGTGCCCGCGAGGTGGCTGCTGCCGGAGATGGAGTCGCTGTACCCGCTGCGCGACAACGCCGTGCTGCTGGCCGCGCTGGCCGCTGCCACGGCCGTCCCGTTCCTGCTGCGCACCTCGCCCTCCTACCGGGACCCGATCCCGACGGCGTACGCCCCACCGGTGCCCGCCCGCTGGAGCCGCGTCCCCCTGCTGCCGTTCCTGGGCCGGGTCCTGACCCGCCCGAACCTGCTCCTGGAAGCCCTGTTGATACGGGTCACCTACGCCGCCTACTCCCAGGTCCGGCTGGCGGCGACCGGCGGCACGATCTCCGGGGGCCGGGAGCGGGCGGAGGCGCACGGCGAGCAGATCCTCGACCTGGAGCGGGTGCTCGGCCTGGACATCGAGCACGCGGTCAACCACGCCGTGGTGAAGGTCGACTGGCTGCGGGAGTTCTTCGACTTCTACTACACGTCCTTCCACTTCGCCGTCCCGCTGACCGTCCTCGGCGTCCTGTACTGGCGGCGTCCCGTCGACTACCGCTGGGCCCGCGCCACCCTCGGTCTCACCACCCTGCTGGCCCTGGTCGGCTTCTGGCTCTACCCGCTCGCGCCGCCCCGCCTGATGCCGGGCCTCGGCATCATCGACACCGTCCACGGCGTCCAGGACTTCTCCCAGCCCGACTACGGCACCCTGACCGCGCTCACCAACCAGTACGCGGCGATGCCGTCCCTGCACTTCGGGTGGTCGCTGTGGTGCGGGGTGATCATCGCCATCGTCGCCCCGAAGGTGTGGATGAAGGCCCTCGGCCTGCTCCACCCCCTCCTCACCTGCTCCGCCATCGTCGCCACCGGCAACCACTGGGTCCTCGACGCGGCGGGCGGCGCGGCGGTGGTGGCGGCGGGCTTCGCCCTGTCCTACGTCTTCCAGGGTCCCCGCGCCCGCCCGAAGCCCCGCGGCGACGAGGCGGGCGAGGGCGGCGGGCCGTCGCCGGCGTCGGCGGAGGGGCGGTACGTGGCGGCGGAGTGAGCGGGGCGTGCCGTTCCTGTCCGGTGGCATACGTGCGCGCGGCGGGCGCCTCACGTGTGACGCGGCGGGCGCTTTGCGAAACGGCGCTCCCCGTGATCAGCTTCGCTGTCCATGGCGGGTGGCCCGGGAAGGGCCAGAGGTGGGGAGCGTGCGCGGATGCGTACCGTGGAAGAGGGGGCGCTGCGGGCGTGCCCGGAGTGCGGGGGTCCGTTGCCGGAGCACGGGCGGTTCACCGCCTGGTGCGCCGGGTGCGACTGGAACGTCGATCCGGAGGGCGGGCGGGAGGAGCCCGCGGGGCGCGGGGAGCGGATCCGGCGGCGGCTGGCGGAGCGGCACGGGGAGCGGCTGCTCGCCGACCTCACGGCGGACGGGGTGCCTGTGCGGCTGGACGCCTTCGGGGTGCTGTCCTTCACCCTCGCCCTCGCCGTGCACGCGGTCACCGTCGTGCTGCTGGTGTGCGGGGCGCTGCTGCTGGCCGGCGCGTCCGGGTTCTGGTCGGTGGTCGGCGGGCTGCTGGCCCTCGGGGCTGCCTGGACGCTGCGGCCCCGGCTGGGGCGGCTGCCCCGGGACGGCATCGTGCTGCGCCGCGCGGACGCGCCCGAACTGTACGCGCTCGTCGACGAGGTCGGCCGCGCGGTGGGCACCCGGGGCGTGGACGCGATCGTCGTCGACGCCGAGTTCAACGCCTCCGTGAGCACGCTCGGCGTCCGGAGGCGGATGCTGACGCTGGGAGTGCCGCTGTGGGAGGTGCTCACGCCCCGGGAGCGCGTCGCCCTGCTCGGGCACGAGCTGGGGCACTTCGTCAACGGCGACACCCGGCACGGTCTCGTCGTGGGCTCCGCCCTGCGGTCGCTGACCGTCTGGCACGACTACTTCCAGCCCTACCCCCGCCCCGGCGACATCTTCGAGGTGGTCACCAACCTGCTCCTCCTCCCGTTCCGGTACGCCACCGGCGCCCTGCTCACGCTCCTCGACCTGGTCGCCCTGCGGGCCTCGCAGCGCTGTGAGTACCTGGCCGACGCCGCGGCGGCCCGTGCCGGGTCCACCGGTGCCGCGGTCGCTCTGATGGACCGGTTCCTGGTGGCCGACCCGGTCGAGATCGCCCTGCGCCGGGAGGTCAACGCCCGGCGCATGAACGGCCGGGGGCGCCGTGGCGCCGAGGCGGCCGGCGCGGGGCTCTGGGAGGCGCTCGCCGAGTACGCCGCCGACGTGCCCGAGTCCGAGTACGAGCGGCGGCGCCGGGTCGGCGCGCTGCGCGGACACAGCGTCGACTCCACCCACCCGCCGACCCACCTGCGCCGCCAGTGCCTGCTGCGGACCGCCCGGGAGGCGGGCACCGTGGTGACCGACGGGGCCGGGGAGGGCCGTATCGCCGCCGAACTCGCCGAGGCGCGGGCGCGGGTGGCACGGGAACTCGTGCGGGACGGGCTGGACGGGACGTGAGGGGCCGTCCGGGGATCACCGCCGCTGGATGACGGTCCCCGTGGCCAGGTCCGCACCTCGGCTTCGGGGGCGGCGGACCGCACTCCAGCACGGCAGGTCCCTCGCCGTGCTGGAGATCGACCTCATCCATGACGCCGTCGCCGACGCGATGCCCGGCCTGAAGGTGGCGGGGGAGCCGCGGCGGCCGCGGTCGGCGTGGAGCAACGGGGTGAGGGAGCCGCGGGTCAGCGGGTGACGGGGGCGGCCCCACGTGGGGGAAGGCGGCGGCCCGGGGATCGGGGCCGCCGCCTTCGTATCAAGGGGCCGCGTGCGGCGTGGGTGCCGCTCAGTACCAGCCGTTGGCCTGCCAGAAGTTCCAGGCGCCGACCGGGCTGCCGTAGCGGTCGTTCATGTAGTTCAGACCCCACTTGATCTGGGTCTTGGGGTTGGTCTTCCAGTCGGACCCGGCGGAGGCCATCTTGGAGCCGGGCAGGGCCTGGACCAGGCCGTAGGCGCCGGACGACGCGTTCGTGGCGTCGACGTCCCAGCCGCTCTCGTGCTGGACGATCTTGCTGAACGCGTTGTACTGCGCGGTGTCCGGGATCATCTGCTTCGCGATCGCCTGGGCGCTGGCGGCCGAGGAGGTGGTGGCCGCGTGGGCCGGGGCGGCCGTCAGCGCCATACCGGCGGTGGCGGCGGCGACGGCGAGACCGGTGACGGCCTTCTTCGGGCTGGCGACGCGACGGATGAAGGTGGCGGGCACGGTGAACCTTTTCTTCGGGGGCGGTGGTGTCGCGGCGTGCCGTGACCACGCGGTGCGTGGCGGCGACATGCGCCGACGCCGGGTCCGTGGGGGCACCTCGGCGCCGTGCGACGTCATCCAGAGAAGCAGGCCGGACAGGGGTCCGCAATGACCCCTTTTACTAGTTGTGGTCGCATACGGGCGGGTCTTCAGTCGTGTGACCTGGCTCTCAAACCCCAGGTCAGCGCGAGTAATGTCCGGTCCATGTCATGGCGAATCGGCTACTAAGCGGCGTAGTGAGTGATCTGGGTCATGTGGGGTGGTTCACCACGTGAGTAACCGCCCGCGCACGGGCCCCTACCCAGCGGGAGCGTCGAACGTGACCGGGCTCTCGAAAGCGGCCCGTCGCGTCGCCCGCCGCAGCGCCCGCAGCACCGCCGGACCGAGGACGACGGTCAGGACGACGGTGACGACGGCGCGTCCCAGGTCCCAGCCGAGCGAGGTCGCCAGGCAGTAGGCGACGAAGCGGGCCAGGTTGGCGGCCACCGAGGCGTCGGCGTCGAACGCGATGTCGGACGCGTTGGTGTCCATGAACGTCCAGCCCGCCAGGTTCATCACCGTGCCGTAGGCGAAGGCGGCCAGGAAGCCGTAGCAGGCGAGCAGCCCCAGCTCCGCCCGGCCGCGCAGCCGGTCCGGGCCCGGCAGCAGGCCCGCGCCCATCGTGAACCAGCCCATGGACAGCATCTGGAACGGCAGCCACGGCCCCACCCCGCCGGTGAGCAGCGCGGAGGCGAACATCGTCACCGAGCCCAGCACGAAACCGAAGCCCGGGCCCAGGACCCGGCCGCTGAGCACCATCAGGAAGAACATCGGCTCGATGCCCGCCGTGCCCGCGCCGACCGGCCGCAGTGCCGCGCCCGTCGCGGCCAGCACGCCGAGCATGGCGACCGCCTTGGGGCCGAGCCCGGACTCGGCGATCGTCGCCGCGACCACCGCGACGAGCAGCACCAGCAGCCCCGCGAACAGCCACGGCGCGTCCTTGGCGTGCGCGGCGACCTGCGACTCGGGCGGCACGAGGAACGGCCAGCCGACCGCCGCCACCCCGACCGCGCTGACCAGCGCCAGCGCGGCGAGCGACCGCGGGCCGAGCCGGACGGCGCGGGCCTGCCGGTCCGGGTGCGTCATGCGAGGGCCTCCTTCACCTGGGCCACCGTGAGGTACGGCCGGGGGGCCAGGATCTTGGTGACCTGTGGCGCGAACGACGGTGACGAGACGACCACGTCCGCCGTCGGGCCGTCCGCGATCACCTCGCCCTCCGCGAGCAGCACCACCCGGTGCGCGATCTCCGCCGCCAGCTCCACGTCGTGCGTGGCCAGCACGATCGCGTGCCCCTCGGCGGCCAGCCCGCGCAACACCCCGACCAGCCGCGCCTTGGCCGCGTAGTCCAGACCGCGGGTCGGCTCGTCGAGGAGCAGCAGCGGCGGCCGGGCGGTCAGGACGACCGCCAGGGCGAGCGCGAGCCGCTGCCCCTCGGACAGGTCCCGGGGGTGCGCGGCGTCGCCGACCCCCGGCAGCAGCGCCGAGACCAGCTCACGGCAGGTGCCCGGCGCGGCGCCCGCGTCCTCGTCGGCGGCCCGGCACTCGGCGGCCACCGTGTCCGCGTACAGCAGGTCACGCGGCTCCTGCGGGACGAGACCGACCCGGCGTACGAGGTCACGCGGCGCCGTCCGGTGCGGGGCCGCGCCCCCGACCCGCACCGTGCCCGACGTCGGCTCGACCAGGCCGACCAGGGCGGACAGCAGCGTGGACTTGCCCGCGCCGTTACGGCCCATCAGCGCGACCGTCTCCCCGGGGGAGACGCCGAGCCCGACACCCCGCAGGGCACGCACCCGCCCCCGGTCGACGGCGAGCGCCTTCACCTCGGCGGCGAGGGGGGACGCCTGCGATGTGCCGCCCCGGGGGCGGCGCCCGCGCAGGAAGCGGGGGAGGACGGAGGCGCGGGGGGAGGGGAGCGCGGCGGGGGACGTCCCGGGGCGGTCCGGCTCGCGGTGGGTGTCCGCCGGTGCGGGGCCCGCCGGGGCCGTACCGTCCAGACGGTCCCGCAGCGCCCCCGCGCGGCGGCGGGCGTCGCGGACCGTCAGGGGGAGCGGGGACCAGGCCGCGAGCCGGCCCAGGGCCACCACCGGCGGGAGCACCGGGGAGACGGCCATCACCTCGGCCGGGGCGCCCAGCACGGGCGGCGCGGCCGGGGCGGGCAGGAGGAGGACCTGGTCGGCGTACTGGACGACCCGTTCCAGCCGGTGTTCGGCCATCAGGACCGTCGTACCGAGGTCGTGCACGAGCCGTTGGAGGACCGCGAGGACCTCCTCCGCGGCGGCCGGGTCGAGGGCCGACGTCGGCTCGTCGAGGACCAGCACGCGCGGGTGCGGCGTCAGCACCGAGCCGATCGCCACCCGCTGCCGCTGCCCACCGGAGAGCGTGGCGATGGGCCGGTTCCGCAGGTCGGCGAGGCCGAGCAGGTCCAGGGTCTCCTCCACCCGGCGGCGCATCACGTCCGGGGCGAGGCCCAGCGACTCCATGCCGTAGGCGAGTTCGTCCTCGACCGTGTCCGTCACGAAGTGCGCCAGCGGGTCCTGGCCCACGGTGCCCACCACGTCGGCGAGTTCGCGCGGCTTGTGGGTGCGGGTGTCGCGGCCCGCCACCGTGACCCGGCCGCGCAGGGTGCCGCCGGTGAAGTGCGGGACGAGCCCGCTCACCGCGCCCAGGACGGTCGACTTGCCGACGCCCGACGGGCCGACCAGCAGGACGAGTTCGCCCTCCGGCACCTCGAAGTCCAGGTCGCGGACGGCCGGTTCGGCGGCGCCGTCGTAGGTCACGGTCACGTCTTCGAAGCGGATCACGGCAGTTCCTTCTCCGGTGCGGGGGTGACGAAGGCCGGGAGCAGCCCGACGAGGACGGCCGCGGCGGGCCACAGCGGCAGCTCGGGCGCGACCAGCGGGACCACCCCGGGCCGCAGTGCCGCGGGGTCCCGGTCCCCGGCGAGCACCAGCAGCGCGGCGACGGCCGCCCCGGACCCGGCGACCAGCCAGGCCCGCGCGCCCCACGGGTCGGGGCGGTACCGGGTGCGCGGGGTGCGCCTGCCGCCCAGCCACAGCCCGGCCAGCGCGGCACCGAGCCCGGCCAGCAGCACGGGCAGCCCGTACGTGCCGCCCGCCGCCGTCAGCACCCCGTACGTGCCCGCGCAGACGCCGAGCAGCCCGCCGAGGGTGAGCGTGGCCGTCGTACGGCGCACCGCGGCGGGGACGGCGGCGGTACGGCCGTAGCCGCGGGCGTCCATCGCGGCGGCGAGGGCGACCGAGCGTTCCAGGGCGCCCTCCAGGACCGGCAGCCCGACCTGGAGCAGCCCCCGCACCCCCGCGTCCGGTCGGCCCCGCAGCCGCCGGGCGGCACGCAACCGCCGCGCGTCGGCGACGAGATGCGGCGCGAAGGTGAGCGCGACGACCACCGCGACGCCCATCTCGTACAGCGCGCCCGGCAGCGACTTCAGCAGCCGGGTGGGGCTGGCGAGGGCGTTCGCGGCGCCGACGCAGACCAGCAGGGTGGCCAGCCGCAACCCGTCGTACAGGGCGAACACCACCGCCTCCGCCGTCACCCGGCCGCCGAGGCGGATGCCCTGCGCCCAGTCCGGCAGCGGGACCTCGGGCAGGGTGAGCAGGACGTGGGTGCCGGGGATGGGCGAGCCGAGCGCCACCACGAACACCAGCCGGATCAGCAGCACGGCCAGCGCCAGCTTCACGAACGCGCCGTAGGACCGCGCCCAGGGGGCGTCCGGGCGCCGCGCGGCGACGACGTACGCGGAGACGGCGACGAGCAGGGCGAGCAGCAGCGGGTTGGTGGTGCGGGTCGCCGCGGTCCCCAGGGCGAGGGACCACAGCCACCACGCCCCGGGGTGGACGGCGGCCCGCTCACCCACGGCGGCGGACCTGCCACACCGCCGCCGCGGCGAGCACGGCGACGACGGCACCGCCCGCGAGCAGCCCCAGCGAGGGACCCTCGTCGGTCTCCTCGGTCTCCTCGGTCTCCGTGGCGCCGCCGCCCTTGCCCGCCGTGGATATCTGCTCACCGCACCCCCGCCGCGGATACCCCGCGATGGCGCACAGCAGCGCGTTGGTGTCGTAGCGCAGGGGTTTCGCCACCGCGGCCAGGGCCTCGGCGGTGCTGGCGTCGGTGGGGACGCTGGCGCAGACCGCGCGGCGGGCGGGCGGCGCCTCGCCGGAGGGCGCGTCGGCGCGGGTCCCGAAGTCCAGGACGAGGGCGATCCGCTTGCGGTCGCCGCGCTCGGGCGTCGTCCCGCAGATCGCGGTGAAGTCCGCCCCGCCGCGCGGCCGGTCGGCGTCCGCGGAGTCCTCGCTCACGGCGAACCGGAAGCCGTGGACGGCGCCGTCGGAGGGCCGCACCTGCGACGGGCCCTGGGTGGCGTAGGTCCACCGGCCGTCCTCGCGCTCCCAGAACGACCAGTAGCGGTAGCCCGCGGCCTGCGCCGGGACCGCGCCCGCGAGCGCGGTCAGCAGCGCGGCGAGGACGAGCGCGGAGAGGGCCGCGGCGCGGCGGCGCGGCGTCACGACCGCGACTTCCCGCGGCCGCTGACCAGGAAGCCGATGCCGATGCCGGCGACGAGGAAGACGCCGACGGTCCACAGCACGCCGACGCCGAAGTCGTCGTCGCCCCCGGCGTCCTTCTTGTCCTCGGCGGCCTCCGTGGTCTGGGTCGCCGAGGCATCCGCGGCCCGCGGGGCCGGGCCCGTCGCGTTCAGCCGCTTCACCAGGTCGTCGCCGCTGCCGTCGAAGTCGCGGACGTCGAAACCGGCCGCGTCGGCGGCGAGGATCAGCTGCGCGTACGCCGCCGGTCCGGACTGCTTGGCCCAGCCCTGGTAGTGGGCGCCGAGCCAGCGCATCGCGTCGGCGGCCTCGTCGGCGTACCCGGCGGTGGCGAGGGCGAGGACCGCGTCGGCGGTGTTGCCGTAGTCCGGCTGGTCCTCGGCGCCGGGCAGGGCGGACAGCAGGTGGCCGTCCTTCGCGAGGGCGGTGTGCAGGTGCGCGGCGCCGTTGCGGGCGGCCTGCTCCGGGTCGGTGGCCTGCGCGCAGGCCGGCTCGGTACCGGCGGGCTTCGCGGCGGCGCCGGTCAGGCCCTTGCCGAGGGCGCCGACGACGGCCGCGGCGGTGGCGTCGTCGTTGGCGGCCAGCTTCCCCTTCTCGTCGGGCTGGTAGGCGAAGGCACCGCCGCCCTTCCCGCCGCAGGGTATGGAGAGGCCCAGCAGGGCGTCGTACGGCGACTTGCCGCCCTTGACCGTCTCGCCGGGCTGTTCGCCGACCGCCGCGAGGGCGCCGATGACGACGGAGGTGGAGTTGGCGTCGCTGGGGCCGCCGGGCACGTAGCCCCAGCCGCCGTCCTTGTTCTGTACGGACTTCAGCCAGCCGACGGCCTTCGCCGTCACCGCGTCGTGTCCGCCGAGCGCCGCGAGGGCCTGCACGGCGGCGGCGGTGTTGTTGGTGTCGACGGCGGTCTTGGCGTCGCAGTCCTTGCCCGGGTCGGCCCGGTAGGGCGCGAAGGAGCCGTCGGCGCACTGCTGCCCGGTGAGCCACTCCACGGCCGCGGCGGCCGGGGTGACGCCCACGGTGTCCTGGGCGAGCAGTGCCAGCGACTGCCGCCACACCCCGTCGTAGGTGGGGTCGGCGGTGCCGTACAGGGCGGTGGGCAGCGAGGCGGACGGCGACGGGTCGGCGGCGTGCGCGACCGGTGCCGCGACGGCGCCGGTCAGGACGGCGGCGGCCAGGACCACTGCGCTGCGGCGGATGTTCATGATCGGCGGGTGCCTCTCTGTGCTGCGCGGGCAGCCGGGCAGCAGGGGGCACCCCCGGCGGCTCGGCTCCGTATGCCTCGACGGTGCCGCGCACCCGCGGGACGCGGGCGCGCTTGAGCCGGTCACGGTTCCGTACCGGGCAGTCCGGCTCACCGGCCTTGCGGCGGTTCACGGTTGCGGGTCAGCGCCGGAATTGCACCGGCTTCCCCCCGTACGGGTGTGATGACGACCGGGCCATGCTACCGGGCCGTAGCCCGCCCGCCGCCTGCCGGTCGCCTGTACGGCCACGTACGCGACGGTCTCGCCGCCCGCCACCGCCTGCTGGGCGGCGGGGAACAGGTTTTCCCGTCCGAGGACTGGCATCCGGCGCGGTGTCGGATTTACCCTATTTACAAGGCCTACGAGACGAGTGAGGGAGTTCGACCGGAGTAGCCGACTCTGGCGAGACACCGGGCAGTACGGGTATCCGCCGGTGCCGACGTCGACGGTCGGGCTGAGAGGCCGGAAGGGCGTACGGCCGCGAGGCGCGCGTTCCGGAAGGCGACCCCCAGCGACCTGATCCGGACAATACCGGCGAAGGGAACCCGCCTCGTAGGTCGTTTCGCGTGCCCGTTCAGGGCGTGCCGGACTCGCTCTCCGTGAGGTCGATCAACCGGCACGCCGTCTCGATGTCGATCCTGACCTGGGCGATGGAGGCGCGGCCCGACAGCCAGGTGGTGAGGGCCGAGTGCCAGGTGTGCTCGATGACGCGGACGGCGGCGAGCTGGTCGGCGGTGGGCGGGGTGGTCAGGCCCATGGCGTCCAGGATGATCGCCGTCGTCTGGCGGGAGACCTGGTCCACCTCGGGGCTCACGCTGCGGTCCGCGAAGGTGAGGGCCCTGACCATCGCGTCGGCGAGGTCCGGCTCGCGCTGGAGGGCGCGGAAGGCCCGCATCAGGGTCTCCGTGACGCGCGCGGCCGCCGTGTCGCCCGCGGGGGGTTTCTCGCGCAGGGTGGCGCGCATGTGGTCGAGCTGGTCCCGCATCGTGGCGACCAGGAGGTGGATCTTGGAGGGGAAGTAGCGGTAGAGGGTGCCGAGGGCCACCTGTGAGGACTCCGCGACCTCCCGCATCTGCACCGCGTCGAAGCCGCCCCGGCTGGCCAGTCGCGCCGACGCGTGCAGGATCCGCCGCCGCCGGGCCGCCTGCCGTTCGGTGAGCGGCGGTGTGCCGGGGGACGCTGTGCCGACGTCCGCTCCGGCCGCCTTGCCCACGTTCTCCACCCTGCCCACTCCGCCCTGCCCCGCCGTGGCGCGAATCACCTGATCCACTGGTCACAGCGCCCCTACCTGCCGGTAGATTCGGAGCTTCCGAACGATCAAGTCTGCAACTTGTTCTAGATTAGCGTCGCGTCGTAGGCTCGCGCAGTGCAGGGAGAAGGGGGCCCAGAGTGACCGCTGAGGCCAGTCAGGCGGGTCCCCGCCAGGACCTGGCGTCCGACGGCTTGCGACCGCTCCGCATCGCACTCCTCACCTACAAGGGCAACCCGTTCTGCGGGGGCCAGGGCGTCTACGTCCGGCACCTCTCCCGCGAACTGGCCCGCCTCGGCCACCGCGTCGAGGTCATCGGCGCCCAGCCCTACCCCGTCCTCGACGCCCTCGACGGCTCGGACGGCCCCGGTGGCCCGACCCTCACCGAACTCCCCAGCCTCGACCTCTACCGCCAGCCCGACCCCTTCCGCACCCCGGGCCGCCACGAGTACCGCGACTGGATCGACGCCCTGGAAGTCGGCACGATGTGGACCGGCGGCTTCCCCGAGCCGCTCACCTTCTCGCTGCGCGCCCGTCGCCACCTGCGCGCCCGCCGCGGCGACTTCGACGTCGTCCACGACAACCAGACCCTCGGCTACGGCCTGCTCGGCGACCTCGGCGCCCCGTTGGTCACCACCGTCCACCACCCCATCACCGTGGACCGGCAGTTGGAGCTGGACGCGGCCGGGAGCCGCGCCCGCCGCTGGTCCGTGCGGCGCTGGTACGCCTTCACCCGGATGCAGAAGCGCGTCGCCCGGCGGCTGCCCTCCGTCCTCACCGTCTCCGGCACCTCCCGCGCCGAGATCGTCGAACACCTCGGCGTCCGCGAGGACCGCGTCCACGTCGTGCACATCGGCGCCGACACCGACCTGTTCTCGCCCGACCCGTCGGTGCCGAAGGTGCCCGGCCGGATCGTCACCACCTCCAGCGCCGACGTCCCGCTCAAGGGCCTGGTCTTCCTCGTCGAGGCGCTGGCCAAGGTGCGCACCGAGCACCCCGGCGCCCACCTCGTCGTCGTCGGCAAGCGGCCCGAGGGCGGCCCGGTCGCCCGCGCGGTCGAACGGTACGGCCTCGAAGGCGCCGTCGAGTTCGTCAAGGGCATCTCCGACGCCGAACTCGTCGACCTGGTGCGCTCGGCGCAGGTCGCCTGCGTGCCGTCGCTGTACGAGGGGTTCTCCCTGCCCGCCGCCGAGGCCATGGCCACCGGCACCCCGCTGCTCGCCACCACCGGCGGCGCCATCCCCGAGGTCGCCGGGCGCGACGGGGAGACCTGCCTCGCCGTGCCCCCCGGCGACCCGGACGCCCTCGCCGCCGGGCTCGGCCGTCTGCTCACCGACCCCGACCTGCGCGCCCGCCTCGGCGCCGCGGGAAGGGACCGCGTCCTCGACCACTTCACCTGGGCCCGCGCCGCGCAGGGCACGGTGGCCCACTACCGTGAGGCGATCGCCCGCACCACCGGCGCCCCCGCACCCGCACCCATCCCCACCCCCACCGGCGTCTCACCCGAAAGCAGGGCCACGTGCTGACCGTCGACTTCACCCGGTTCCCACTCGCCCCGGGGGACCGGGTCCTGGACCTCGGCTGCGGAGCGGGGCGGCACGCCTTCGAGTGCTACCGGCGCGGCGCGCGGGTCGTCGCCCTGGACCAGAACGGCGAGGAGATCCGCGAGGTCGCCAGGTGGTTCGCGGCGATGGAGGAGGCCGGTGAGGCGCCCGCCGGGGCCACCGCCACCGCCCTGGAGGGCGACGCGCTCGCGCTGCCCTTCCCCGACGAGTCCTTCGACGTCGTCATCATCTCCGAGGTGATGGAGCACATCCCCGACGACAAGGGCGTCCTCGCCGAGATGGTCCGGGTGCTCAAGCCCGGCGGCCGGATCGCCGTCACCGTCCCGCGCTACGGCCCCGAGAAGGTCTGCTGGACCCTCTCCGACGCCTACCACGAGGTCGAGGGCGGCCACATCCGCATCTACAAGGCCGACGAACTCCTCGCGAAGATACGCGAGGCCGGGCTGCGCCCCTACGGCACCCACCACGCCCACGCCCTGCACTCCCCGTACTGGTGGCTCAAGTGCGCGTTCGGCGTCGACAACGACAAGGCGCCGCCGGTGCGGGCGTACCACAAGCTGCTGGTCTGGGACATCATGAAGAAGCCGCTCGCCACCCGGGTCGCCGAGCAGGCCCTCAACCCGCTGATCGGCAAGAGCTTCGTGGCCTACGCGACCAAGCCGCACCTGCCCCGCCTGCCCGAGGCGGACGCGCGGTGACCACCCCCCGCACCGACCACCTCGTCCTGCCCGGCGTCCTCACCGCCGACGAGGCCGCCGCGACCGTACGCGCCCTGCTCGGCGCGCAGCGCGCCGACGGCGCCATACCGTGGTTCCGGGGCCACCACCTCGACCCCTGGGACCACACCGAGGCCGCCATGGCCCTGGACGCGGCCGGGGAGTACCAGGCCGCCGAGCGGGCCTACGAGTGGCTCCGCCGCCACCAGAACCCCGACGGCTCCTGGTACGCCGCCTACGCCGACGGCGACGCGGACGCCGTCACCGACCGGGGGCGGGAGACCAACTTCGTCGCCTACGTCGCGGTCGGCGTCTGGCACCACTACCTCGCCACCGGCGACGACGCCTTCCTGGACCGGATGTGGCCCACCGTCCACGCGGCCGTCGAGTTCGTGCTGGCGCTCCAGCAGCCGGACGGCCGGATCGGCTGGCGCCGCGACGACGACGGCACCCCCGCCGCGGACGCCCTGCTCACCGGCTCCTCCTCCGTCCACCACGCCCTGCGCTGCGCCCTCGCCGTCGCCGAGCAGCGCGAGGAGCCGCAGCCCGACTGGGAGCTGGCGCTCGGCACGCTGCGGCACGTGATCCGGCGGCACCCGGAGCGGTTCCTGGACAAGTCCCGCTACTCCATGGACTGGTACTACCCGGTCCTCGGCGGCGCGCTGACCGGCGCGGAGGCCAAGGACCGGATCGAGGAGGGCTGGGACCGCTTCGTCGTGCCCGGCTTCGGCGTCCGCTGCGTCGTTCCCAACCCGTGGGTGACCGGCGGCGAGTCCGCCGAACTCGCCCTCGCGCTGTGGGCGGTGGGCGAGTCGGACCGCGCGCTGGAGATACTCCAGTCCATCCAGCACCTGCGCGACCCCGCGTCCGGGCTGTACTGGACCGGCCTCGTCTTCGACGACGAGGTCGTCTGGCCCGAGGAGCTGACCACCTGGACGGCGGGGTCGCTGCTGCTCGCCGTGGCCGCGCTCGGCGGCGACGAGGCCACCTGCGCGGTCTTCGGCGGCGACCACCTGCCGCGCGGCCTGGACGACGTGGAGACGGACTGCTGCTGACGGACCCGCCGTCCGTCAGGAGCGGCGGTAGATCCGGCCCGCGAGGGCGTGCCCCACGAACAGGTAGACGACCGCGGCGAGGCCGTAGCCGCACACCACCCGCGCCCACTCCTCGTCGAAGGTGAACAGGTCGTGTGACCAGCCCGCGAGCCAGCGGGCCGCGTCATGGACGAACTGCACGAAGTCGTTCGCGCGGTTCGCGTCCAGCAGGTACATCAGGATCCACAGGCCGAGGATCAGCGCCATGATGTCGGCGACGACCGCTATCACCCGGCCCGCCTGGGAACTGTGATATCGAGGGGACATGCCCTCCGGGTAGCCGCCGCACGGGTTTCGAAACCCGGCCGCGCGAAACCGGGTTGTCCACCTCCCGCTTCGACGGATCTCCTCCGTCCGCGAGTTGGCGGGCGTGGGGGTCGCTGGTGATCCTTGCCCAAGTGGTAGCCGAGCCGCTCGGCCTCCCGCGCCAGCGTGCGATGACCGGGATCGGCCCCACGGCCCCAGAAGCCGAGCGCGAGTCCCAGCCGCACAAGCCTTCCTGACGGTATGTCACCTCGGGCTCCGGGCTGGCCGACTGTACGGCAACGGCCCCCCGCCCGGAAGGGCGAGGGGCCGTACGGGACGGTGGACGTCAGCCGCGCTGGATGCCGCTGGTGTCCTGCAGGACACCACGGCGGCCGTCCTGCGTCTGGGCGACCAGGGACGGGCCGCGCTGCTCGACGGCCAGGTACCAGGTGCCCGGCGCGAGTTCGGCGATCGTCGTCTGGGAGCCGTCCTCCGCGAACAGCGGACGCGGCACCGGCACGGCGAACCAGAACGGCGAGAAGTCACCGGCGGGCGGCTGCGCGGCGGCGGCCTGCGGCTGCGGGGCCTGCGGCTGACCGCCGCCGAAGGGCTGACCCGGGCCGGGCTGGCCGGGCGCGCCCGGCTGCGGCTGACCGCCGTACGGCTGCTGGGGCTGCTGGGCGCCGGGGTAGCCGTAGCCGTTGGGCGGCTGGGCGCCGGGGTAGGGCTGCGGGGCGGCCGGGCGCGGGGCGCCGAGGAGGGCGGCCTTCAGCGCCGGGACCAGCGGGGTGGCGACGGCCGCGGCGGCCATCACGAGGGTGGCGATCAGCGCGAGGATGAGACCGGTACCGGCGTCGGGGCCGTCACCGCCGCCGTCGAAGTTGTCGGCGCCGCCGGCCGGGTCGAAGATGTTGCCGAGCGCGCTCCAGGCGGCGAACATCGTGAGGGCGATGCCGAGCTGGGCCAGGTCGAGCCCGGCGACCTTCGGCGCCTGCGGCAGACCCCGGGCGACGACGATGAGCACGGCGCCGATGATCCCCGCGAGCACGACCCCGAGCAGGACCGGGCCGCTGCTCCAGAGGCTGGGAACGTCGAGGCTGTCAGGGGCCCCGTCGATCGAGTACAGATCGAGGAACGACGCGATGAACAGCAATACCGCTGCTCCGATCACCACGCCGTCGCCTCTAGTGAGGGAGCGGATATTCACTTCAGGTCCTTCGTCAGTCGTCTCGTCATCGGTGGAGGCGTCGCTGACACCATGTCGCCGAGCGGCCGTGGTGTGAAGCGCGGGGGTGGCCCCACATCGTAGGGCTGACACTATCGTCCGTCCCCCAACGCTGTCCGCCGGGATGCGCGCGCTGATCACTACCCGCGCAGGAAACCCACGATTCCCTCAGAGATCCCCCGCGCGGCCGACTGCCGCCAGGCCCCGCTGGTCAGCAGCGCCGCGTCCTTGCTATCGCGCATGTTGCCGCACTCGATGAACACCTTGGGAACCGTTGACAGATTGAGACCGCCGAGATCGTCACGGGTGACCAGTCCGGTGCCGTCGCCGACGTAGTTGGCGGGCGCGCTGCCGGTGACCCGGACGAAGTTCCCCGCGATGCGCTCACCCAGGTCACGGGAGGGCCCGGCGATGTCCCGGGTGTCGGCGGCGCCCTGGTGGACCACCGCGGGGAGGATCACGTGGAACCCGCGGTTCCCGGCCCCCGACCCGTCGGCGTGCACGGAGACCACGGCGTCGGCGCCGGCCTCGTTCCCGATCCGGGCCCGCTCGTCGATGCAGGGCCCGTACGCCCGGTCGTCGTCCTGCGTCAGCCGTACCGTGGCGCCCTGGGCCTCCAGCAGTTCCCGCAGCCGCCGGGAGACGTCCAGCGTGAAACGGGCCTCGGCGTACCCGTCGTTGGTGGCGGTGCCGGTGGTGTCGCACTCCTTGGCGCCGGTGCCGATGTCCACGGTCCGGTTGATCTCCGCGGTGTGCCGGACGTTGCCGGGGTTGTGGCCCGGGTCGATGACGACGACCTTCCCCTTGAGGGGGCCGGAGGCGGACCGGGTGGTGGGGGCGGGGCTCGGGGGCTTCTGGTCGTCCGGCCCGTCGGTCTCCCGGGGCGACCGCCCGGCCGACGCGGACGCGGACGCGGACGCCGAGGCCGACGCGGGCGCCGAGGCCGACGCGGGCGCGGACGCCGAGGAGGACACCGTCGCCCGTCTCCCGTCCCCGTCCCCGCCGACGGCCGCGTACAGCAGCCATCCGGCCAACGCCCCCGGCACCAGCGCGGCGACAGCCACGATCAGGGGGCGCCGGAGGCGGGAGCGGCGGGGGTGGGGCGGGTCGAAGCCGGGGCCGGTGTAGGACACGGCGAACACCTTACGGGCCGCCCCCGGGGCGCGCCGCGCCCAGGTCGCCCGGGGTGTGCTCGGGCGTGAGCGGCGTCCCGTAGTGGGCGGAGCGTTCGTCGAAGCGGGTGCTCCCGGTCCGGGTGGACGTGCGGTTCCAGCTCCGCCGGGTGGTCCCGGCCGGTCGAGGTGAACAGCCGCAGCCCGGCGACACCGGCCGCCGCGCCGGTGTTCTTACCCGCGTCTTACGCCCCACCGGAATAGTTGCCCCGGCAGACGGAGTTCGTAGTCCACGTATCCCACGTGGAAGGTCACCCCTCAATGCCCCGATCGACGCACGACGACCGTCCCGCCGACAGAACGAGACAGACCCCCACCCCGCACCCCGCCGTCGTCCCCGTACTCGCCTTCGCGGGCATCACCGTCGCGGTGATGCAGACCCTGCTCGTGCCGGTCATCAAGGACCTGCCCCAGCTGCTCGACACCGCGCCCAGCGACGCCACCTGGGTACTGACCTCGACCCTGCTGTCCGGCGCCGTCGCCACCCCGATCATGGGCCGCCTCGGCGACCTCTACGGCAAGCGGCGGATGCTGGTCACCAGCCTCGCCGTGATGGTCGTCGGCGCCCTGGTCAGCGCCGTCACCAGCGACCTGCTCACGATGATCGTCGGCCGCACCCTGCAGGGCTTCGCCATGGGCGCCATCCCGCTCGGCATCGGCCTGATGCGCGACACCCTGCCCCGCGAGCGCCTCGGCTCGGCGATGGCGCTGATGAGTTCCTCCATAGGCGTCGGCGGCGGACTCGCGCTGCCCGGCGCCGCGCTCGTCGCCCAGCACGCCGACTGGCACGCCCTCTTCTACGGCGCCGCGGGCCTCGGCGTCCTCGCCATCGCCCTCACCCTCCTCGTCGTCCCCGAGTCCCCGCTGCGCGCCACCGGCGGCTTCGACCTGCCCGGCGCGCTCGGCCTCTCCGCGGGCCTGGTACTGCTCCTGCTGCCGGTGACCAAGGGCAGCGACTGGGGCTGGTCGGCCCCCGTCACGCTCGGCCTGTTCGCCGCGGCCGTGCTCGTCCTGGTCCTGTGGGGCCTGATGGAGCTGCGCCGCGCCGCGCCCCTGGTCGACCTGCGCACCACCGCCCGCCGCGAGGTGCTGCTCACCAACCTCGCCTCGATCATGGTCGGCGTCGCCTTCTACGTCGTCTCCCTCGTCCTGCCGCAACTCCTCCAGCTGCCCACCGCCACCGGGTACGGGCTCGGCCAGTCGATGGTCGTCGCGGGCCTGTGCGTGGCCCCGCTCGGCCTGACGATGATGTTCACCGCACCGCTCTACGCCCGGCTCTCCGCCCGCTACGGTCCCCGCTCCACCCTCATCCTCGGCCTGCTCGTCATCGCCCTCGGCTACGGCGGCGGCCTCGGCCTGATGGACGCCGCCTGGCAGACCGTCGTCACCTCCGTCGCCCTCGGCGCGGGCATCGGCCTCGCCTACTCCTCGCTGCCCGCGCTGATCGTCGGCGCGGTCCCGGCCTCCGAGACCGGCGCGGCGAACGGCCTCAACACGCTCATGCGGTCCATCGGTACGTCGGTCTCCAGCGCCGTCATCGGCAGCGTGCTGGCCAGCACGGCGAACGACGTCGGCGGCGTCGCCGTCCCCACCATGCACGGCTTCCGGGTCTCCTTCCTGATCGCGACCGCCGCGGTCGCCGTCGGGCTGACCCTCGCCCTGTTCCTGCCCCGTACCCGCCCCGCCGCCACGCCCCAGCTGCGGGCGAGCAGCGAGGAGGACGCCAACCTGGCCCGCGCCACCGAGGCGCTGCGCGGCTTCCACGGCCGGGTCACCGACGCCGGGGGAGCGCCGGTCGTCCGCGCCCGGGTCACCCTCATCGACCACCGGGGCCGCAAGGCGGGCGCCACGCACTCCGCCGAGGACGGCAGCTACGCGCTGACCGTGCCGGGGGCCGGGGCGTACGTCGTCGCCGCGCGGGCCGCCGGCCACGGGCCGCACGCCTCCTCCGCGAGCCACGCGGGCGACGAACGGCCGGTGGAGGTGCACCTCTCCCTGCCCGGTGAGACGGCGGTCACCGCCTGACGGGGGCGGCCGGGTGCCGCCGTAGCATGTGGGGCGCCCACCCGCGCAGACGTACGACCGAGAGGGATCCCATGACGGTGGCACCCCCGCCCGAGACGCTGGCCGCGTTCGAGGCCGCGAAGGGCTTCATGCCCGTGGACGAGGGGCTCGCGCTGTACGCGGCGGCCCGGGAGGCGGGACGGCTCGGGCTGCCGCTGCTGGAGGTCGGCACCTACTGCGGGCGTTCCACGATCCTGCTCGCGGACGCCGCCCGCGCCGCCGACGTCACCGCGCTCACCGTCGACCACCACCGCGGCAGCGAGGAGCAGCAGCCCGGCTGGGAGTACCACGACCCCGACACCGTGGACCCCGACCTCGGCCTGATGGACACCCTGCCCACCTTCCGCCGCACCCTGCACCGGGCGGGCCTGGAGGAGCACGTCGTCGCCCTCGTCGGCCGCTCGCCCCAGGTGGCGCGCGTCTGGGGCACCCCGCTCGCCCTCGTCTTCGTCGACGGCGGCCACACCGACGAACACGCCACCGCCGACTACGAGGGCTGGGCGCCGCATGTCGCCGACGGCGGCCTCCTCGTCATCCACGACGTCTTCCCCGACCCCGCCGACGAGTTCACCGGCCAGGCGCCCTACCGCGTCTACCTGCGCGCCCTCGCCTCCGGCGGGTTCACGGAGGTCGCGGCGACGGGGTCCCTGCGGGTGCTGCGGCGGACGGGGGGCGGGAGCTGACCCGCCGTCGCCCTCACAGCCACCCCTGGCTGCGGGCCTCGCGCAGTGCCTCCGTGCGGTTGCGGGTGCCGGTCTTGCCGATGGCGGCGGAGAGGTAGTTGCGGACCGTCGACTCCGACAGGTGCAGCCGGGCCGCGACGTCGGCGACGGTCGCGCCGTCGGCGGACGCCCTCAGTACGTCGCACTCCCGCGCGGTGAGCGGACTCGGCCCGGCGCTCAGCGCGGCGGCGGCCAGGGCCGGGTCCACCACCGTCTCGCCGGTCAGCACCCGGCGGATCACGGCCGCCAGCTCCTCCACGGGACCGTCCTTCACCAGGAACCCCGCCGCCCCGGCCTCCATGGCCCGGCGCAGATAGCCGGGGCGGCCGAAGGTGGTCAGGATCAGCACCCGGCAGTCCGGCACCTGGTCGCGCAGCTCGGCGGCGACGTCCAGACCGCTGCGGCCCGGCAGTTCGATGTCGAGGAGGGCCACGTCGGGGCGGTGCGTCAGCGCGGCGTCCACGATCGCGTCGCCCGCCGACACCTGCGCCACCACCTCGATGTCCGGCTCCAGACCGAGCAACAGGGCCAGCGCCCCGCGCAGCATCTGCTGGTCCTCGGCGAGCAGTACCCGGATGGATCTGGCGGGGCGGCGGTCGCGGGGCATCTCGTCGTTCACGGGCCCAGCGTAGGTCCGGCGAACCTTCAGGGGCGGACCACCGCCGATCCCGGGACCGGTCAGGCCGCGCCGTCTCCGGGCGACCCCGCCTCGACTCCCGTGGGCGGTGCCGTTCCGTCGTGTCCGGGCGGCTCGGCCTTGACCCCCGTGGGCGGTTCCGTTCCGTCGTGTCCGGGCGGCTCGGCTTTGACTCCCGTGGGCGGTTCCGTTCCGTCGTGTCCGGGCGGCTCGGCCTTGACTCCCGTGGGCGGTTCCGTTCCGTCGTGTCCGGGCGGCTCGGCCTTGACTCCCGTGGGCGGTGTCGTCCCGTCGTCTCCGGGCGACTCGGCCCCGATCCCGCCGGGCGGCTCAGCCTTGACCTTCGCGGGCGATTCCGCCCCGGCCTCCCCGGGCTACCGCGCCCCGACGCCCCCGGGCGCCCCCGCCCCGACCTCCCCGGGCAGTTCCGCCGTCACGGTGAAGCCGCCGTCCGGCCCGGGGTGGGCGGTCAGCCAGCCGCCCGCCGCCGTGAGCCGTTCCGTGAGGCCCGTCAGCCCGTTGCCCGGGGCGACGCCTGCCACGCCGCCGCCCACCCCGTCGTCGGTGACGGTCAGCCGTACCCGCTCCTCCCCGCCCCGCACCCCGATCTCGCACCGCGTCACCGCGCCCCCGTGCCGTACGACGTTGGTGACCGCCTCCCGCACCACCCACCCGAGCAGCGCCTCCGACTGCGGTGTCAGGGGCGGACCCGAGCGCTGGACGGTCAGGGTGACGCCCGCCGCCGCCAGGACGGAGCGGGCGCTGGCCAGCTCGGTGTCGAGGCTGCCCTCCCGGTAGCCGGTGACGGCCTCGCGGATCTCGGTGAGCGCCTGACGGCCGACGGACTCGATGTCGGCGATCTGCTCAAGCGCCGCGTCCGGGGCGCGGGGCGCGAGCCGCCGGGCCGCCTCCGCCTTCACGACGATCACGGAGAGCGTGTGGCCGAGCAGGTCGTGCAGGTCGCGGGAGAAGCGCAGCCGCTCCTTCTCCACCGCGCGCCGGGCGAGTTCCTCCCGCGCGTCGCGCAGTTCCCCGACCGTGTCGGCCAGCGACAGGATCGCCGCCGTCACCATGACGGACAGGAACGTGCCGTAGGTGATGCCGACCGCGTCCCAGCCCTCGTGGAACCCGGCGACGACCGCGGCGACGGCGGTCAGCCCCAGCCCCGCCGGGGCCAGCCAGCGGCCCCGCAGCGCCGCGCCGACCGCCAGCCCGAGCAGCGGGAAGAACATCAGCCAGCTGCCGCCGTACCCGATCGCCAGGACGAGGGTCACCAGGGTCATCACCGCCAGCGCCACCCGGGTCGGCGTCGACTCCCGCAGCTCCTTCACGAACGCCCGCCAGACGACGTGGATGTAGAGGGAGTTGAAGACCAGCAGGCCCAGGATGCCGATCCACGGGTTCGGTGTCTCGCCCTGCACCAGGTTGGCGACCGCGCCCATCCCCATCAGCAGCCACGGCAGCAGCGAGAAGGTGGTGGGCCGCCGCCCCGGCCTGTTTCCCGTCATGGTCCCCCCTCAGCTCGCGCCCGCGCCACGGCGGTACGACAGCACAGCGTACGAACCGAACAGCAGCAGCCACCCGGTCAGGACCAGCACCGCCCCCGCCCCCGGCGCGTGCCCGTCGGCGACCGCCCCGCCGAGCTGCGCGAACCGGAACGTCGGCGTCCACGTCGACAGCGCCCGCAGCCACGCCGGGAACAGCACCACCGGGAACCACAGCCCGCCGAGCACGGACAGGCCCAGGTTGCACACCAGGTTGGCCACGGCCGTCGTCTGCCCGCTGAGCCGGTACCCGTTGCCGAGGCCGAGCAGCGTGAACGGCAGCGAGCCCAGCCACAGCAGCACCGCGAGCGCCGCCCACTGCCAGGCCGCCAGCCGTACGCCGTTGACCAGGCCGCCCGCCGCCAGCACCGCGCTGATCGCGGGCAGCACGGTGACCGCGCCGGTCAGCGCCCGCCCGAGCACCACGTGGTGCGGCGGCATCGGCGTCACCCGCAGCTGCCGCAGCCAGCCGATCGCCCGGTCCTCCGCGACCCCGCCCCCGGTGGCGAGCGCCGAGCCGACGGCGCCGTAGGCGGCCATGCCGACCATCGCGCCGGTCCGCCACTCGCCGTCGGCCTGGGAGACGTTGGTGAACAGCAGGTACATCACCACCGGTATCGCGATCCCGCCGACCACGAACCCCGGGTCGCGCAGCGTCCGCCGCGCCTCAAGCCGCAGGTAGGCCCACATCAGCGCACCTCCGCCGCGGTCGCCCCGTCCGCCCCGGCGGGGGAGGTCAGTGCCAGGAACGCGTCGTCCAGCGTCGCCGGTACGACCTCCAGGTTCCGTATCGCGTCCAGTCCGGCCAGCGCGCGCACCGTCGCGTCGGAGTCCTCGGTGCGCATCCGCGCCCGGCCGCCCCGCACCTCCACCGACCGCACGCCGGGCAGCAGGAAGAGCCCGTCGGGCCCCTGCCCGGGCGCCAGGTCCACGGCGACGAGGGTGCCGCCCGCCGCGCGGCGCAGCGCGGCGCCGGTGCCGTCGGCGACGGTCCGGCCGCCGTCGACGACGACGATCCGGTCGGCGTGCGCGTCGGCCTCCTCCAGGTAGTGGGTGGAGAACAGCACCGTGTGGCCCTGCCGCGCGTACTCCCGCATCGACGTCCAGAAGTCCCGCCGCGCCGTCACGTCCAGGGCGGCCGTGGGCTCGTCCAGGACCAGCAGCGCGGGGTCGCCGACGAGCGCGACGGCGAGCCGTACCCGCTGGAGCTGTCCGCCGGACAGCCGGTCCACGCGCCGCCCCGCCAGGTCCGGGATCCCGGCCAGCTCCAGCGCCCGCGGCACCGGCAGCGGCGCCGGATAGCGTCCGGCGACGAAGGTGACCAGCTCCCGGACGGTGACCCGGGGCACCGCCCGCGCCTCCTGGAGCATGGCGCCGACCCGACCCGCCCGTACGGCGGTCTCCGGCCGGGTGCCGAACAGCTCCGCCCGGCCCGCGTCCGGCTCCACCAGCCCGAGCAGCAGCGAGAGGGTCGTCGACTTGCCCGCGCCGTTGCGGCCGAGCAGGGCGACGGTCTCACCGGTCGCGAGGGTCAGGTCGAGTCCGTCGACGGCGGTCGTGGCGCCGTACCTCTTCACCACCCGGGAGAGGGCGACGGCGGGGGGCGGTGCGGGTCTCCTTGTCATGGCTACGACGGTACGGAGCGGGGGCGGTGGCCCGGCAGAGGCGGTTGTACGGACCCGGGCGGGACAGATGTCCTGGGGCCGCCCGCGCAGGAGTTCCCGCTCGCCGCCGTGGCACGGCTGTGGCAGTAACCTGGCGCACCGTCAGGTGTCTTCCCAGCCGCTGCCCGCTCGGCTATACAGAGGAGCGCTGTCACTGGAACGCGTTCCAGGAACGGGCGGGTTCCGCGGCCCCGAAGACGGCCTCGGCGTGGCCGACGGTGCGGACGGCCGCGCCGGGGTCCCACCACCGCGCCACGTCAGGAGCCCCATGCCCATCGACGCAGCCAAGGCGCTCGCCGCCGAGCCCCGGACCGGCGCCATCTCCTGGACCCCCAAGGACGTCCTGCTCTACCACCTCGGCATCGGCGCGGGCCGCCCCGCCACCGACCCCGACGAGCTGCGCTACACCCTGGAGTCCCGGCTGCACGTCCTGCCGAGCTTCGCCACCGTCGCGGGCGCCGGTGCCCCCGGTGTCATCAGCGGCCTCTCCACGCCCGGCATCGAGGTCGACCTCGCCCGCGTCCTGCACGGCGGCCAGTCCCTGACCGTGCACCGCCCCCTCCCGACGGCGGGCGAGGCGACCGCCACCTCGCGCGTCGCCGCCGTCCACGACAAGGTCAAGGCCGCCGTCCTGGTGCTCCGTACCGAGGCCGCCGACGCCGACGGCCCGCTGTGGACCAGCGACGCGCGGATCTTCCTGCGCGGGGAGGGCGGCTTCGGCGGCGACCGCGGCCCGTCCGCCCGGACCGAGCCCCCGGCCGGACCGCCCGACCGCACCGTCGAACGCGCCGTCCGCGACGACCAGGCCCTGCTGTACCGCCTCTCCGGTGACTGGAACCCGCTGCACGCCGACCCCGAGTTCGCCAAGGTAGCCGGGTTCGAACGGCCCGTCCTGCACGGGCTGTGCACCTACGGCATCACCCTGAAGGCGGTCGTCGACACGCTGCTGGACGGCGACGTGACGCGGGTGCGGGCGTACCGGGCGCGGTTCGCCGGGGTGGTCTACCCGGGCGGGACCCTGCGGGTGCGGATGTGGCGGACGTCCGGCGGCACGGTCCGGGTCGCCGTGAGCGCCGCCGACCGGGACGACGCCCCCGTCCTCGCCGACACCGTCGTCGAACACGCCTGACCGTGAGCAGACCACGTCAGACCCCCGAGCAGGCCTGACCCCGGAGCAGAGCACACCTGACCCTGAGGGGAGCCGCACCATGCGCGCAGCCGTACTGCACGAGACCGGCCAGGAGAAGCTGGAGGTCCTCGACGACGTGGAGGCGACCGGCTTCGGACCCGGCCGGGTCAGGATCCGGGTGCGGGCGACCGGCCTGGGCCACTCGGACCTGTCCGCGATGAGCGGCGTCCTGCCGCAGCCCGCGCCGTTCGTGCCCGGCCACGAGGGCGCCGGGGAGATCGTCGAGGTGGGGGAGGGCGTCACCGCGCTGAGGCCCGGGGACCGGGTCGTCGTGTGCTGGCTGCCGTCCTGCGGCGCCTGCCCCTCCTGCAAGCGCGGCCAGACCGAGCTGTGCCTCACCGGGTTCATGAACGCGGGCACCCCCAACTTCCGCCGCCCCACCGGCGACGTCTTCGGCTTCGCCGGGACCGGCACCTTCGCCGAGGAGGTCGTCGTGGACGCCGGGTGCGCGGTGCCCATCCCCGACGACGTGCCCTACGACATCGCCGCGCTGATCGGCTGCGGGGTGACGACGGGACTGGGCGCCGCCCTCAACACCGCGGACCTGGAGGCCGGTTCGTCGGTCGCCGTCATCGGGTGCGGGGGCGTCGGCGTCTCCGTCGTCCAGGGCGCGCGGCTGCGGGGCGCCGCCGAGATCGTCGCCGTGGACCCGGTCGCCAGCCGCCGCGAGGCCGCCCTCCGCTTCGGGGCGACCCGGGCCGTGGCGCCGGAGGAGCTGCCCGACGCCAGGCAGCGGGTCACCGTCGGGGGCGAGGGCTTCGACTACGTCTTCGAGGTCGTCGGCCGCTCCACCACCGCCCGCACCGCCTACGAGGCCACCCGGCGCGGCGGCACCCTGGTCGTCGTCGGCGCGGGCGCCATGGACGACGCCCTCCAGCTCAACATGTTCGAGCTGTTCTTCGACGAGAAGCGCATCCTGCCGTCCCTGTACGGCGGCGGCGACGTGCTGCGCTCCTACGAGCGGACGATCGCCCTCTGGCGCGCCGGACGCGTCGACCTCGCCGGACTGATCACCCACCGGGTGCCGCTCGCCGACGTCAACGAGGCCCTCGACCAGATGCGCACCGGGACCGCGCTGCGCACGTCCATCGAGATCTGACGGGGGCCGCCAGGACGCTGCCGCTCGCGGGGGCGCACCGCGAGGGGCACCGGCGCCGGACGCGGGCTCGGCCGCGCCGAGGCGCTGGAACTGGCCCGGCTCGGCGCCGCCTCCGCCGTCGTCGTCCACGACTGCGGCCAGCCCGGCCGCGACGGCTCCGGCACGGCCTCCGCCCGCCCGAGCCGGGCACCTTCACGCACGCGGTACTGGACGCCGTACCCACCCCGCACTTCGCGGAGCGGCCGGCGGGGGAGACGTTCGCGCGGTGAGGTGCCGGCTCTGGGGCGGGGGAGAGGTTCGCGGCGGTGGAGGTGCTGGCGCCGCGGCGGGGTGACGCGACGGGACGGCCCCGCCTGCCCACGAGGGGCGGGCGGGGCCGTCGTCGTCGACCGTGACTGACGTACCGTCAGGCGGCGTTCTCGGCGTGCTGCTGGTCCACCGGCTTGCGGTGCCGACCGTGCGGAGCCGTCTCGGCGTCGTGTGCCGCACGCGGGCCCCGGTGCTTGCCGTGGCTGTCGTGCTCCTGGCTGTCGGACAGCTGCTGGGACGTGCTGGTGTCGCTCATCGGAAGGAATTCACCCCGTCAACATGATCTTTCTCTACAGCTGGGCGAGTTTATCCGGCCACCCACAGGCCGGATAAAGACAGCCACGCGAACCGCCGCTACTTCGTTACAGACGGGCGAGCGGGGCCTGTTGGAGGGGGATGGGGCGGGGGGTGAGCGGGTGCGGAGGGTCCGGTTCCAGGGGCACCGGGGCGTCTGTGCCCGATGATGGCGGAACGTCAGTTCCCGTTGCCGCGGAGGCTCCTGACGGAGCAGTCGGCAGCGGGACCGCCGTCGCCACCCCGCACGGCACCTGTGCCGTGGAGTACGGCAGCCGCAGCACCCCGTCCGCCGTCCACAGCCCGGCGCCCGCCAGCCACCCGTCGGGCGCGCCCAGGTGCCGTACCCGCCGGTCCGCGGGCCGCCACACCGCGACCCAGCTGCCCCCGGCGCCGTCCACCCGCAGCGCCACCGCGCAGCCCTCCGGCGTCAGCACCTGCCCCGGCTGGATCGCGAACGGCGTCACCGCACGGTCCGGCAGCCACAGGCACTGGGGGAACCGCACCGGCAGCGCACTGCCCAGGACCCCCCAGCCCAGCCGGGCGTGCCCGGGCGAGGGCGCGTCCGAGTGGACGATCAGCAGCCCGCTGTCGGCGTCGGCGAGCAGCAGCCGGTCGTCGCTGTCCTCGGCGATCTGGAGCAGCGGCGAGACCTCGCCCCCGCGCTCCAGATCGACCACGACCGTCTTGGTCCGCCCGTCAACCTCCCGGTCCAGGGCCAGCATCCGTCCCGGCCGGTCCAGCCACACCCCGCCCGAGCAGCGCCCCGGCACCTCCGCGAGGTGCTCGGGCCCGAACGCGCCGCCCGCCACCAGCCACACCGTGCTGGACCGCGGCCCGGTCTGGAGGGCGTACGCCCGGTCGCCGCCCGGCGCCGGGGGCAGCAGCCGCAGCCGGGTGCCGGGGTCGTCCGGGCACTCCACCGCGCCGAGCGGCAGCTCACCGGTGCCGGGACCGGTCGGGTACAGCAAGGAGAAATGATTCCTCCCGTCCGCGAAGCGCCGGACGAGCACCCGTCCGTCGCCCATCGGCTGCACCTCGGTGCCGGGCTCCTCCGGCTGGTTGCCGGGCAGCGGCACGGCGTACGGCTCAGGGCCGTCCAGCGTCCAGCGCTCCGGGAACCAGGAGTCGCCGCGGCGGGCGAGGCGGGCGGCGTAACTCCCGCTCACCGTGAGCACACAGGTGGCGCGCGGGGCGGACACGTCGGCGTCCCCCGCCTCGGTGGCTTCGATCGCACAGGCAGTCATCGTTCGGTCACCTCCGGCGACGAAGCTAGTTTTCGTACGCACAGGCGGGGGACCGGCAGCCGACGGCTTCACACATAAGGGTGGCCGCGTAACGATTCGCCTGAGGAAACGGGGACGGGTGTGCTGAGCGGGGAACGGCACCGGGGACGCCCCCCGCCAGCGGTTCAGCCCCGGGGGACGGGCAGGTAGCCTTTTCCCCGTGCCCCGTCTGTCAGAAGTCATCGCCGCGCTGGAGACCCTGTGGCCCGCCGAGCGGGCCGAGTCCTGGGACGCGGTCGGCACCGTCGTGGGCGACCCCGACCAGGAGGTCACCCGGGTCCTGTTCGCGGTCGACCCGGTCCAGGACACCGTCGACGAGGCGGTGAGGCTGGACGCCGACCTGCTGGTCACCCACCACCCCCTCTACCTTCGCGGTACGACGACGGTCGCGGCGTCCACCTCCAAGGGCCGCGTCGTGCACACCCTCATCAAGCACGACATCGCCCTGCACGTCGCCCACACCAACGCCGACACCGCCGACCCCGGGGTCAGCGACGCGCTCGCCGGCGCCCTGGGCCTGCGGGTCGTACGCCCCCTGGTGCCGGACGCCACCGACCCCGAGGGCCGTCGTGGCCTGGGCCGGGTCTGCGAACCGGACCACCCGGTGACCGTCCGCGAGTTCGCCGCCCGCGCCGCCGAACGCCTCCCCGCCACCGCCCAGGGCATCCGCGTCGCGGGCGACCCGGAGGCGCTGCTGCGCACGGTGGCCGTCAGCGGCGGCGCGGGCGACAGCCTCTTCGACGCCGTACGGGCCTCCGGAGCCGACGCCTTCCTCACCGCGGACCTGCGCCACCACCCGGTGTCCGAGGCCCGCGCCGAAAGCCCCCTCGCGCTGCTCGACGCCGCGCACTGGGCCACCGAATGGCCCTGGTGCGAGCAGGCCGCCGCACAGCTCGACGAGGTCTCCGACCGCCACGGCTGGGACCTCCGCGTCCATGTCTCCCGGACGGTCACCGACCCCTGGACCAGCCACTCCCCTTCACTGCCACTTGGAGCCCCCAACTGAACGCCGCGCCCGCCGACCAGATCCGACTCCTCGACGTCCAGGCACTCGACGTCCGCCTCCAGCAGCTGGCGCACAAGCGGACGTCCCTGCCCGAGCACGCCGAGATCGAGTCGCTGACCAAGGACCACGCCCAGCTGCGCGACCTGCTCGTCGCCGCGCAGACCGAGGAGAGCGACTGCGGCCGCGAGCAGACCAAGGCCGAGCAGGACGTCGACCAGGTCCGCCAGCGTGCCGCCCGCGACCAGCGGCGCCTGGACTCCGGCGCCGTCTCCTCCCCGAAGGACCTGGAGAACCTCCAGCGCGAGATCGCCTCCCTCGCCAAGCGCCAGGGCGACCTGGAGGACATCGTCCTGGAGGTCATGGAGCGCCGGGAGTCCGCGCAGGAGCGGGTCGAGGAGCTGACCGGCCGGGTCGCCTCCGTCCAGTCGAAGATCGACGACGCCACCGCGCGCCGCGACGCCGCGTTCGAGGAGATCGACGGCGAGGTGGCGACGGTGACGAAGGAACGCGAGGTCATCGCCGCGGCCGTCCCCGCCGACCTGCTGAAGCTCTACGACAAGCTGCGCCAGCAGCAGGGCGGCATCGGCGCGGCCCGCCTCCACCAGCGCACCTGCCAGGGCTGCCGCCAGGAGCTGGCGATCACGGACATCAACGAGATCCGCGCGGCGGCGCCGGACACGGTGGTGCGCTGCGAGAACTGCCGCCGCATCCTGGTGCGCACGGCGGACTCCGGGCTGTAGGGAGCCTTGGGCGTGCGGGAGTTCATCGTCGAGGCGGACGGCGGGTCACGGGGCAACCCCGGCCCCGCGGGTTACGGCGCGCTGGTGCTCGACGCGGCGACCGGGGAGACGCTGGCGGAGGCCGCCGAGTACCTCGGCACCGCCACCAACAACGTCGCCGAGTACCGCGGCCTGCTGGCGGGCCTGCGCGCCGCCCGCGCACTGGACCCGACGGACACCGCGACGGTCCACGTCCGGATGGACTCCAAGCTGGTCGTCGAGCAGATGTCCGGCCGCTGGAAGATCAAACACCCCGACCTGAAGCCCTTGGCGACGGAGGCGGCACGGGTGTTCCCGCCGGGGCGGGTGACGTACGAGTGGATCCCGCGGGAGCGGAACAAGCGGGCGGATCGGTTGGCCAACGGGGCGATGGACGGGGCGATGGACGCGGGGACGGAAGGCAAGGCCGCGTCGGACGCGCGCGCGGCGCGGGCGGTGGCGGGGACGGCGGGCGGTGAGACGGCGGGCGACGAGAGGTCGGCTGCCCCTTCCGTCGGCTGGGGAGCCCCCGCCGACATGGGTGCCCCGGCCACCTTCGTCCTCCTCCGCCACGGCGAGACCCCCCTCACCCCCCAGAAACGCTTCTCCGGCAGCGGCGGCACGGACCCGTCCCTCTCGGAGGCGGGCCGCGACCAGGCGGAACGGGCGGCGGCGCTCCTCTCCCGCCGGGGCACGATCGAGGCGATCGTCACCTCCCCCCTGACCCGCACCCGCGAGACGGCGGCCATCGTCGCCGCCCGCCTGGGCCTGGACGTCACGGTGGAGGACGGGCTGCGCGAGACCGACTTCGGCGCCTGGGAGGGCCTGACCTTCGCCGAGGCCCGCGACCGCCACCCCGACGACCTGAACGCCTGGCTGGCCTCCCCCGACGTGGCCCCCACCGGCGGCGGCGAGAGCTTCACGGCGACGGCGACCCGGATCGCGGCCACCCGCGACAAACTGGTCGCGGCGTACGCGGGCCGCACGGTCCTGCTGGTGACCCACGTGACCCCGATCAAGACCCTGGTCCGCCTGGCCCTGAACGCCCCGCCCGAATCCCTCTTCCGCATGGAACTCTCGGCGGCGTCCCTGTCGGCGGTGGCGTACTACGCGGACGGCAACGCGAGCGTCCGCCTCCTCAACGACACGTCACACCTGCGCCCCTGAGCCCCGAGGCGACCCGAGCCAGCCCCTCCACCCGCCCCCAGTCCCGCGCCGCCACGGCGTCCGGGGGAAGCATCCAACTCCCGCCGACGCACCCGACGTTGGGCAAGGCGAGGTACTCGGGCGCGGACCGGGGCCCGATCCCCCCGGTGGGACAGAACCGAACCTGCGGCAGAGGCCCGTACACCGACCGGAGACAAGAGGTCCCCCCGGCCGCCTCCGCCGGAAAGAACTTCATCTCCCGCACCCCGCGCTCCCACAGCGCGAGAACCTCCGACACGGTGGAAACCCCGGGCAGAAACGGCACCCCGCTCTCGCGCATGGCGCGGATCAACAGCTCGGTCCACCCCGGACTGACGAGAAACCGCGCCCCGGCATCGACGGCGAGGTCCACCTGCCCCGGCGTGAGCACGGTCCCGGCCCCCACGACGGCGTCCGGCACCCCGTCGGCGATGGCCCGCAGGGCATCGACAGCGCCGGGCGTCCGCAGGGTCACCTCGATGGTGGACAACCCCCCGTCGACAAGCGCCCGAGCGAGCGGCACGGCGTCCGCCGGGTCATCCAGCACGACGACGGGCACGACGGGAGCGGAAACGAGCTCAAGGACGGCGGCCATGGCGTGCATGCTGCCGAGACAGGACACGCCCCGCAACGCCCGTTGCGCGCACCGCAACGCCCGACCTCAGTGCACGTCCTCCACCAGCACATCCACCCGCCAGGGGGCCCCGGCCTTCCCCGGCACCTCAACCTCCACCACGTACCCGAGGCCTCTCAACGCGTCAACAAGCTCGGCGGGCCCACCCGGCTCGCCCCCCGCCGCCGTCATCAAACTCCGCACGATCCGCCCCTTGGTCGCCTTGTTGAAGTGACTGACGACCTTCCGGGTAGGCGCGTGCAGCACCCGCACGGTCACGGTCCGCGCGGCGACCTCCCCCGTCGGCTTCCAGGCGGCGGCATAGGCGGCAGACCGCAGATCAAGCACGAGCCGGTCCCCGGCGACCTCGGGCAGCACACCGCCCATGACACCCCGCCAGTACGAGCCAAGGGCCCCCACCCCCGGCAACCTGACCCCCATGGAACACCGATAGGACGGAATCCGGTCCCCGATCCGCACGGCCCCCCACAACCCCGAGAAGATCAGCAACGACCGCCCGGCACGCCGCCTGGCAGCGGGCTCAAGCGACCCGAGATCGAGGGCGTCGTACAGCACCCCGGTGTAGACGTCCCCGGCGGGCCGTGCGGGCGCGTCGTACAACCGCGCGTTCTTGTCCACCTCACCCCGCAGGCCCGCACTCAGCCCGAGCACCTCCCGGGCCTTCTCCTCGTCCCCCCGGCACAACTCCACCAACTCCCCGAGCACCACCTCCCGCGCGGCCCCCAACTCCGCCAACGAAAGCGACTCCAACCGCAAGGGCGCACCACGCCCACCGGAGGGGGCCTTGCCTTCGGACGGGGGGAGCAGGACGAGCACGGGGTCTCCTGGGCGGGGGTTGTGGGCGTCGTGGCCTTGGCCAGGGTACGGCGCGGCGGCCGGTGTGCCACGATCACAGGCGACTGCACCGGCGGGCGTTCGGCGACCCCCTGCCGCTTCCGCAGCCCTTCGCCTTCGATCTGGACACAACCGGCTTCCTCTGATGCCCTGATCCCCGTGACCAGGGGGTGGGGGCAGTGACCGGCAGAGAGGTAGCACGGTGGACCAGGTCCCGCATGGGCCACGACGGCCCACCCCTGGACCTCCTCACCGCCCGCTTCGACCGCCACGTCTACGCCCCCCACGCGCACGACGCGTACACGATCGGCGTGACGGTCGGCGGCCTGGAGGTGATCGCCTACCGGGGCGGACGCATCCACTCGGGCCCGGGCTCCATCGTCGTACTGGAACCCGGCGAGATGCACACGGGCGGCCCCGCGGCCCCCGAGGGCTACTCCTACCGCGCCCTGTACGCGTCCCCCGACCTCCTCACGGACGGCACCCTGGGCGCCGCCCTCCCGCACTTCCGCGACCCGGTCCTGCACGACCCGGCCCTGGCGGCGGCCCTGCGCGCCACCCACACGGACCTCAGCACGTGCCCGGACCCCCTGGAAACGGAGTCCCGCCTGCCGTGGCTGCTCACGGCCCTGTCCCGCCGCCACTCCACGGCCCGCGCCACGGACGACAGGATCCCCGGCACGAGGGACCTGGCCCACGCGGTACGCGACCGCCTGGCGGACGACCTCACGAACCCGCCCTCCCTCGCCGCGCTGGCCGCGGACCTCGGCCTGTCCTCCCGCTACCAGCTCCTCCGCGCCTTCCGTACGACGATGGGGGTGCCGCCGTACGCCTGGCTCGCCCAGCACCGGGTGCACCGGGCACGCGTCCTGCTGGACGGCGGCCTGCGCCCGGCCGAGGTGGCGGTCCTGGTCGGGTTCGCGGACCAGGCCCACCTGACCCGCTGGTTCCGACGCGTCCTGGGAGTCACCCCGGCGGCGTACCGCAACAGCGTTCAAGACGGCAGGGGCTGAGGCGGCCGACACTCACCGCATGACTGCACGCGGCTGGTTCCTGTTCTCCCTGATGGGAGTGGTCTGGGGTATCCCGTACCTGATGATCAAAGTGGCGGTGGACGAGGTGTCCCCGTCGACGGTGGTGTTCACCCGCTGCGCCCTGGGCGCCGCCCTGCTCCTCCCCTTCGCCCTCCGCCAGGGCGGCCTGGGCACGACACTCCGCGCCCACTGGAAGCCGATGCTGGCCTTCGCGGTGATCGAGATCATCGGCCCGTGGTGGACCCTGACCGACGCCGAACGCCACCTGTCCAGCTCGACGGCGGGACTCCTCATCGCGGGCGTCCCGATCGTCGGCGTACTGACGGCCCGCTTCTTCGGCGAGACGGAGCGGCTGGGCCCGCGCCGCGTGACGGGCCTGGCCCTGGGCCTGGCGGGGGTCGCCTTCCTCACGGCCCCCCACCTGACGGGCGGCGACGCCCGCTCCCTGGCGGAGGTCCTGCTGACGGTGGTGGGCTACGCTACGGCCCCGCTGATCGCGGCCCGCCACCTGAGGGACGTCCCGTCCCTCCACCTGACGGCACCGTGCCTGGCCCTGGCGGCCCTGGTCTACGCCCCGGCGGCGGTCCTGACCCGCCCGGGGAGTCTCCCGCCCACCCAGGTCCTGGTGTCCCTGGCGGCCCTCGGCGCGATCTGCACGGCCCTGGCCTTCGTCGCGTTCCTGGAGCTGATCAGGGAGGCGGGCCCGACGCGGGCGACGGTCATCACGTACGTCAACCCGGCGGTGGCGGTCGCGGCGGGCGCGCTCCTCCTCGACGAGCCCCTCACCCCGACGATCGGCATCGCCTTCACCCTCATCCTGGCGGGCTCGGTCCTCGCGACGTCCGCGGCCGGTGCGCGGCGGGAAATGCGCCGGGTACCATGGTCGACACGGCAGACGAGCCGGGCGGACGGCCGCGTGGAATCCCCGTGAGGGGCTCCCCGAGGAACGTCCGGGCTCCACAGGGCAGGGTGGTGGCTAACGGCCACCCGGGGTGACCCGCGGGACAGTGCCACAGAAAGCAAACCGCCCAGCACTCCGGTGCTGGGTAAGGGTGAAACGGTGGTGTAAGAGACCACCAGTGCCCAGGGTGACCTGGGCAGCTAGGTAAACCCCACCCGGAGCAAGGTCAAGAGGGGCCACCGTAGAACGTGACCCTGCGCGGACGTCCGAGGGCTGCCCGCCCGAGTCCGCGGGTAGACCGCACGAGGCCGACGGCAACGTCGACCCTAGATGGATGGCCGTCGCCCCGACTCCCGCGAGGGACCGGGGAACAGAACCCGGCGTACAGCCCGACTCGTCTGCCGCTACCTGCGGCTTTGCCTGGGAAAGGGCCTCTGACCTGCGTCGGAGGCCCTTTCCGGTCTTTCGGGGGCTTGCCGCGTTACTGACTTCGGCTCGTCAGGGTGACGTAGGTGTGTACGTGTGTCGGCCCTCGCCGGTAGCGGGCGGTCCGTGAGACTCGTCGCATGAGTGAGGAGAAGGCTTCCGGGGACTACCGGGAGAGGGCGGGGCACGTGATGCTGCTGGCGGTGGTGCTCGCGATCCCGGCGCTCAAGCTGGCCTGGACGCTCGGTGGCGGTGACGCGGCCCGGGACGCACTGATCGCCATGGGGCCGGGCAACTGGGCCGACATCCCAATCGGCATGTTCCTGAACGAGGCCCTGTTGGCCACAGTGCTAGCCGTGGTCATCTCGCGCGCCACCTACGCCCACTTCGCAGCCAGGGGCGGCGCCCTCAGACATCGGGACACCCCCATGACCGTGACCGCGGCCACTGCCGCCGTAGTTCCGGCCGCCCTGGGGGTGGTCGTCGGTGCGTTCAACGGCCTGGGCTGGGGCCTGGCCACCGGCCTGGCCTCCTACGTACTGCGGGTGGGGGTGATGGTCGACTACAAAACCGGCCGCCGTGAGCACACCACGGGCCGCCGTACCGGCAACCGGGCCGAGACCGCCCCCCAGCGTGCCGCCGACGCCCTGTGGATCGCCGGACTGCTGCTCGGCGGCATCGTCCTGCCCGCCGTAGCGATCATCGCCGCCCTGGACGGACGCTCCTGGACCAGTGTCGAGACGTGCGACGTGAACACCGGCAGCGGAACCCACCGCGCCCGCCTGGTGGAACTGGCCCGGCAGGGCAACGGCATCGTCGGCTGGGACCTGGCCGGCTCAGAGGTCGTCCACGGCGTCAACTGCGCCGCCGACGACAACGAGACCATCCGACCCCCGTGGTGGCGCGACGCCTGACAACAACTCATCCGGCTCCCGTCTGGACGTCCATGAACAGACCGGTCTCAGTGAGGCCACCGCATGTCAGAGGGAGGCCGGGGTGTCGAGGGTCAGGCCGGTACCTGCTATGAAGCCGTCGAGGGTGTCGGGCCGGTACTGAAGGCGTTTGAGGCGGTTGCGTACGAGCGTCTCGAGCCGGTCGAGGGCGACAACGGCGAGGTTGGCCAGGCTGCGCTTGACGTGCGCCCACACCCACTCCACCGGGTTGAGGTCAGGCGAGTACGCGGGCCGCAGGAACACCGTCAGCCAGTCGCGCTCGGCGATCAGCTCACGCATGGCGTGGGAGATATGGGTGTTGAGCCGGTCCCACACCAGCACGATCGGTACCTTGACGAGCTGATGAGTGCCGTCGATCAGCGCGATGAAGTCACGCTCGCCCATACTGCGGCGTCTGCCCTTGCCCGCGGGGTGGGTGCGCAGGCGGTGGCACAGCCGGGTCCGTGAGCCGGGACGGATCGCGACCAGCCCGGCTACCGACAGACGCCCCCGCTGAGCCTGTGGTATTCGGCTGGGCCTTGGGCAAGGTGGTGGGGCGCGTCGACCACAGCCTTCCGGTGGCGCCCGCGATGCTCCCGACCGACGTCAACGTCCGCGCCGCGTACGAAGATCTGGTCGAACACGTACTCCACCTCGGGACGTTGCAGGAGCCGTGGCCGGGTGGTCAGGGAAGGAACCTGGGACGAGCTTGTATGGGAGCTCGTCGCTTTCGATGACTGAGCTGAGAGGTCGTGACTGGCTGACCGATCTCGGTGACGGAGCCGTCGGCGGACGCCAGTCAGGCGGGGCGTACCAGGGCGTCGAGCATCTTCTCCAGTAGGTCGTTGTTGGCGTTGAAGCTGGCCACCGATGCGGCGATGTTCTCCTCTTGGTCCATGTCCTGCCAGGAGATGGTGTAGCCGGCTTCGCGGGCGAGTTGGGCGAGGAAGGCGCGCTGGGTCCGGCCGTTGCCTTCCCGGAAGGGGTGGATGGCGTTTACGTCGCCGTACAGGTCAGCCAGGGCTCGGACGAACTCCGGGCGGGCCAAGCCTTGCAGGTGGTCGTTGTTCGCGAGCTTGCGGAACACGTCCTCCGCGTAGGAGACGATGTGGATCGACGGGCAGAACGATGTGCCCTTGGAGATCTCAATGGTGCGCAGCTCCCCGGCCCACGGGTACACGCTGCCGAAGATCTGCCGGTGGAACGCTTGCAGGTGTGCGAGGTCGTAGCTGCCAGGCAGCGGCTCGGCGTCCAGAATGGCGAGTTCCACCGCGGCGATGTCCGATTCAGCCTCGGAAAGCTCGGTTGCGTCGGTGATGCCGAGACTGTTTCGGAGGACGCCGTTGGGCTCGCTGTAGGGGTCGGTCACTCAGCGGCCTTACGGGTGTAGCGGGCGAGGGTGCGGGCGCGCAAGGCTGCGGCGTCGAGTTCTCCGCGTGCATAGGCGTCGAGGTCGGCGGTGGTGTCAGCGGTGACGCGCAGCCCCTCGGCCTCGGTGGAGCCGATGGCGGAGGCGACCGCCGCTTGGCGACGTCGGGCTTGCTCGTTCTGTTCGCGTCGCCGGTAGCCCTCCAGGGATGCGACGTCCACACGGCGGTGGGTGCCGACCATGCGGAACTCGATCAAGCCCTTGTCGAGCAGCTTGACCAGGTGCGGTCGGGAGACGCCGAGGGTCTTCGCTGCCTGGATGGTGGACAGCTCCATACGCTTGGCGATTACCTCGACCGTGCGGCCGGAGGTAATGAGCGCCATGGTTTCCATGAGGACCGTCAGGGCTTCACGTGGCACCTCCATGGTGACCTTGCCCGCTTCGGCGACGGTGACGTGGAACGTCTCGGCACTGCTGGTGAGGGCGTCACGTAGGCACGGCACGGCCTCCTCGACGCTGCGTTTGCGCTGCTCCTTCCGCGTCCGCTGCGCCTGGGTCCCACGCAGTGCCGGCGGGTTCTCAGTGGGGCGCTTGCGCCGTACCTTCTTCCGAGTGCGGGAGGTCTCGATCTCGGAGCTGACGGTCGTCGTATTGTCGCCGGTGGGGTGCTTCTTCTGCTTGGCCGGTTTCTGGTCCTGGTGGGTCACGGGCATAGGTGCGTCCCCAGCTTTGAGTGGCTACTATCACCCTCAACCATATGAAACAAGTGAACCAAGTGCAATATGTGTAACTGCTTGGAGGGCCGGTGCTGCCCCTTGCGGCACCGGAGGGAAGCAGTCCGTGCCTTTGTCCCGCAGGTCGTACGGTCGCAGTGCCATGGACCGTCCGCGTGCGGGTACGGGTCCAGGGTCTTCGCCCCAGCCTCGCGCATCCGCTCGGCGGCCTGGTTCGGATTGATTGAGCCGATGTGGCATCCCAACTCCGTACTGACTGACGGCTCGCTCCGCCAGCAGCGTAGAAGTGGTCACGGACACTCACGCCAGGCCGTGTACCGGCAACAGTTGGAGCTCGCTGCGACCGCCGCGATCCTGATGCTAAGGGCGCCTGTGGACGGAGTGAATTCGAGTAGGGCCAGCAATGGGCGAAGACTCCACGGTCTTCGGGGGCCCGTACGCCTCCCTCACGCCTGAAGCCTCTCGGAGACGGCGGACGTCGAGGCGGGAGGAGTTCGTGGTGTGGGTGCTGGCCTGCCGGGCATGGGCGGGAGCCCGCAGTGAACCGGCGAGGAACCAGGCGTCGAGCTGTTCGGGCTGTACGCGCACGACGCGCAGTTGTGGGCCGAGGGCGGTCGGCGGACCCGTGTGGACCCAGGCGGTGAAGGCGCGGGCGGCGCCCACCACCACGATGTCCCCGGGTTCGGCGATCACGGCCTCGTCGGCTGCCGCGGTGCCGGGAGCGAGCCAGCTGCGGGGTTCGCCGTCCACCAGGAGATCGGGGACGGTGAGGAGGGGGATGCCGTCGTCGGACGGCGGGCCGACGTGGATCGAATCCTCCGGCGACGGCGGGCGGCAGCAGTAGTACGGCGGCGCCGCCGGGCCGCAGCTGGGCCAGACAGTGCTGGACCCAGGCGAGTTCGGGCTCGGTGCGCGGGGGAAGGCCGTGACTCCAACGGGCGTCGGTGGCCAGCTCCTCGTATCCCCAGTCCCGTTCAGGTGGGATGAGGGACGCCGTGAACTGATCCGCGTGGAGTTGGACGCGGCGCTCTTCCACCATGGGGTCAGTCGAGCGGACGTGGAGTACGTCATGGACACCTTCCCCGTGGTGAAGCGCCAGGACGAGGCAGCCCACGGCGACGCTTACCGCACCAAGGACCTCATCCTCGACGTCTACGACCGCATGGAAGAGGCCCGCGCGACCGGCGGCGAGTGCCGAACCGTGCTGGACCCGCCGCCGGGGAAGGGGCCGCGCCATCCGGCCTGAGCGCCGCAGCCTCGGGCGGGTCGGTCAGAACCCGGCCCGCCCGAGGTCCGCGACGAATCCGGCCCACGCGCCCCGCGTGAACGCGAGCTGTGGACTGTCGCCCCGCTTCTTGGAGTCCCGTATGCGGACGGTGGTCACGTCGGCGGCGACCTCCAGGCATTCGCCGCCTTCGTTGCCGCTGTAGCTGCTCTTGTACCAAACAAGTCGCGCGGGTTCCGCAGTGTTCAACGTTCCCCCAGCAAGTTCTGGATCAGGGACAGGGACTCGCGCATGGTGAGCGCTTGTCCTCTGATGCTGCCGTACCGTGCGGCCAGGATACGGACTTCCTCCGAGTCCGTGATCAACCGGCTGGAGTTCTGCGCCTCGGTGTATCCCAACTGTGCTTTCCCCTTCGGCGTGAGGAGTACGAACGAACCGCCCATCCCCGCGTGCTCGCTGCGGTCGGTCGGCATCACTTGCAGCTCAACATTGCGCAGCCGTCCGAGTTTGAGTAGTCGCTCCAGTTGTTCCTCGTGGACTTCTTGCCCGCCGAGAGGTCGTCGCACCACGGTCTCTTCGATGACGGCGCTGATCATGGGCGGAGGCCAACTGGTCAAGAGCGCCTGACGGCCCATTCGAGAGATCACCCGCTGCTCGATCGTCTCCTCGTCCAGCAGCGGCTTGCGCATCTCGTACAGGGCGCGTGTCCGCCGCTCGGTTTGAAACAGGCCCGGAATGTCATGGTTGTTGTAGAAGTTGATCTCAACTGCGCCTTGCTCCAACCGCGCATAATCCCTGAACCACTCCGGATGCCGAACCCTCCTCCGCTCCCGCGCCCGCTCCACGTCCTCCGCCGCGGACGCCAGCAGCCCCCCGCACTCCAGCAACTCATCCACCGCGATCAGCAGGTCAGGCTGAGGCGTCCGCCGCCCCCGCTCGGCGGAGGCGATCGTCTCCTCCCCGTACCCGAGCCGCTCGCCCAGCTCCCTCTGGGTCATCCCGGCCCGGACCCGCGCGACCTTGATCTGCCGCCCGAGGGCCCGGAACAGGTCGGCCACCTCGTCCGTGCCGTCCGCCTCACCGCCGGTGGGAACCCCCGAACCGCCCGCCCCTGCCACCATCCCGTACCACCGCCCACTTTCGTCGCACCAGGGGCGAACCGCCGAACATCCGGCCAGGTCACGGCCGTACGCCCGTACATCTCGCCCTCCGCACCGGGACAGTCGCCTCCGTACCGCCCCACATCCTGCACACAGTAGAAGCACTCCGTCACGCTCGGTGAGGTGATCCAGCAAACCGTCACCGTCTCCGGTGAACCGAACGTCACCACCCACCACTTCCACCTCACTTTCCCCGCCAGCAGACACGGCGCCCACTCCGCCCGCCACGCAGCCGAGTGCTGGCTCACCGACCAGCAGGACTGCCCAGAGGTCGCGCCCAGCGACGAGGACGCGGCCACGGCCTCCCTCCTCATCGCGGAACTCACCGCGAACGCCGCCCTGCACGGCCGCGTACGAGGCCGCCACGCCCGCCTCGCCCTGACCCTCACGGCCGACGCCCTGCGCGTCGAGGTCACGGACGCACGGGGTGACCGCCTGCCCGAACCGGCACCTGGCGGGGACGGCGAGTCCGGGCGTGGCCTGCTCCTCGTCGCCTCGCTCGCCGATGCCTGGGGGTGCGAGCCCCACCACCCCGGCGGCAAGACGGTCTGGGCCGAGTGTGCCCGGCGTGAACCCGCGCTCAAGGGGGGCGCGTGAACTCAACTGCGCTGCTGCTCAACAGATTTAAGGATTGACGGTGAATGTGAACGGCCTTCACGCTTGGCGGGTCATCGTGAAGGCCGTTCACGGGGAGATGTCATGAAAGACATGCCCGAGGCGGAGGACCAACTCGTCGGACTGTTCGAAGTCGCGGAGATGGCGGGGGTCGGTCGGACGGTCGTAGCGAATTGGCGCGCCCGTGACAGGCACTTCCCCGCTCCCGTCGCGGACCTGCGGAGCGGGCCGGTTTTCCGGGCGAGTCAGATTCGGCGCTACCTCAGACGGAGGAAGAAGCACATGGCAGCCAAAGCCCATGTCATCTCGACCATCAATCTGAAGGGCGGCGTCGGGAAGACCACCACCACGGCGGGGCTCGCGGAATTCCTCTCCGCGGAGTTCCGTAAGCGGGTCCTGGTGGTCGATCTCGACCCGCAGACCAATCTGACCACGGTCCTGATCGGGGAGGAGAGGTGGGAGGAGCTCAACGACGAGGGGTACACCCTGGCGACCCTGTTCAAGGACGCGCTACGCCCCGAGGACGAGCCTGCGGAGTTCGACCTGGAGAAGACGCTCCAGCGTAATGTCTCATCGGTCGACGCGGTGACGAAGGTGGACCTCCTGCCCTCTTCCCTGGACCTCATCGACGTCCAGGACCGCCTTGCCTCCATGCCCAGGGGGCGTTTCCACGCCAACAACCCCACCGATCTCCTGCGCAAGGCGACCCGGAAGATCATTGATGAATATGACTACGTGCTCGTCGACTGCCCTCCCAACCTCGGAATCGTCACTCTGAACGGTCTGCGTATCTCCGACGGATACATCATCCCGACCATTCCGGATGTCCTGTCGACCTACGGAATCCCGCAGATCCAGCGGCGGGTGCGGGCCTTCGCGGACGACCTGGGGGAGACCATCAACGAGATCGGGATCGTCATCACGAAATACAGGGCCAACTCGACGGTCCACTGGAACACCGTCAGGCGCCTTCAGGGCGACAAGGAGCTTCCCGCCGTGCTGCCGACGTTCATCCCGGAGAAGAACGACATCGCCGGTTCGGCGGAGTTCGTCGGTCGCGGTACCTTGCGGCAGAAGTACGGGTACCAGGGCGGATTCGACGCCTTCCGTGCCATGACGCAGGAGTTCATCGAACTGGTCGAGGAGAAGGCGTGACCGAGCAGAGCGACAGTCGGCCGGACGGCGGTGGTCTCCTGAGCGCCCAGGTGCGGGAGGCCGAGGAAGCCCTGATCAAGCTCGGCGCGTCCGACCCGGAGCTCGCGGCGACGCTCGCGCGTGTCCTCGGCGTGGTGGCGTCCGAGGCCGCACGCACGACACGCTTCGCCCGAGCCCTGGCCAAGGCGCTGACACCCCCCGATGCGCAGACCGCGCCTCGGCTGACCGAACGCCCGAGGCGTAGTCGCCGCGCTCCTGGTGTGATCGACCCGTTCGCGGTGTTCGCCGAGACGGGCGAGACGGGACTCCGCTCACGCCTGAGCGAGCTCGGCCTCGAACAGCTGCGGGACATCGTCTCCGAACACGGGATGGACCACGACCGGCTGGCTCTGAAGTGGAAGGACCCTCAGCGGGTCATCGACCGCATCGTGGAACGCGTCGAATCGCGGACAGCCAAGGGGGCCGCCTTCCGGGGACGGCCGGAGCAGTCCGAACCGCGGCACGACGAGGCAGCCAGCCAGGCGGCCGAAGACCCCTCGACATGAGGCAGGCCGGGCGCGACGAGCCGTCTGGCCCACAAGGGAACCGCGCGTGGCAAGACGGTCTCGGCCCAGTGCCTCTGGCATCGAGACGATCCTCGGGGCCGCCGCCGTCGGGGACACGGCTGGCCGCTGGCCTTTCCCGACGTCCCCGTCCTGGTCAAGCCGGTGGACACCGAGCGCTCGGCCGGAAGGAACCGTGAGGCCAGACGCCTCGCGGCCGCCGCCCACGCCAAGGCCATCCGCGTCGAGCGCCGCCTGGACGGCCGCACCCTCCTCCTCTTCGACGACCTGTTCACCACCGGCCAGCAGATGCGGGCCGTCGCCCGCCTGTGACGCGAGGCAGCGCCCTGGCGCGGAACGGACCGCCAGGGCGCACTCTTCGACGCCTGAGAGGGCGTCGCGCAGGCCGCCGGCTCGGCGCCCGCACTCTCAGGCCGTGTCCCGCTTATCCCAGCGGTCCCGGAACCATGCCAGGGTCTCGGCGAGCAGCTGGCGGTTGCGGTCCCTCTCCAGCAGCGACAGGCGGAAGCTCGGGTGCAGCTCCAGCTTGCCCTCCGGGATCTCGACGCCCTCCAGTTCGTTGAGACGCTTGAGGAGTTCGAGACGCAGGCCGCGGTCGGTGAACGGTTCCCGTGCGGCCAGGTACTGGAACACCACCTGCGCCGTGCCGCCCCGCCCCCCGCCCGGGTACAGCGTCAACGGCCAGATCCCGCGGCCCGGCGCGCCCGCCTCCCCGAGCATGAGGAACGCGCTCGTCGTGACCTGACCCGCACCATGCCCGACCCAGCCGCCGAGTTCCTCCCAGCGGGCGAACAGCGCGCGGACCGCCTCCACCGTCTCGGGGGAGTCGTCCGCCGCGAGCTGACGGAAGAACCGGTCGGCGCGCGTCTCCTCGCCCTGACCGCCGCCCGGCGTGCGCCGGGCGGTCTCCTCGCCGTCGGCCCGGTCGTCGTCCTCGGCGACCAGCAGGGCGAGGTCGTCGGCGGTGAGGCGCTGCGCCGGATCGGCGGCCCCGTGCACGGTGAAGCGGACGCCGTCGGCGATCAGCCGGGCACGCACATCACCCCCCTCGTCCTCCGACGTCCAGCGGAAGCCGTCGGAGACCTTGCCCTCGGAGGTGAGTACCCGGTACGCGTGGGCCACCCCCGGGGTGCTCGCCATGTGGTTGCCCACGGCCTGGGCACCGGAGCCGAGGAACGCGGCGAGATCGCCGTACGACGTCCACGTGCCGTGGGGGAGCGCCGCGAGCACCTCGTGGGCCAGGACCCAGTCCCTGCTGCGCTCCGCGCGGCCGACTCCGCGCAGCGGGGCCGGCCACAGCGTGACCGCGCGGTCGGCGAGTTCGTCGGCACGGGCCCGGATCTCCTTCACACCCCAGCGTTCGGTCGCGGCGATGCGGCGGTTCATCTCCAGGTGGCTGCCCCGCAGCAGGTCCTGCTTGCGCTCGAAGGGACGGTTCGAGAGCTCCGAGTTGACCGCGGTGAGCGTCAGGTTCCCGAGGGTGTGCTGCCACCGGGAGTGCAGATCCTCCGCCCGCTCTCCGCCGACCGCGTCCTCCTCCAGCATCCGCAGCCACTCGTCCCCGGGAGACTGCGGCATGACGTGCTCGATGGTGAGCTGCGCGGCGGCGAAGTCCACCGGCTCGGGGTGCTCGTAGGTCTCCTCCAGCCGCTGCAGCACCATCTTGCGCTGCTGCGAGCGTCCGAACTGGTAGAAGGGCGCCTTCTGGATCTTCTCGCGCAGCTCGTCGTCGTCGGGCCAGAACCGGTTGTCGGCGGAGAGCAGCTGGTGCAGTCCGTCGGCGACGGGCACGTCGAGCGGCAGTTGCCCGGGGACGGCCTGGAAGATCCTGTTGAGGTTGTTCGTCGGCACCCGGCACATCATCCGGCGCACCAGGAAGCTCTCTACGTACGACATCGCACGGGCCGTGTCCGCCGAGTCGAGGTCTCCGCGCTCGCGCCGGTCCAGCAGCAGCATCAGAGCGGGGTAGGTGACCTGGGCCTGCCAGGCGTCCAGGCGGCGCAGATGGGCGCGGACCGACGCGTCCGGCTCCTCCTCCGGGTGCAGCAGTCGGCGGAAGAGGGTGGCACGGCGGTACAACTCCCTGATGTACGCCTCGATCTCCTCCTCGCTCGCCTCGCCGCGCTCGAACCGCTGCTGCTGGGCCGCGTACAGGTCCTGGCGGCGCACCCGGTCGTCGCCGTCGAGGACCAGCTGCAGCCACATGAGCTGTTCCAGCTCTTCGTTGCTCAGACTGTCCTGCAGCGGCAGCCAGTACGTCTCGTAGACCTGCTCGCCGCGGGTGTGCAGCTTCATGAACAGGTAGTTGCGCAGCAGGTCGGCCTGACTGAGCTTGAGCCCGGTGTTGTTGAGTGACTCGAAGATCCGGTGCACGTTGTCACCGCGCTCGGCGGTCACCGCCACCAGCGTCAGCCGGGAGGTGATGGCCTGCTCGATGCGGAACACGTCCTGCGGGGCCGCGGGATCGGCCGCCTCGACCAGCTTGCGGCGGAAGAAGCCGTAGGCCGCGTTGACGCTGCCCCCGGCGGACTGCTCCGTGCGCGGACCCCTGATGTGCGCGGCGAACTGCGGCCGGTCCGCCTGAGTCGGCAGCAACCGGAAGTGGTCGCTGCCGCCCTTGCGCTTGTTGATCAGGTATTCCTCGTCGATGCGCTCGGCCTCGTCCGGATCGCCGTCCTTGACGTGATCGCGGATCGCGGCCAGCGCGAGGGAGAGCGTGGTCAGCCTCTGCTGACCGTCGACCACGAGCCAGCGGGGGAACGTCGCCTCGTTCTGCGGGGACGGCGCGAGCACGACGGAGCCCAGGAAGTGCGTACTCGCCTTCTCCCCGCGCTCCAGTAACCCGGCCTGCTCCAGGATGTCGCTCCACAACTGTCTGAGCTGCCTCTCCGTCCAGGAATACGTCCGCTGATAGAGCGGCACCTGGAACTGCTGGGCCCTCCCCTGCACGAGGTCGGCGAACAGCGTCTCCTTCGCCTGCATCGTGGTCCCCCTCGGTGATCGATGCGGTCGTGGCACGTGGGAAGGACCTTAGAGCCTCTCCCCGACAGCCAGGGGCGCTTCAGTGCTCGTCCGGGCACGCACACCGCAGCGCGCGGGCCCGGTCCATCCCGTCCAGTGACGCCCGGGTGAACCGGGCGTCCAGGAAGGCTCGGTCGACGATCCCTGCCGCGAGTGCGACCAGGTGTGCCGCGACCTGCTGCACCCGCTCCCTCCGGACCTGACCGGAGGGCACGCGGGGCAGCAGGTCGGCGGTGAGTGCGGAGACGGAGTCCAGGGTGGTCGGCTCGGCACGTCCCGTCTCTCAGGGGCCCCGCCAACCGGGCGGGTGAGCGGACAGCGCGCTTCCGGTTTCGGTGCTGGTCCCAGTTCCAGTACCCGAGAAGATCACCCCCGGGTCCGACGGCGTCTGGTTGAGCGTCCACAGGCCGATCAGCACCGCCACCGCGAACACCACCGCGACCAGGACGGTCAGGACGAGTCGGCGGCGGCGCTCGCGGCGCAGCCACGCGCCGCGGGCCGTGCGGTAGGCGTCGGGCATCGGGTGGACGGCGCCCGCCAGCGCGGCGAGGGACTCCTGGAGTTCCTGCTCGGTGCGGTCGGGGCTGGTTCCGCGCGGCGGCGTCGCGTCTCGGTGCGTCATCGCCGGGCCTCCATCGCCTGGGTCAGGGCGGCGAGGCCGCGCGAGGTGTGGGTCTTGACCGAGCCGGAGGAGATTCCCATCGTGGCCGCGATCTCGCTCTCCTTCAGGCCTAGCCAGTGACGCAGCACCAGTGCCTCCCGCTGCCGGGCCGGCAGTTGCTGGAGGGCGTCGATCAGCACCCGCTGGTCGTCGCGGAGCAGCGCGGTGCTCTCGGCCGAGGCGACGCTCTCGTCCGGGAACTCCGGCGGGTTCTCCACGTGCTTGCGGGCGACCTGGAGGTGCCGTATCCGCATCCGGGTCAGGTTGCAGACGGTGGAGCGCAGATACGCCTCCGCCGCCTCGACGTCCCGCAGCCGCCGCCACTTGCGGTAGATCTGGTAGTACGCCTCGGCCACGACGTTCTCCGGGTCGTCGGCGCCGAGCAGCACGGCGAGGCGGAGCATGGAGGTGTAGTGCAGTTCGAAGAGCCGGGCCACGCCCGCCTCGCGCTCCAGCTCGGCCGGGTCGGTCACCGCCGGGGCGAGCGGCACCGGCACCGGGGTGCTGGGTCTCACGTGCTGTCTCACGGATTGTTCGCTCCCGTCTCGGGACGCCGGCTGACGATCAGGCGCGACGGCAGGTCGGTGAGGTCGGCGCCGCGCGGGACGCCGAAGCGTTCGAGGACCGGCGTGCCGACGACGGCCACGGCCAGGTTCACCAGGAGGGCGGCGAGTCCGGCGTAGATCTCGAACGGGCCGGTGCCAACCGACACGACGGACGAGAACCCCTCCCGCACGACCAGGAACGTGCCGACCAGCATCCCCGCGCCCCACCCGGCGATCAGCGCCCGTGGGTGCAGCCGCCCGGTGAAGAGGCCGACCGCCACCGCCGGGAAGATCTGGAGGATCCAGACACCGCCGAGGAGCTGGAGGTTGATGGCGTCCTGGTCGCGCAGCCCGAACACGAACGCCACCGCGCCCACCTTCGCCGTCAGCGACACCGCCTTGGCGATGCGCACCTGCCGCTTGGGCGTGGCCGTCGGATGCACGTACTCGACGTAGACGTTGCGCACGAAGCTGGTGGCGGCCGCGATCGACATCACCGCGGCCGGTACCAGCGCCCCCACGGTGATCGCGCCGAACACGAGCCCGGCCAGCGGGGCGGGCATCAGCCGGTCGACCAGCATCGGCACGGCGGCCTCGGCGCCGCCCTCCGGCGCCCGTACCCCGGTGGCGAGCGCCGCGATGCCGAGGAAGCCGAAGAGGGCGAGCAGGCCCGTCCAGGCGGGCAGGGCGACGGCGACCTTGCGCAGGGTGCGCGGGCTGTCGGCGGCGAAACCGGCGGTCAGGACGTGCGGGTACATCAGCAGGGCGAGCGCGGAGCCGAGGGCGAGGGTGGCGTACGCGGGCTGTTGCTCGGGGGTGAGCAGGAGCGCCGGTCCCCCCAGCCGCTCCGCCGCCCCCTCGAACACCTTGCCCGGACCACCGAGGCGCGCCAGCACCAGCCAGGTGACGGCCGTGAGCGAGACGAAGACGGCGACCGCCTTCAGCGCGGAGATGACGGTGGGCGCGCGCAGCCCGTGCCGGTAGGTGGCCACCGCCAGTCCCGCGAACAGCGCCACCATCACCAGGTCCTCGGCCGCCCCGCGCGAGTAGACGCCCCCGGCGGTCAGTACCGCCCTGATGCCGAGCAGTTGCAGTGCCAGGTACGGCATCGTCGCGAGGATCCCGGTCAGCGCGACCACCAGGGCCAGCGGCGGCGAGCCGTACCGGCCGCGCACGAAGTCGGCGACGGTGATGTAGCCGTGCCGACGGGCCACGCTCCACAGCCGGGTCAGCAGGACGAAGGCGAGCGGGCAGACGATCACCGTGTACGGCACCGCGAAGAAGGCGGGCGCGCCGTTGCCGTACGCGAGACCCGGTATCGCGGCGAAGGTGTACGCGGTGAAGATCGTGCCGCCCAGCAGGAACCACGTCCACACCGGGCCGAGGCTGCGGTCGGCCAGTGCCCAGCCCTCCAGCGACGGCAACCGGTCGCTGGGACGCAGACGGCGCGCGGTCACGGCGAGCAGCGACGCTCCGCCGATCACGGCGAGGAACGTCGCGGTCATGGCGCCGTCGGCCATGGGTCACCGTCCTTGGTGTGCCTGAGCCCTCTCGGGAGAGTTGCGCGGCGGGCCGGTTCGGAGGACAGCGAAACGGCGGGAAATCTTCTGGTAATCCGCTGTCAACCGTCTCCGCCCGGTCGGCAACTCTTGCACAGACCGACAGAGAGCGGGAGAGGAGCGCAGGTCATGGCACGGACGGGGCATCACCGGCTACGGCGCGTCGCGGTCGCCGCGCTGCTCCTCGCGCCCGCCGCGGGTCTGCTGTGGGTCCCCTGGTACGCCGACGCGAGTCCGCGGCTGGCGGGGACGCCGTTCTTCTACTGGTACCAGCTCGCCTGGGTGCCGGGGTGCGGCCTCTTCCTGCTCGCCGCGTACGCGCTGACCGGGCACAGCGGCGGCGATCCCTGATCCGCGCCGCCCCGTGTCCCGTACTGCCTGCCCTCCGCGCACCACCCCTCCGCATCGTTTCCACACCACCACCCAGGCGAGGAGTCGTCATGCCCACATCAGCCATGCCCGAATCCGCTCTCCCGGCGCCGGAAGGCCCACCGTCCCGGCGGTCCCGGATGCCTCTCAGACCAATCCTCGTGTGGACCGCCGTCGCCCTGGTGGGGGCGGTCGGCTGGGGCGTGGTCGCCCTGTCCCGGGGCGAGGAGATCTCGGCCGTCTGGCTGGTGATGGCGGCCCTCGGCTCGTACGCGATCGGCTACCGGTTCTACTCCCGGTTCATCGCCCGCCGGGTCCTGGAGGTCGACGACACCCGCGCCACCCCGGCCGAACGGCTGGAGGACGGGGTCGACTACCACCCCACCGACAAGCGGGTGCTGTTCGGCCACCACTTCGCGGCCATCGCGGGCGCGGGCCCGCTGGTCGGCCCCGTCCTGGCCGCCCAGATGGGCTACCTGCCGGGCACGCTCTGGATCATCGTCGGCGTGATCTTCGCGGGCGCGGTGCAGGACATGATCGTGCTCTTCCTCTCCATGCGCCGGGACGGCAAGAGCCTCGGCCAGATGGCCCGGGACGAGATCGGCAGGGTGGGCGGTGCCGCCGCTCTGATCGGTGTCTTCGCCATCATGGTCATCCTGCTCGCGGTCCTCGCGATGGTCGTGGTCAACGCGCTGGCGGAGTCCGCCTGGGGCACCTTCTCGGTCACCATGACCATCCCCATCGCCCTCCTCATGGGCTTCTACCTGCGCTACCTGCGGCCGGGCCAGGTCGTCGAGACCAGCGTCATCGGGGTGGCACTGCTGCTGCTCGCCATCCTCGGCGGCGGCTGGGTCCAGGACTCCTCGCTGGCCGAGTACTTCGTCTGGAGCCCCGAGACCCTGGTCTTCTGCCTGGTCGGCTACGGCTTCGTCGCCTCCGTGCTCCCGGTGTGGATGCTCCTGGCCCCGCGTGACTACCTGTCGACCTTCATGAAGGTCGGCACCATCGCCCTGATGGCCGTCGGCGTCGTGATCGCCGCCCCCACCCTCAAGGCCGAGCCGGTCACCGAGTTCGCCTCGACGGGTGCCGGACCGGTCTTCGCCGGGTCGTTGTTCCCCTTCCTGTTCATCACCATCGCCTGCGGCGCCCTGTCCGGCTTCCACGCGCTGGTCTCCTCCGGCACCACCCCGAAGCTGATCCAGAAGGAGTCCCAGGTCCGGCTGATCGGCTACGGCTCCATGCTGACGGAGTCGTTCGTCGCCGTCATGGCGCTGATCGCCGCCTGCGTCCTGGAACCCGGCCTGTTCTACGCGATGAACTCCCCGGGCGCCCTGCTCGGCCCGACCGTGGACAGCGCCGCCGAGGCGGTCGGGAACCTCGGCTTCACGATCACCCCGGACCAGCTCGCCGCGGCGGCCCGGGCCGTCGAGGAGGAGACGCTGGTCGGCCGCTCCGGTGGCGCTCCCACGCTGGCCGTGGGCATGTCGGAGATCTTCTCCGGAGTGCTCGGCGGTGCCGGGATGAAGGCGTTCTGGTACCACTTCGCGATCATGTTCGAGGCGCTGTTCATCCTGACCACCGTGGACGCCGGCACGCGCGTCGGCCGCTTCATGCTCCAGGACATGCTTGGCAACGTCTGGAAGCCGATCGGCCGGGTCACCTGGAAGCCGGGCATCTGGATCACCAGCGCCCTGGTCGTGGGCGCCTGGGGCTACTTCCTCTACGCCGGTGTCACCGACCCGCTGGGCGGCATCAAGCAGCTCTTCCCGTTGTTCGGCATCGCCAACCAGTTGCTGGCCGCGGTCGCCCTGGCCGTCACCACCACGATGCTCGTCAAGGCGGGCAAGCTGCGCTGGGCATGGGTCACGGGCGTCCCGCTGGCCTGGGATGTCGTCGTCACCTTCACCGCCGGCTGGCAGAAGATCTTCTCCGACGACCCCAAGATCGGCTTCTTCGCCCAGCGTGACGCCTACGCGGACGCCATCGACGCCGGCAAGCTGCTGCCGGGTGCCACGGACATGGACGACATGCACACCATCGTCCTCAACAACACCGTGGATGGCGTGATCATGGCGGTCTTCCTGCTGCTGGTCCTCATCGTCCTGGTCAACTGCGCGGTGGTGTGCGTCCGCGCCGTCCGGTCCGACGAGCCGCTGCCGACGACCGAGGTCCCCTACGTCGAGTCCCGCCTCGACGTGCCGGAGCAGCGCGGCAGCGAGCCCTTGGTGGGGGCGGACTCATGAGCGTCGTCCGGAGGGCGCTGGCCACCGTGGTCTGGTACGCGCGTGAGGTGACCGGCGAGACGGAGTACGAGCGCTACTGCGCACGGCACCTCCGCCACCACCCCGACGCCCCCCTGCCCACCCGCCGGGAGTACCAACGGCTGCGCACCCAGCGGCGCGAGGGCGAGTCCCCCAGCCGCTGCTGCTGACTCCGGCACGCGGGAGAGCCCTGCCAGGTCCGTGCCCAGGACCGGCAGGGCTCTCGGGCGCGGAGCCGAGCCGTTCCGCGAACTCGGGCGGTATACAGGAGCGGCCCGCAGCCGACGCGTCCTGATGGTCTGACCTGGTCGGCGGGAGACGTCGACGTGCCGTCGCACTGATGCCGGGAGCCGTTCCGCGGGTCGGTGGCGCGTGATGCCGCGATCATGCCGTGGGCCGCCCGGCTGCCCCCTCGCTCTCCGTGCCCGCCGGGTGATCAGGTGGTGCCACTGCGCCAGTCCGGGTCTCATGGAAGGAGGTGTGCGGTCAGGAACGAGGTGAGAGAGCCGCATGGAGTCCGCCTCTTCTTCCGCGTCCGGGTCGCCGTTCGACATGGTCAGCGGCGCGCTGGGGCGGTACATCCCGCGTGACGTCCCGCCTGGTGCGGCGGCGCGGGACCCCGGGCGGGCGGAGCAGATCCTCGGGGCGGTCAATCTCGACCGGGAGCTGAGGATCACCCGTTCCAACCTGGACGCACCCGTCTTCGCGGGGGTGCGGGCCGCGGTCGGGAGCCCTTTCGTCGACCTGCTGCCGCCCTGGGACGTCCCGACGGTCACCCGGCGGCTGCGGCAGGTGCTGGAGACCGGGGAACCGCATGTCGCCCGGGTCCAGCGGCTGCGGCGCGAGGACGGCTCGGAGCTGGTGGTCTCGATGAGCATCCTGCCCGCCGTGGCGCCGCTGGAGGGGCTGACCGTCTCCCTGATCGGCATGGCCAAGAGGCTGCACCTGTACGCGGCCGAGACGGCGATCGGCACCTCGCTGGACATCGGCGAGACCGCGCAGTCGCTGGCGGAGTCCCTGCTGGCCTGGGGAGACGTGGCCGCCATCGACCTCGACCTCGCCGTGTGGACGGGCGAGGTGGTCACCGAGCAGCCGCGGCGGCGCATCCGGCTGCGGCGGGCGGCCCTGGTCCCCGACCGCGTGTGGCCCGACGGGTACGTCACTCCGGGTGACGACCTGCCCGGTGACGCGAGCCGTCTGCTGTCGCGGGCGGTACGGCGTGACGACGTCGCGCGGGCCATCGTCCTGCCCGACCGGGCGGCGATCGAGCGGGTCCTGGACAACGCGCGGCTGGTACGCGCCCTGGTGCCCGGTGACCAGGCGGCGGCCGTGGCGTACGTGCCGCTCGTCCTGGACGGCGCGCCGCCCGTCGTCCTCGGAGTCGCGGAGGTCTGGCGGCGCTCGGGCCGTCCCTTCGACGACAGTGAGCTGCTCGACCTGCGGGAACTGGTGGCCAGGACCTCCCACCACGTGGACCTGGCCCGTCAGCACCAGCGCGAGCACACGCAGGTGCTGGCGCTGCAGCGCCGGCTGCTGCCGCGGTCCAGCGGCGACACCATCGAGACCGCCAGCGTCTACCAGCCCGCCACCCCCGACAGCGCGGGCGTCGGCGGTGACTGGGTGAACAGCTTCCCGCTGCCGGACGGCCGTACCGCGCTGGTGGTCGGCGACGTCGTCGGACACGGCCTGGGGGCCGCCGCGACCATGGGACAGCTCAGCATGGAGGCCCGCGCGCTGCTGTCCGCGGGGCTGGCGCCCGACGAGGTGCTGGAGCACCTGGACGAGACGGTGACCCTGCTGGACGACGCGGAGTCCGGGCTGGCGGCCGGGTACAGCGCCCTCGGCTCGACCTGCTGCATCACCGTCTACGACCCGGTCAGCCACCACATGGCCCTGTCCAGCGCCGGTCACCTCCCGCCGATCCTGGTGCCCCCGGACGGGCCGGGCGGACCGGTCGCGGTACGTCCCCACCCCGGGCTGGGCGCCGAGTTCGCGCTGCGGGAGCCGTTCGACGTGCACACGTTCGCCGCGCCCCCGGGCTCGCTGCTCGCCCTGTACACCGACGGCCTGGTGGAGGACCCCGCCCTGTCGATCGACGAGGGCATCGGCAGGCTCTCGGACGCCGTGTCCGAGGTGCACCCCTGGGACGCGCTGGACCGCGCCGCGCGCAGCGTGGTCGCCGCGCTGTCGCCCGCCCGGCACCGCGACGACATGACCCTGCTGCTGGCGCGGATGATCGGTTACCGGCAAGGGGACACCGCGACCTGGCGGCTACCCGCCCGTGGTGACGCGGCGGGCCGGGCCCGCGCGGTGGTGTCCGAGCTGCTGGGGCGGTGGCGCGTCCGCGACGACACCAGGGACCGGGCGCTGCTGGTCGTGAGTGAGCTGGTCGCCAACGCGGTCCGCTTCGCGACCGGCCCCGTCACGGTACGGCTGATCAGGACCGGTCAGGGACTGCTCTGCGAGGTGGGCGACACCGGCAACGGCAGACCGCGGCTGGCCCGCGACGAACTCCTCGGGGACGGCGGCCGGGGACTGCGCGTCGTCCACGGGCTCACCACCCGGTGGGGGGTGCGGTGGACCGACGACGGCAAGGTGGTGTGGGCGTCGGTCGGAAGGTGACGCGGCTGCCGGCGGTGCGGCGGGCGGCGGCTCCTCCTACAGCCACTGGCCTTCCAGCGCGGTGGCGGTGAGGCCGGGGGCCGCCGCGTACAGGACGGCACGGCTGCCCGGCGCCTGCCCGGCGTCGTACGCCCTGCGCATGATGTCGAACACGGCGGCGCCGCCGCGGTTGCCGGTGGCGTAGCTGTCCCGGCTGAAGTCCAGCAGCCCCGACGGCCAGGCCGCGGGCATCGTCTGCTCCATGTACTCCAGCACGCGCGTCCCGCCGGGGTGCGCGAGCAGTACGTCGGGGTGCCAGGCGCCCGGGTCGTCCTGGTAGCGGGTGCGCAGCCACTCCCACATGGCGGTGACCGTCTCCTGCACGGCGCGCGGTCCGCGCCGGTCCATCACGAAGTGGGTGCCGTCCGCCTTCGTGTCCAGTCGGTGCAGGTCCTGGGTGCCGGGCAGCGTGTGGTGCCAGGAGGCGTCCAGCCGCAGCGCCGACTCCGACCTCGGGCGTCCGGTGACCACCGCGGCGACCGCGGTGTCCGCGAACAGCAACCGGACGATCAGGGACTCCAGGGTGTCGTCCGCGGGCTGGTAGGTGGTGCTCAGCGCCTCCGCGATCACGACGAGGACGACCCGGTCGGGGTCGGCGGCCACGAGCTCCGCCGCCAGCGCGAGGGAGCGGGTCCCGGCGACGCAGGCCCACTGGGTGGCGGGCAGCAGCAGTACGTCGCTCCGCAGCGGGAGCCTGTTGGCCAGGGCGACGTCCAGGCCGGGCAGGGCCGGGGTGGTGGAGTGGCTGGTGATCAGGCAGTCGACGTCCGAGGCGTCCAGCCCGGCGGCCTGGAGGGCCCCGCGTGCCGCGTGCTCACCGTAGGACCGTACGGCCGCCCAGGCCGGTGCGGTGCGTTCCTGGACGGTCTGCGGGGAGGGTACGGACTCCAGGGCGGTGATCACGCGCTCCACGTCCTCGTCGCGGAACCCCTCACCCGCCAGCGCCTCGCGCGCCGGGCCGACACCGGCGGCCGACAGGACGCTCCCGTCGCCGGGCGCGACGGCGGTCTCCAGCGGCACCATCCACCCACGGGTCTCGATGCCCGTACTGGCCGCGATGCCGTCCATCCGCGGCGCCCACGGCGCGTCCGGGTGCCGGCCGCGTACGTCCGCCACGATCTCGCTGGTCTTCACGGTGTGCTTGCCGTGTATCACGGTCGGGGGGCACAGGTACGCGGGCATGAGGGTCTCACCTTTCGACGGGAACGACGGAAACGTGCGGCGCGCTTCGCTGACGCAGTGTCATGAACCACCGCGGCCACGACACTTCGAGTCAGTACCGGTGCGCTCCGCTGTGAATCCTGCGTTCCGACCGAGCATGGGGCATAAACGGGCATTTGCGCTGTGAGCTGAGCAACACAGGCGATTTCTGCCATGCGTGACATCGCGCACACCGCGGGCGGGATGAGGGCCCGTCAGTCCGGTTCCCGTACGTGCGGCTCCGCCCAGACCGTCTTGCCGGGCTGCGTCGGGCGCGGGGCGATGCCCCAGTCGTCCGCGAGGTGTCGACGAGGAGCAGGCCGCGGCCGGACTCGGAGGTCGGGGCGGGGGGTGCATGGTGAACTCGCGGGCGGGGGTGGGGTGCTGGGGCGTGTGCCCCTTCGGGGGACTTGACAGCCGGGTGCACACGGAGTGCCACAGGTAGCGTCCTCCGAGGGCATGTCCCTGCGGGGCTACCTCGCTCACCTCGCGGCGACGCTCCTCACCCCGGAGGAGCGCGCGGCCCGTGCGGAGGAGGCGCGTGCCACCCTGCGGGGGTGGAACGGGTACGACCCGAGCGCGGACGAACAGGCGGCTCTCGACGCCGAGTTGGACCGGAGCCTCGGCGAGGCGGGGGGACGGTGACCGAGGCCGTACACGTCGTCCTCGACGCGACGGCGATGATCGCGGCGGGAAAGGGCAACGTGCTCGCCTCCCGGCTGATCCACCGGGCGCACTCCGAGGCGGGCTGGTTCCTTCACGCGCCCGCCTGCCCTGGTCGAGGCGGACCGGGTGCGGCCCGGCACCGCCGAGCACCTCGCCTCGCTCCCCGGGAGCACGGTGCTCGACCTGGACCTCCCTGCCGCGCTCGCCGTGGCCCGGGAAGTGGACTGGGGTCCCGCCCATGCGAGGCACGCCGCCGAGCCCACGCCGGAACGGCCGAGCGGGGCGGTGATCGCCACCGTTGATCCCGAGGTCTGGGAGGGGCGGCCCGTGCGGGTCCTCGACCTCGACGCCTGACCCCTCCCCGACCCGGCGGTCAGTGGCGCGTCAGCGTCAGCCGTACCCCCGTAGGCGCCGTGTCCTGGATGTACGACGCGAAGTCCGCCACGTCGTCGAAGGCGAAGCCGTACGCCTTGCCGTCCTCCGTGGCCGTGTGGACCGCCTTGGCGTAGTGGTTCGTGAGGGCCGTCTGGTAGAAGCTCGCCGGGTCCGTCGTCGGCTGGTCGGCCGAGGAGAGGAGTGTCGTGCGGTTCAGGGCCGCGCCCAGGATCGCCGCCACCGGGCCCGTCGTGCCGTCGTTCGGGGCGGCCAGGTTGCCGTCGCAGAAGAGGACGTCGCGGGTGGAGGGGCGGGCGAAGGACACCTGGGCGGGGCCGTCGAAGGTGAGGCGGTCGGCGCGGACGCGGCCGGTGAACGTGCCCGCGTTGGTGGTGACCGTGAGGTCCCGGCCCGTGTACGTGCTCCACGCCTCGTCGATGTACGGGGCGAGGTAGTCCTTGGGGAACAGGCCCGCGTCCAGACCGTGGCCCGGGGCGATCACGCGGGTGTCGTCGACGATCAGGGGCGCGAACTCCTCCGCCCGGCGGATCGCGTCGAAGACCGCCGCCCGGCCGCCGGGGCGTACCGTGCCCGTCGTCTGGGTCTTCGCGCCGGTCAGGCGGATGGACAGGGGGACGCTGAACATGTCGACCATGGTCGTGTTGCAGAACATCCCGGCCGCGTTGTACGTGAACTCCGCGCAGTCGTGCAGCACGCCGTAGTTGGGGTCGGACTTCACCCAGCCCGCCGGGTACTGGAGCGCGGCGTTCCCCGCGCCGTCCGTGACCGCCTTGAACCTGAGCTTCTCGCCCAGCGCGACGTAGACGCGGCCCGACATGTGGGGGAGGGTGAGGCGGGTCTCGCCGTTGGGCGCCAGGCTGATCGCGTAGTCCGTGAAGCCGTCCGCGCCGTTGTCCGCCAGGGCGATCGGCGCCAGGCCGCCGTCCGGGGTGACCCGGACCTGGCGGCCGTCCTGGTTGCCGACGATGTAGAGGTGGACCTCCGCGTTGCCGAAGGTGCCGGTGTCGTTGACGACCGTGAGGGGGAGGCCCGCGGCCGTGCTGGCGTCGGGGTCGTCGGCGAGGGCGTACGGGGCTATCGCCGCCGCGGCGGGGACGGCCACCGCCGCTCCACCGAGGGCGAAGAGGAGCTTGCGGCGGCCGAGCTGACGCTGGTGACGTGCGGTCATGTGGGGGGTCTCCAGAGCGACTTGCGGGTGTGCGGGGGGTCCGAGCGGCGCCTGTGAGAGCGCTCTCATTCGGGGGTCCCGATGCTACGCACGGCGTCTGGGGCGGCCAACCGGATCCGGGGGGTCCGCGGTGCGCTTAACCGGTGCTTAAGGGCCGGTTAAGGCGTCGGCTCCGCCTCTTCCGTCCGCTCCGCCTCTTCCGTCCGTTCCGCCGCCCCCGGGGCGCCCAGCGACCGCTCCCGCACCTTCGCCAGGTGCCGCTCGAACACCTCCCGCGGCTCCGGCGTCAGCGTCCGCAGCGCGACCAGGGCCGTGATCACCACGTCGCACAGCTCCGACTGGACGTCGTCCCAGGTGTGCGAGGTGCCCTTGCGCGGGTTCTGGCCCGTCGCCCCGATCACCGCCTGGGCGACCTCGCCGACCTCCTCCGTCAGTTTCAACATGCGCAGCAGCAGGCCCTCCCGGCCGCCGTGCGCGCGGTGGGCGTCGAGCCAGTCCCACAGGGCGTCGATGTCCGCCCACAGATCGGCGGGGGGAGCGGTGGTGGTCTGCTGCGTGTTCTGGTCGGGCATGGCCGTAGCCTGCCAGGCCGCCGACACGTCCTGAAACGCCGTCACTCCTCGAACAGCGGGTCCTGCTCCGCCTCCGGCGGCCGCTGGAGCCGCTTCACCCGCGCCCCCACCACCACGGCGGTCGCCGCCGCCGTCACCGCGAACGCCGTCGGGACCATCCAGCCGCGGTTGACGGCGTGGCCCAGGGCGTGGTCCAGGGACAGCCGGCCGGGGCCCGTGACGGCGAGGCCGGAGGCGGCCAGGGCGAGGGACACGGCGTACTCGTAGCCGCCGCTCTGGTTGAAGAAGCCGTTCGGGGCGTGCACCGCCGCCGCGCCCGACATCGCACCGGCCGCCGCCGCGCCCGCCGCGGGCGTGGCCAGGCCCAGCGCCAGCAGGGTGCCGCCCCCGGCCTCCGCGAGCCCCGCCGCCCGCGCGCTCGCCCTGCCGGGGCGGTAGCCGACGGACTCCATGAACTGGCCCGTCCCCTCGATCCCACCGCCTCCGAACCAGCCGAACAGCTTCTGCGCGCCGTGCGCGGCCAGGACGCCGCCGGTGCCCAGCCGGAGCAGCAGCAGACCCAGGTCGATGCGGGTGGGAGAGGTCATGGTCAGTCGCTCCAGGGGTGCCGGGGTGGATCAGGTGCCGGGTTCCCACCGTCGCACCGGCCGCACTCCCCAACATCCGCCGGGCGTCTCGCAGGGGCCGTTCGGGTGCACGGCCCCCCACCGCCCCTCCGTGCCCGCCCCGGTGGCGGACCCGTTCCGCCGGTGTGACGCTGCCCCCATGACGATCCAGACCGCGAAGCTCCGCGACCCCGCCGTCCGTGCCTTCGTCGCCGCAGTCAACGCCCACGACCTCGACGGCTTCCGCGCGCTGCTCACGCCCGACGCGACGATGGCCGACGACGGCACCGACCGGGACCTCGACGACTGGGTGGACCGGGAGATCTTCTCCTCGCACGGCCATATGGAGGTCGACAACGAGTCGCGGGGCGGACGGGCCCTCGTCGCCCGCTACAGCAACGACACCTGGGGCGAGATGCGCACCCGGTGGAGCTTCACCGTCGAGGACGACGGACGGATCTCGCGCTTCGAGACCGGGCAGGCGTGACGCCGGGGAGGTGGTGCGACAGCCGTTCCACGGTTCCGGTGCGTACCCCGCGGTCCCGCGCGGGGTCCACCCCCACCCGGTGCCGTGGAACGGCTGCCGCCTCCCCCCTCGGTGTGGCAGCGGAAGCCGAGCGCTCCACATGTGAAGCTCCTGTGGAGGCGAGTCGAGCATAAGCCCGCCGCTGGCCGCGCAGGAGCGGATGGTCGAATTCCCTTTGTGGAGGTTGACGAGGTGACGAACAGGGGGCCCGTCCGGCCCCCACCTCACCCCCGTCGTGCGTACGGCATCCCCGTCGCCAGCACCGTCGCGAACCGCACGTTCGCCTCCAGGGGCGGTTCCGCCCTGTGCCGTACCGTGCGTGGCACGTCCGCCAAGTCCGCCAAGTTCGCCAAGTCCGCCACGTCCCTCACCGGTTCCCGGGCCACCTCCCCGCTCGCCTGGAGCGCGCCCGTCCCCATCCGCGCCGTCATGTCGGTCGCCGTGTAGCCACCGGGTGCGGACGCGGGGCGTGCGCCGAGACCGAGCCGTTGTTGATGATCCGGCCGCCCTCGGGGTCCTGCTCCCTCCTCTGCCGGTACGCCGCCCGGGCGCACGGGAGCGCCCCGTTCGGGTTGGTGTCCACGACGTGCCGCCAGGCGTCGTAGGGCGGCTCCGGGCCCGCGTCGGTGACGGGGGCGACACGCGGTGCGCCCGGGGTGCTTTGCCTGACGTTCACGAGTCCGCAGCGTACGGGTGGAGCAGCGCTGCGGAACTCCTCACCGAGCCGCAACGGGATGGTCATGTCCGTGGCAAGCGGAGGTCGTTCCCGGCCACTCGAATGCCCCCTGCGTCCATTCACGCCGCAGGGAGGACCCACCGCTCATGACACCCCGCCACCCGCACCCCGGGCACTCGTCCGAACTCCGCGCCGCCGCCCGCCACCTCGGCCGCCGCCGCTTCCTGACCGTCACCGGCGCCGCCGCCGCGCTGGCCTTCACGGTGAACCTGCCCGCCGCGGGTACCGCCGCCGCGGCCGGACTCGACCCCGCCCGCATCGGCGAGGACCCCTTCACCCTCGGCGTCGCCTCCGGGGACCCGCTGCCCGGCTCCGTCCTGCTGTGGACCCGGCTCGCCCCCGTCCCCTTCCAGGCCGACGGCGGACTGCCCGCCCGACGCGTCCCGGTGGCCTGGGAAGTCGCCCTCGACGAGCGGTTCCGACGGATCGTCAGACGGGGCACCAGCACCGCCCACCCCGAGTTCCACCACACCGTGCACGTCCAGGTCGACGGCCTCGCCGAGCACCGCGTCTACTACTACCGCTTCCGCACCGGCCGCTGGATCAGCCCGGTCGGACGCACCCGCACCGCGCCCGGCACCGGCAGCAAGGTCACCGACCTCACCTTCGGCCTGGTCTCCTGCCAGCGCTACGACCAGGGGTACTGGACCGCGTACCGGCACCTCGCCCAGGAGGACGTGGACGTCGTCTTCCACCTCGGGGACTACCTGTACGAGTACGCCGTCAACTCGTCCGCCGGCGCCCGTGGTTACGCCGCCGGGACGCTGCCCGAGCAGTTCCACCACGAGACCGTCACGCTGGAGGACTACCGGCTGCGGTACGCCCTCTACAAGACGGACGCCGACCTCGCCGCCGCGCACGCCGCGCACCCCTTCGTCGTCACCTGGGACGACCACGAGACCGAGAACAACTACGCCGACGAAACCCCCGAGAACGGCGTCCCGCCCGAGGAGTTCCTGCTGCGCCGGGCCGCCGCCTACCGGGCCTACTGGGAGAACATGCCGCTGCGCCGACCCCAGCTCCCCGACGGGCCCGACCTCCAGCTCTACCGGCGCCTGCACTGGGGGCGGCTCGCCCAGTTCGACGTCCTCGACACCCGCCAGTACCGGTCCGACCAGGCGTACGGCGACGGCTGGCAGTTCCCCGGTCCGGAGTCCGAGGACCCCTCGCGCACCCTCACCGGGGCCACCCAGGAGCGGTGGCTGATCGACGGCTGGAAGCGGTCGCGGGCGCTGTGGAACGTCGTACCGCAGCAGGTCACCTTCTCCCGGCGGCACAACTCCACCACCCTGCCCTCCAAGGTCTCCATGGGCTCCTGGGACGGCTACCCCGCCTCCCGCGAGCGGGTGCTGGCCGGGGCGGAGGCCGCCGGGGTGGACAACCTCATGGTCCTCACCGGCGACGTCCACGTGCACTACGGGTTCGACATCAAGCGGGACTTCGAGGACCCCGGGTCCCGGGTCGTGGGCACCGAGATCGTCACCAGCTCCGTCAGCAGCGGCGGCAACGGCTCGGAGCGGCCCGCCAACTGGGGCACCTACCTCGCCGCCAACCCCCACCTGCGCTTCTACAACGGGCAGCGCGGGTACGCCACCGTCACCCTCGGCGGTACGGCGGCGCGCGCCGACTTCAAGACCGTCCCGTACGTCACCACGCCGGACGCGCCGCTCACCACCGCCGCCTCCTTCGTCACCGAGGTCGGCGACCAGGGGCTCAAGCCGGCGTAGCGACCAGTCCGCTCTCACCGGGGTAGCGCACGCCCACCCGCTCCCGTATCGCGTCCAGCGTGCGCATCACCGCGAGGGTGCCGTCCAGCGGGACCAGGGCGGACTCCGTGCGGCCCGCGCGCAGCGAGGCCATCACCTCACGGGCCTGGTGCCGGTAGGTGGTGCGGGGTCCGTCCGCCGGGTCGGCCGTGAAGACCTCCGGGTCGCGGCCGTCCCGGTGCAGGACGAACGTCTCGGGGTGGAAGAAGCCGTCGGGGATGTCGATCCGGCCGTGTGAGCCGGTGACGGACGCCGTCCCCGCGGTGCCGCCCACGATGGAGCAGTGCACCGACGCCAGCGCGCCGCCGTCCCAGGAGAGCAGCGCGCCCGTCTGGAGGTCGACGCCCTCGTCCGACAGCACCGCCCGGGCCGCGACGTCCGACGGCTCACCCAGCAGCAACTGCGCGAACGACACCGGGTACACGCCCAGGTCGAGGAGCGCGCCGCCGCCCTGCGCGGGGTCGCGCAGCCGGTGCGCGGGCGGGAACGGGCCCGCCAGGCCGAAGTCGGCCTGCACCGTGCGCACCTCGCCGATCGCGCCGTCGTCGACCAGCGCCTTCAGCCGCCGCAGGTGCGGGTTGCAGTACATCCACATGGCCTCCATGAGGAAGACCCCGCGCCGCCGCGCCAGCGCGACCAGCTCCGCGGCCTCCCGCACGTTCAGCGTGAACGGCTTCTCGCACAGCACCGCGCGCCCGGCCTCCAGGCACATCCCGGCCGCCGCCCGGTGCGCCGCGTGCGGGGTGGCGACGTAGACGACGTCCACCTCCGCGTCGGCCGCCAGCTCCGCCCACGAACCGTGCGCCCGGCCGATGCCGAACCGCTCCGCGAACGCCTCCGCCGACGCCCGGGACCGCGAACCCACGGCCACCACCTCCGCGTCCGGCAGATCCACCAGGTCCGCCGTGAACGCGGCGGCGATCCCCCCGGTCGCCAGAACGCCCCACCGCACCGTCTCCGTCGAGTCCGTCATCCCGCCCGCCCTGTTCCTCGGTGTGGCCGCCGCTGTTCGGACCGTCGACCCGGCTCCGACCACCTGTACGAGCTGAGAGCATAGGTCGCGGATCACTCGCAGAGGGAGGGGCACATGCCCGAACCAGGGGCATCGATACCGGACGTATCAGAAGTAACAGACAAAACAAGCGGGTTGCGGGCGCTGGAGGAAGGTGTGCCGCGCTCCCCGCGCCGCACCTCCCTCCTCGTCACCCTGGTCCTCGGCGGACTCACCGCCACGCCCCCGCTGGCGATGGACATGTACCTCCCGGCGCTGCCCGAGGTCACCAGCTCCCTGCGCGCCCCCGCCGCCACCGTGCAGCTCACCCTCACCACCTGCCTGGCCGGGATGGCGCTCGGACAGCTCGTGGTCGGCCCGATGAGCGACCGCTGGGGACGCCGCCGCCCGCTGCTCGTCGGCCTCGCGTGCTATGTCGCCGCCACCGCCCTGTGCGCCTTCGCGCCCACGGTCGAGACCCTCGTCGCCTTCCGGCTGGTGCAGGGGCTCGCGGGCGCCGCCGGTATCGTCATCGCCCGCGCCGTCGTCCGCGACCTCTACGACGGCATGGCCATGGCCCGCTTCTTCTCCACCCTGATGCTGATCTCCGGCGTCGCCCCGATCATCGCGCCGCTCATCGGCGGGCAGATCCTCCGGGCGACCGACTGGCGGGGCGTGTTCGTCCTGCTCACCGTCGTCGGGGCACTGCTCACCGCCGTCGTCTGGTTCCGGCTGCCGGAGACCCTGCCGCCCGCCGACCGCCACTCCGGCGGCATCGGCGAGACCCTGCGCGCCGTCCGCGCCCTCCTCGCCGACCCGCCCTTCACCGGCTACATGTTCTGCGGCGCCTTCACCTTCGCCGCCCTCTTCGCCTACGTCTCCGCCTCGCCCTTCGTCGTCCAGGAGATCTACGGCGCCTCCCCGCAGACGTTCAGCCTGCTGTTCGGCCTCAACTCCATCGGCCTGGTCGCCGCCGGGCAGCTCAACGGCCGGGTGCTCGTCGGCCGGGTCCGGCTGGACCGGGTGCTCGCCGTCGGCCTCGGCATCGTCGTGACCGCCGCCGGCGCGCTGCTGCTGATGACCCTCGGCGTCTTCGGCGACGTCGGCCTGGTGCCGGTCGCCGCCGCGCTGTTCGTGCTGATGTCCGCGATGGGCGTCACCCTGCCCAACACCCAGACGCTGGCGCTGCTGCGGGTGCGGCACGCCGCCGGGTCCGCGTCCGCGCTGCTCGGCACCTCCGGGTTCCTCGTCGGCGCGGTCGTCTCCCCGCTCGTCGGGATCGCCGGGGAACACACCGCCGTACCGATGGCCGTCACGCAGTTGACCGCCACACTGGTGGGCGTGGCCTTCTTCGTCGGCATGTGCCGTCCGTGGCGGGGCCGCCCGAGCCTGGAGGGAGCAGACAGCTGAGCGCGCCGAGACTGCGAGGCGGCACCCCCGAGCGGGCCGGACTCGACCCCGCCGAACTGCGCCGCCTGGTCCGTGGGGTGCAGCGCCTCACCACCGGCGACCACCCCTGGGCGGCGGGCGCCGTCGTGGTCGCCGGGCGCGGCCCGGTGCTCGCCGTCGAGGAGGCGGCGGGCTGGGCCGTGCGGTACGCCGCCTACGACCCGGTGGCCGACCGGGGCGTCGAACTGCCGCCGGGGGAGCGGGTGCCGATGACCGTCGACACCCCCTTCGACCTGGCCTCCCTCACCAAGCTGTTCACCGCCGTCGCCGCCGTCCAGCAGATCGAGCGGGGCACCCTCGGCATCGACGCCCGCGTCGGCGACTACCTCCCCGAGTTCCACGCCGCCGCCCGGCACGGCACCACCGTCCGCCACCTCCTCACCCACACCTCCGGGCTCCGCCCCGAACTGCCCCTGTACGACTGCGCCGACCACGCCGAACGCCTCGCGCTGCTGCGCGCCGAGGCCCCGGACACCGAGCCCGGCACCTACCGCTACTCCGACCTGAACCTGCTCCTCCTGCAGTACGTCCTCGAACGCGTCACCGGGCGCCCCCTGGACGTCCTGGTCCGCGACGGCATCACCCGCCCCCTCGGCATGGCGGCCACCCGCTTCGGGCCCTGCCCCGGCGCCGCCGCCACCGAGGACCAGCGGCGGCCGTGGGCCAAGGCGGACCGGGGGATGCTGCGGGGCGTCGTCCACGACGAGAACGCCTGGGTGCTCGGCGGGGTCGCCGGGCACGCCGGGCTGTTCTCCACCGGCCGGGACCTCGCGGTGTTCTGCCGGGCGCTCCTCGCGGGCGGCGGCTACGGGCCCGCGCGCATCCTCGGCCCCGACTTCGTGGAACTGCTGCTCACCCCGCCCGGCCTGGGCTTCGCGCTGGACGCGCCGTGGTTCATGGGCGAGCTGGCGGGCCGGGGCGCGGCCGGGCACACGGGCTTCACCGGCACGTCCCTCGTCCTGGACCCGGAGACGGACACCTACCTCGTCCTCCTCGCCAACACCGTCCACCCGAGACGCCGCCCGGCGGACAGCCGCCCGAGGGCGGCGGCGGGAACCCGGGTGGCCCGCGCGGTGCGGGCGGCGGGGCCGGTGCGGGGGGTCTGAGGGGACGCCGGGTGCCGTCCGGAGGCGGCCGGGGTCGGGAGGGCGCCGCTGGGCGTCGGAGGCGGCGGGGGCGGCTCCGGGTCGCGTCCGGAGGTGGGCCGGGGGCGGGAGGGCGGCGCCGGGGACCTGAGAGAATCGCCGGGTGAACGTACCCGTGCCCACCCCCGACTCCGCCTCCCCGCCCGTGCCCTCGGCGGAGACCCTGCGGGACGCGCTCGCCGGGCTGCTCGACGGGCTGCCGCCACGGCAGGCCGCGGGGGCCGTGGAGCGGCTGATCGCCAGCTACCGGGGGCGCACCCCGACCGACGCGCCGATCCTGCGGGACCGCGCGGACGTGGTGGCGTACGCGGCGTACCGGATGCCCGCGACCTTCGCCGCGGTCAGCTCGGCGCTCACGGAGCTCGCGGCGGCCGTGCCCGGCTGGGCACCGGACCGGCACGTCGACGTCGGCGGCGGCACCGGCGCGGCGGTCTGGGCGGCCGGGGCGGTGTGGCCCAGGGCGCGGGCGGTGACCGTGCTGGACTGGGCCGAACCCGCGCTCGCCCTCGGGCGGGAGATCGCCGCCGCCGACCCCGGGTCGCGGGACGTGCGCTGGCAGCGTGCGCGGATCGGGGCGGCGCTCACCCTCGACGACGCCGACCTCGTCACGGTCTCCTACGTCCTCAACGAGCTGACCGCGCCCGACCGCGCCGCCGTGGTCGACGCCGCCGCGTCCGCCGGACAGGCCGTCGTCATCGTCGAGCCCGGCACCCCCGACGGCTACGCCCGCCTCGTCGAGGCCCGCGACCGCCTCGTCACCGCCGGGTTCCACATCGCCGCGCCGTGCCCGCACAGCGCCGCCTGCCCCATCGTCCCCGGCACCGACTGGTGCCACTTCTCGGCCCGGGTCAGCCGGTCCTCCCTGCACCGCCAGGTCAAGGGCGGCTCCCTCGCCTACGAGGACGAGAAGTTCTCCTACGTCGCCGCCACCCGCTTCCCGCCCGCCCCGGCCACCGCCCGCGTCGTCCGCAGGCCGCAGCTCCGCAAGGGCCAGGTGCTGCTCGACCTGTGCGAGACGGAGCCGGGCCTGCGGCGCACGACCGTGACCAAGCGCCACGGCCCGCTCTACCGGGCCGCCCGCGACGCCGACTGGGGGGACGCCTGGCCGCCCGCGGCGGACCCCGGCGACTGAGGGTCCTCTCCCTGTGCCCGGCCGGGTCGCTCATGGTGAAAGGACCCCTGAGGCGAGACGCGGCGTCTTGCCCCCTTGCTAGATTCGAGGCCATGGCCCAGAACCCCGCCCCGCCCCGCCCCGACGCCACCCGCCGCAGCGAGAAGTCCCGCCGCGCCATCTACGACGCCGCGCTCGCCCTCGTCGGGGAGGTCGGCTACGCCAGGACGACCGTCGAGGGGATCGCCGCCCGCGCCGGGGTGGGCAAGCAGACCATCTACCGCTGGTGGTCCTCGAAGGCGGACGTCCTGCTGGAGGCGTTCCTCGACCTCAGCGCACAGGCCGCCGAACAGGCCGCCGACGGCACCGACGAGTACGGCATCCCGGACACCGGCGACCTCGCCGCCGACCTCAAGGCCGTCCTGCGCGCCACCGTCGACGAACTGCTCGACCCCCGCTTCGAGGTCCCGAGCCGGGCCCTGGCCGCCGAGGGCGTCGTCAACGAGGCGCTCGGCCGCCGGTTCGTCGCCGCCCTCCTCGAACCCCAGCTCCAGCTCTACGTACGACGGCTGCGCGCCGCCCAGGACGCCGGTCAGGTGCGCCCGGACGTGGACCCGCGCATCGCCCTGGAACTCCTCGTCTCCCCGCTCGCCCAGCGCTGGCTCCAGCGCACCGGACCCATCTCCCACGCCTACACGGACACTCTCGTCGACTACGCCCTCGGCGGCCTCGCACCCCGCTGACGCCGGGTAACGGCCCCGGTCGCGGGTGTGGGGTATCTCTCGTACCCCCGTCCCCGGTTGGGGACTGTGGCTCCCCAGGGCGCAGGATGGTGGGACCATGGGCACGTTGACGGCACGACGGCGAGGCGAGGGGATAGATGAGCGCGGAGTACGGCGGTCGCACCGGCCGGCAGAGCAGGCTCTCCCAGTGGCTGCGCGGACGCCGACCGAAGGAGGCCGCCGGTGACGGTGGCCGTGAGGACCTGCTGCTCGCCGCCGCCGCCGCGGGACTGCCGCTGGCGCCCGCCGCGCACCCCGCCCCCGACTACCGCTGCTCCTGCGACCGGGTCGGCTGTCCCACCCCGGCCCGGCACCCGGTGTCGTTCGCCTGGCAGACGCAGTCCACGACCGACCGCGCGCAGATCGAGCGCTGGGCCCGGCACCAGCCGCAGGCCAACTTCATCACCGCGACCGGCATGGTCCACGACGTCCTCGACGTCCCCCTCGACGCCGGGAACGCGGCGCTGGCGCGGCTCCTCGCCGACGGCGTCGAGGTCGGCCCGGTGGCCGAGACCGGCGACGGCCGGATGCTCTTCTTCACCCTCACCCGCGGCACCCCCGAGGACGAGGACGAGTGGTGGCCCTGCGAGCTGGACTGCCACCCCGAGACCATGGACGAGCACCCCGGCCTGCGCTGGCACTGCCGCGGCTCCTACGTCCTCGTCCCCCCGTCCCGGCTCCCCGGCGACGGCCTCGACGTGCACTGGGTACGCGGCCCCGAGCACGCCCTGCCGGACCCGCTGAGCCTCCTGGAACACCTCACGGACGCCTGCGCCCGCCACGCCGCCGAGCACCCCGACCCGAACGGCGCCTGGCCCTCCCGCCGCTGAGGCACGGGCCGTACGTCACTCGCCCCGCGCCGTCGTGACCCCCTGGACGCGACCCACCATGGTCACCTGGTCCCCGGCCCCGTCCGCGGGCGGGTCGAGGGCGGCCTCGGTGGAGACGAACTCCAACGTCAGGGACTGCTTGATCTCGCCCTTCGTCAGGGCCAGCACGCTGTCGTTGGGGGTGGGCACCTCGGTGCCGGGGGCGGCCGTCTGCTTCTCGAAGTGGCGGGTGGTGAAGAAGACCAGCGCGCCGCCGTCCTCGGTGCGCAGGCCGACCGGCGCGTAGTCGCCGTTGGTGAGCGGCTCGTCGATGTACTGCGTCGCGAGGCCGGGCCGTGTGGCGTTCTTCTCCCGGGTGTCGCGCCAGGCGCTGGTGTGCGTGCCGGGCGCGAAGGTGTCGCCGCCGTCCTTGAGGTAGGACACGTACTCCGCGCTCAGCCTCGCCGGGTTGACGGCCAGTCCGGCGCTGTCGGCGTCCACCGGCTCCGCCCAGCCGTCCGCGTCGGTCCTGAACGCGGGGACCTTGCCGGGCGCGACCAGCGTCAGGAACGACACCTGCCAGCGCTCGTCCAGCGAGTCCCGGGTGAACACCAGCAGCCAGCGCGCCGAACCGCCCTTGTTGCCCTCGGCGTCGGCGAGGAACCAGCGGGGCCAGCCCGCCTTCTTCGGGATGGTGAACCTGGCGTCCGTCAGCTCCAGCGGGGTGTGCCGCGGGTTGCCGCCGGGGTGGTTGGCGCGACCGGCCGTCAGCCGGGCCTCGTCGATGTCGGCGAAGGGCCCGGTGACGTGGTCGGCGTCGAGGGAGGTGTCGTACGCCTCGTCGGCGTCGTTGTAGGCGGCGGTGAACTCCCGTAGCGCCTCGGCTGCTTCGGCCTTCGTCGTGGCGGGCAGCACCTCGCGCTCGCCGTGCACCACCACACAACCGCTCGCCGTCAGCGACAAAGCGGTCACCGAGGCGGCTATGAGTGCGTTCCGGTCACGCCCGCGACGGCTGCGATCCCTGGTCATCCGGTTCCTTCACCTTCCCCTTCCCGGAGGCGAACCCTACCGGGGCGAGGAACAGCGTGAGCGCCGGGACGAGGTACAGCAGCCACACCGTGACCTGGAGGACGGTCGGGTCGGGCTGGAAGTTGAACACGCCCTTGAGCAGGGTGCCGTACCAGCTGGACGGATCGATGGTGCCGCTGATGTCGAAGGCGAGGTCCGTCAGGCCCGGCACCCAGTCGGCCTCCTGGAGGTCGTGGACGCCGTACGCCAGCACGCCCGCCGCGACGACCACCAACATGCCGCCGGTCCAGGTGAAGAACCTGGCCAGGTTGATGCGCAGGGCGCCCCGGTAGAACAGCCAGCCGAGCAGCACCGCCGTCGCCAGGCCCAGCGCGACGCCGACCAGCGGGCGCGGGGTGCCGTCGCTCGCGGCGTGCACCGACGCCCACACGAACAGCGCGGTCTCCAGGCCCTCCCGGCCCACCGCGAGGAACGCGGTGGCGACCAGCGCGCCGGTGCCGAGCTGGAGGGCGGCGTCGAGCTTGCCGTGCAGTTCGGACCTGAGGTGGCGGGCGGTGCGGCGCATCCAGAACACCATCCAGGTCACCAGGACCACCGCGAGGATCGACAGCGAGCCGCCGAGCGCCTCCTGCGCCTCGAAGGTCAGCTCCTGGGAGCCGTACTCCAGGGCGCTGCCGAAGCCGAGGGAGAGCGCCACCGCGACGCCGATGCCGATCCAGATCGGGCGGATCGCGTCCCGGCGGCCGGTCTTGACGAGGTAGGCGATGAGGATGCAGACGACGAGGGAGGCTTCCAGGCCCTCCCGCAGTCCGATCAGGTAGTTGGAGAACATCCGTCACGCCTCCTCGGTCAGCAGGGTCCGGCCCCACCAGTCGTCGCTGTCGGTCACGCCCGGCGGAATGGCGAAGACGGCCGAACCGACGTGCTGGATGTACTCGTTGAGCGCGTCCGTGGCCAGGCTGCGCTGGACGGGGATGAACCCGGTGCGCGGGTCGCGCTGGTAGGCGAGGAAGAACAGGCCCGCGTCCAGGCGGCCGAGTCCGTCGGTGCCGTCGGTGAAGGAGTAGCCGCGGCGCAGCAGGGTCGCCCCGTCGTTGGAGTCGGGGTGCGCGAGCCGCACGTGCGCGTCGGGCTTCATCGCCTTCAGGAACGGCTCGTCGCGCTCCCTGGCCTTGCCGACCGGGGCGCCCTCGCCCTTGTCGCGGCCGAAGATGTCCTCCTGCTCTTGGAGGGAGGTGCGGTCCCAGGTCTCGATGTGCATCCGGATGCGGCGGGCGACGAGGTAGGAGCCGCCGGTCATCCACCGCGGCCCCTCCTTCTCGCCGACCCAGACGAACTTCTCCAGCCGGTCCGTCTCGGTGCCCGCGATGTTGCGGGTGCCGTCCTTGAACCCCATGAGGTTGCGCGGGGTCTGCTCGTCGGGCGTCGTGGACGACGTCTTGCCGAAGCCGAGCTGCGACCAGCGGATGGCGGCCCGGCCGAAGCCGATGCGGGCCAGGTTGCGGATGGCGTGCACCGCCACCTGCGGGTCGTCGGCGCACGCCTGCACGCACAGGTCGCCGCCGCTGCGGTTCCGGTCGAGGTTGTCGCCGGGGAACTTCGGCAGGTCGACCAGGGCCTCGGGGCGCCGGTCGGCCAGGCCGAACTTCTCGAACAGCGACGGCCCGAAGCCGATGGTGAGGGTCAGCCGGGACGGCTTGAGGCCCAGCGCCTCGCCGGTGTCGTCCGGGGGCGCCTCGGCGGGTCCGCCGTACGCGCCCTCGCCGACCGGGTGCCCGGCGGTCATCAGCCGCGCGGCCTCGGTCCAGTCCTTCAGCAGCTGGACGAAGGCGGCGCGGTCCTCGGTGCGCACGTCGAACGCGGCGAAGTGCAGCCGGTCCTGCACGGGCGTGGCGATGCCCGCCTGGTGGGCGCCGTGGAAGGCGACGGCGGCGCCCGCCTCGGCGGCCGGGGCGACGTCGTCACCGCCGAGCGCCATGGCGGCTCCACCGCCCCCGGCGGCGGCCCCGAGCGCGAGCCCGGCACCGCCCCAGCCGATCAGCGCCCGCCGGGAGGGGTCCTTGGGTCGCGGAGTCTCAGCCACGTGCGTTCCCTCCTGACTTACTTGACCACGACGGCGGCGGCGAGCATGGACAGCGGCTCCGCGAGCGCGTTGACCGCGTCCGACAGCTTCTTGCGGTCGGCGGCCCCGACCTCGTCGTACGGGGTGAAGTCGTACGACTCCTTGTCGCCGCGGTCCTGGCGGTAGTCGTCCAGCAGCGTGTTCAGCGCGGCGAACTGCCGGTCCAGCTCGGTGGTGAGCGCCTTGTCGTTCTCCTGCGCGACCGGCTTGAGCAGCTCGTACGACTTCTGCGCGCCCTCGACGTTGGCCTTGAAGTCGACGAGGTCGGTGTGGGAGTAGCGCTCCTCCTCGCCGGTGACCTTGCCGGTGGCGACCTCGTCGAGGAGTTCTTTGGCGCCGTTGGCCATGGAGGTCGGGGTGATCTCGGCGCTGCCGACCCGGTCCTGCCACTCCTCCAGGTCCGTGATCAGCTGGTCGGCGAGTTCCTTCTCCCGGTCGCCGATCTTCTTCTCCGCCCACAGGGCCTTCTCCAGCCGGTGCCAGCCGGTCCAGTCGGTGGCCGGGTCCTGGCCGTCCTCCAGGCCGTCCTCGCGGACGTCGACCTTCGGGTCGAGGTCGCCGAAGGACTCCGCGACGGGCTCGGTGCGCTCCCAGCCGATGCGGGAGGGCGCGTACGCCTTCCGCGCCGCCGCGAGGTCGCCGTCCTTGACCGCCTTGGCGAACGCCTCGGCGAGCGGCAGCGTCTCGTCGGCCTGCTGCTGGACGTAGGCGCGGTACTCGGCCACGGCCTTGTCCAGGCGCGGGTCGCGCTGGGCGCCGGTCTTGCCGGTGGCCTTGATGTCCTGCCGGATGCCCTTGCCCTTCATGCCGGGCTTGCAGGCGATCCGGTAGTCACCGGCCTTCACCTCGGCGGTGACCCGCTGCTTGGTGCCGGGGCCTATGTTCTCCCGCTCGGTGACGACCCGGTCGTCCGGGAAGAGCAGGTAGACCTCGGTGACCTTGGAGCCCTTGTTCTCGATGGCGAGTTCGACGTGCCCGGCGGGCACCGACGTCTTCGACACCTCGCACGCGTCGTCCGTGGCGGTCACGTTGATGACGTGCTCGCCGTCCGAGGCACCGCTTTTCTCGGTGCAGCCGGAGACGGCGGCGAGGACGGCCGCGGTGGCGGCGGTCGCGACGGTCAGGCGGGCGGCGCGCATACGGGCTCCATGAGGGTGACTCTTACGCCGTGTGACGGGGGTCACTCGGAATTGGGTAGGCTCACCTAACTTATCTGAGGCTTACCTGTGGGCTACCCACGCGTGTGGTGATTCAGCTCTCATGGACGGCGTACGAGCGCGAAATGATCACGGATGACCAATCGGGATGCCATGGGTAGGTCAAAAAGGCCAAGAAAAGGCAAAGAGCTGTTCAAGTGTCCCGGGCCGACGACCGCCCCGTTGGTGCTTGAATGCCGACGTGACTGACTACGACGTGCTGCGCGTCTTCTGTGCGCCGAACGGTGGGTACGGCAATGAACTCGGTGTCGTCCGGGAGGGGTCCCAGGTCCCCGGGGCGGACGAGCGGCAGGCGTTGGCGGCGAAGCTGGGGTTCAGCGAGACGGTGTTCGTCGACGACCCCGAGCGGGGCGTCGTCGACATCTGGACGCCCGGCACGCGGCTGCCCTTCGCCGGGCATCCGTGCGTGGGCGTGGGATGGCTGCTCGACGTGCCCGAGCTGGTGACCGGGGCGGGGCCGGTCGGGGTCCGGCTGGACGGGGAGTTCAGCTGGATCGAGGCGCGGGCGGAGTGGGTGCCGCCGCGCACCCTGCGGCGGTATCCGAGCGCCCGTGAGGTGGAGGCGCTGGCGGTGCCCCCGGCCGGGGAGTGGGTGTACGCCTGGGCCTGGGAGGACGAGGCCGCGGGGCGGGTGCGGGCGCGGGCCTTCCCGGGCCGCGGCGACGGGGTGGAGGAGGACGAGGCGACCGGTGCGGCGGCGCTGCTGCTGACCGAGCGGCTCGGGCGGGCGCTCAACATCACGCAGGGGCTGGGCTCCCAGATCCTGACCGCGCCGCAGCCGCACGGCTGGGTCGAGGTCGGGGGGCGGGTCCGGCTGGAGCGCTGAGCGGCCGTACGGGTGGAACCGCGTGTGCGGGCCGTGGCGAACGGGGACCTCTGGGCATGTCCGACCCGTACCACGAGAGGTGTTCCATGCGTATGCGTTCTGTTCTGGCCACCGCCGTCCTCGCCGCCGCGCTGACCGCCACGGGCGCGGCGACCGCCACCGCCGGTGACGGCGACGGCGACGGTCAGCGTTACCCGTTCAACGGCGGGCACGCGTGCAGCCCGTACCACGGCGAGATCGAGATGGAGACCGCCGAGGTGGAGTGGGGCGGCGCCCGCTGCGACGGCCGCTTCTGAGCGGGACGACGGTCCCCCTCGCGCACGGTGGAGTGCGCGAGGGGGACTGCGCTTGTGGGCGGCCTCCCGGTCGGTCTTCCGGTCGCCCGTCCGTTCCGTCTACGGGAGGGTGAGGATCTCCGCGCCGATGTCCGTCACCACCAGGGTGTGCTCGAACTGGGCCGTCCGCTTGCGGTCCTTGGTGACCACCGTCCAGCCGTCGTCCCACATGTCGTACTCGTGGGTGCCCAGGGTCAGCATCGGCTCGATCGTGAACGTCATGCCGGGCTGGATCACCGTCGTCGCGTGCGGGCTGTCGTAGTGCGGGATGATCAGGCCGGAGTGGAACGACGCGTTGATGCCGTGTCCGGTGAAGTCCCGCACCACGCCGTAGCCGAACCGCTTGGCGTACGACTCGATGACCCGGCCGATGACGTTGATCTGGCGGCCCGGCCTGACCGCCTTGATGGCGCGGTTCAGCGACTCGCGGGTGCGCTCGACGAGCAGGCGGCTCTCCTCGTCCACCTCGCCGACCAGGTAGGTGGCGTTGTTGTCGCCGTGCACACCGCCGATGTACGCGGTCACGTCCAGGTTGACGATGTCGCCGTCGCGCAGCACCGTGGAGTCCGGGATGCCGTGGCAGATGACCTCGTTGACGCTGGTGCACAGGGACTTGGGGAAGCCGCGGTAGCCGAGGGTGGAGGGGTAGGCGCCGTGGTCGCACATGTACGCGTGCGCCACCTTGTCCAGTTCGTCCGTGGTGACGCCGGGGGCGATCAGCTTGGCCGCCTCCGCCATCGCCCGCGCCGCGATCCGCCCCGCGGTCCGCATCGCCTCGATGGTCTCCGGGGTCTGCACCTCCGGGCCGGTGTAGGGGGTGGGCGCGGGCTTGCCCACGTACTCGGGACGGCGGATGTTTCCGGGTACGGAACGGGTGGGAGACAGCTCCCCTGGTACGAGCAGCGACTGGCCAGACATGCCAGCGAGTCTAACCAGCGGGCATACGACACCATGTCCCTGGCGAAAGGAGCCGGTCATGGCCCTGTTCAAGAAGCGCACGGTCGGAAAGCCGGGCGAGTGGTACTACTGCCTGGAACACCAGAAGGTCGAGGAGGGTCCGGAGTGCCCGGCCAAGGACCGGTTCGGTCCCTACCCGAGCCGCAAGGAGGCCGAACACGCCATGCAGACGGCCCGCGAACGCAACCTGGAGTGGGAGAACGACCCCCGCTGGCACGACGCCACCCGCCGCGACGAGGACTGACGGCCCCGGGGGCGGCCCTACACCGCCGTGGCCGCGCGCGGTGCGCGGAGGCGTACCGCGTGCTCGGTGCGGACGTCGCGTCAGGTCGGGCAGCAGGGCACGCGGGCCCGAGGGGGCCGCGGGGGCCGCGGGGGTCGAGGGGCCGCGGGAGGGGCGTCGGTCACGAAGATCCATGCTCTCCGTCGCAGGACTCGCCGCGGGTAACGGCTTTTCCGGTGGCCCGTGTCACCACCGCGGCGGTGGCGGTGCCGTGAGCTGGTCCGCGAGCCGGGTGAGGCGGTCGCGGAGGCGGCGGCGCCCTGTCGGGGAGGGCAGCGGGTTCTCGCCCGCCGCCGCGCTCACCAGGTGCTGCACGGTGTCCAGGTCCAGCTCCGCGTCCTCGCGCACCGGCAGCGCCTCGTGCGCCATCGCCGCGAGGCCCTCGTCGCCGGAGCCCAGGGCGAGGACCGTCGCCCCCGACCTGCGGGCGTCGTGCACCCGCTCCAGCAGCGCCCCGCCGGGCTCCCGGTCCGCCACCACCAGCAGCGTCTCGCCCCGCTTCGCCGCCTCGATCCTGCCGAGCCCCACCGCCAGGTGCGCGGGGTCCGTGGGACGCGCGCCGTGCCGCACCAGCGTCGGCGCCAGCTCCGGCGTCCCCGACCAGGCCGCCTCGTCCACCAGGTGGGCCGCCAGGTGCCAGGGCTCGTACTCCGGGGTGCCGACCAGCAGCAGCCCGCCGCCGTGCGACACCACCGACCCGCGCAGCGCCCCCGCGAATCTCCGGGTGGCCCCCAGCCACTCGGTCCCGGCCAGCACTTCCCGCAACAGCGCGACACGTACGGCATCCATGCGAACGCATCCTGCCGTAACGGGACACTCTTGACCCCGAGTTCACCCCGAATTCGCCCAGAACGGGCAGTCCTGCCGGACCGTCGTCAATTCCAGGAGCCGAGGAGCCGCGCATGTCGGAGACCCCCGTCGCCACCGTCCCGTTCACCGCCGGGCGGGAGGGGTACGCCAGCTACCGCATCCCCGCCGTGGTCGCCACCGGGCCGGGCACCCTGCTCGCCTTCTGCGAGGGGCGGATGGAGTCCGCGCGGGACTGGGGCCGCGTCGACGTCGTCATGAAGCGGTCCACGGACGGGGGCCGCACCTGGGGGCCGCTCCAGGTGGTCGCCGCCAACGGGACGGACCTCGCCGGGAACCCCGCGCCGGTCGTCCTCGACGACGGACGGGTCCTCCTCGTCCACGTCCGCTCCGCCGCCGACGCCTCCGAGGACCTGATCCGGCACGGCAAGGTCGCCGAGGCCGACGGGCGCCGGGTGTGGGTGCGGCACAGCGACGACGCGGGGCTGACCTGGTCCCCGTCCCGGGAGATCACCGGGCAGGTCAAGCAGCCCGGCTGGCGCTGGTACGCCACCACCCCCGGGCACGGCATCCAGCTCAGCACCGGCCGGGTCGTCGTCCCCGGCAACCACACCCTCCCCCCGGAGGGCTCCGACACCGGCGCCGAGCCGCACTACAACGGCGGCCACTGCCTGCTCAGCGACGACCGCGGGGAGAGCTGGTACCTCGGCTACCTGGACCAGGACACCGACGGCTACATCAACGCCAACGAGACCACCGCCGCCGAACTGCCCGACGGGCGCGTCTACTTCAACACCCGCAACGACTCACGCTCGCCCGGCAACCGCGCCGACGCCCACTCGGCCGACGGCGGACGCACCCTCGTACGGCCCTTCCGCCCGCAGGCGGGGCTCACCGGACCGGTCTGCCAGGGCAGCGTGCTGCACCTGGGCGACCCCGACGTGCTGCTCTACTCCGGCCCCGCCGACCCCGGCCACCGGGCGCTGATGACCGTGCGCGCCTCCACCGACGGCGGCACCACCTGGCGGACCGCCCACACCGTCGACGGGCTGCCCGCGGCCTACTCCGACCTGGTCCGCGTCGACCCGGACACCGTCGGACTGCTGTACGAGACCGGCGACTTCGGACAGTACGAGCGCATCGCCTTCCACGCCCTCCCCGTGACGCGGTTCACCTGAGCCCTCCGTGCGGCCCGGCCGTAGAGTCGGCCCATGACCTCTACCGACAGTGCCGCACAGAAGCCCGCGAAGGCCCCCGCCAAGGATCCCTGGGACCTGCCCGACGTCTCCGGTCTGGTCGTCGGGGTGCTCGGCGGGACCGGGCCGCAGGGCAAGGGCCTGGCCTACCGGCTCGCCAGGGCCGGACAGAAGGTGATCATCGGTTCGCGGGCCGAGGAGCGCGCCAGGGCCGCCGCCGAGGAGCTGGGCCACGGCGTCGAGGGCGCCGACAACGCCGAGTGCGCGCGGCGCGCCGACATCGTGATCGTCGCCGTGCCGTGGGAGGGCCACGGCACGACCCTGGAGTCCCTGCGCGCGGAGCTGGCCGGCAAGCTGGTCGTGGACTGCGTCAACCCGCTCGGCTTCGACAAGAAGGGCGCCTACGCCCTGAAGCCGGAGGAGGGCAGCGCCGCCGAGCAGGCCGCCGCCCTGCTGCCGGACTCCCGGGTCACGGCCGCCTTCCACCACCTGTCCGCCGTGCTGCTCCAGGACCCGGAGATCGACGAGATCGACACCGACGTGATGGTGCTGGGCGAGGAGCGCGCCGACGTCGAGACGGTGCAGGCGCTCGCCGGGCGCATCCCCGGGATGCGGGGCGTCTTCGCCGGGCGGCTGCGCAACGCCCACCAGGTGGAGTCGCTGGTCGCCAACCTGATCTCCGTGAACCGCCGCTACAAGGCCCACGCCGGACTCCGCGTCACGGACGTGTGACCCCATGGGGGACACTGGTGGGCAGCGGCGGACCGCGACCCGGCCGCCGTCCCACCGTGTCCCCGACAGGAGCCCGCCGCCATGCCTCGTCTCGCTGTGTACGCCCTCGTCGTGTGCGTCCTCGCCACCGCCGCGGCCGTGCTGTCCTTCGTGCGGGGCAGCTGGCTGGGGGTGGTGTGGGTGCTGCTCGCGGGACTGTCGTCCAACATGTGGTGGTACTACCTGAAGCGCGGCCAGGCCGAGCGGCGCGCGTCCGTCACGGAGTGACCGAGCAGAAGTCGTCGCCGCCCTGCCAGAAGCGGTACAGCTCGAAACCGCAGTAGGTGTCGACGTCGTCGACGCCCATGCCGCGCAGGACCGCGTCGACCAGGTCGAAGAACGCGCCGTTCAGCGCCGGGAGCCAGAGCAGCGCGAACACGAACAGCAGCCCGAACGGGGCGAACGGCTCCACCTGCCGCCGGACGTCGTACGACAGCCAGGGCTCGACGACGCCGTAGCCGTCCAGGCCCGGCACCGGCAGGAAGTTCAGGATCGCCGCGGTCACCTGGAGCAGGGCGAGGAAGGCGAGCGCGAAGCGGAAGTCGCGGGGCATGCCGTCCAGGGCGTCCAGCCAGAACGGCGCCGTGCACACGAGGGCGAACAGCACGTTCGTCAGCGGGCCCGCCGCCGAGATCAGACTGTGCTTCCAGCGGCCCTGGATCCGGCCCCGCTCGATGAACACCGCGCCGCCCGGCAGACCGATCCCGCCCATGATCACGAACACCACCGGCAGCACGACGCTCAGCAGCGCGTGCGTGTACTTCAGCGGGTTCAGCGTGAGGTAGCCCTTCGCGCCGATCGAGATGTCCCCGCTGTGCAGGGCGGTGCGCGCGTGCGCGTACTCGTGCAGGCAGAGCGAGACGACCCAGGCCGCCGTCACGAACAGGAACACGGCGACCCCGGGCTCCGCGGCGAACCCGGTCCAGGTCGCCCAGCCGGTCACCGCGGCGACGACGAGGATCCCGAGGAAGACGGGGCTGATACGCCGGTCGCCGGGGCGGGCGGTGGCGGTGGTCATGGGGCTCCTGACAGGGGGGACCGGGGTGTCGGGTCGACCGTACAGGTGACCGGGGGAGAACGTCCCGCGGGTTCTGGGGGAGAACGTCCCGGGGGGCGGTGCGGGTTCCGTGGGGCCGGGTCGGCCCCTCCGCCGCGGGACGCCCGGGCGCCGGGCCGGTCGTGCCCGCGTGCACCCGGGCCTGGTGGTCCGCGGCTGACATGGCGAGCGGCGGTGCGCGTCCTGCCCGTGTGAACCCGGGCGCGGCACCAGGGCCCGGCCAGGGACAATGGACCCCGTGCGCTACCGCATCCTCGGCACCACCCAGGCGTTCCGTCCCGACGGCACCCCCGTCCCGGTCGGCGGGGCGCGCCTGCGCGCCCTGCTGACCGTGCTGGCCCTGCGGGCGGGCCGGGCCGTGCCCGTGGGCCTGCTGGTCGACGAGGTGTGGGACGGCGACGCGCCCGGCGACGCGCCCGCCGCCGTGCAGGCGCTGGTCGGACGGCTGCGGCGGGCCCTGGGCGCCGACGCGGTCGCCTCCGCCGACAGCGGCTACCGGCTCACCGCCCAGGCCGACGACGTCGACCTGCACCGGTTCGAGCGGCTCGCCGAGGAGGGGTTGCGGGCGCTGGCCGACGGGGACGCGGCGCGGGCCGCCGCCCTCCTCGACGACGCCAAGGGGCTGTGGCAGGGCCCCGCCCTCGCCGACCTGCCCGACCGCGCCGCCGAGGCCGCCCGCTGCGAGGCCCGGCTCCTTCAGGTGCGGCGCGCCCGCCTCGCCGCCGCCCTCGCCCTCGGCCAGGCCGACCTGGCGCTGCCCGAACTGACCGCGCTGTGCGACGGGCACCCGCTGGACGAACCCCTCCAGGCGCTGCGGCTGCGCGCCCTGCGCGGGACCGGGCGTACGGCGGAGGCCCTGGCCGCCTACGAGGAGGTACGGCGCCTCCTCGCCGACCGGCTCGGCTCCGACCCCGGGCCCGAGCTGCGCGCCCTGCACGCGGAACTGCTGCGGCCCGACGCGGCCCCGCCGGTCCCCGACGGCCCCCGCCCGCGCGGCAACCTGCGCGCCCGGCTCACCTCCTTCGTCGGCCGGGAGGGCGACATCGAGGCGATCCGCGCCGACCTCGCCACCGCCCGCCTCGTCACCCTGCTCGGGCCCGGCGGCGCCGGGAAGACCCGGCTGTCGCAGGAGGCCGCCGAGTCGGTACGGGACGCCGTACCCGGCGGGGTGTGGCTGGCCGAGCTGGCCCCCGTCGACGACCCGGCCGCCGTACCCGAGGCCGTCCTGACCGCCGTGGGAGCGCGCGAGACCGTGCTGTACGGCGCCGGGGCCGAGGGGATGCGGGCCGTGGGAGGCGACCGGCACGACGACCCCGTGGACCGCCTCGTCGAGCACTGCGGCCGACAGCGGATCCTGCTCGTCCTCGACAACTGCGAGCACGTCGTCGACGCCGCCGCCCACCTCGTCGCGGAACTCCTCGCCCGCTGCCCGGCCGTGACGGTGCTGGCCACCAGCCGCGAACCCCTCGGCGTCAGCGGGGAGGTGCTGCGCCCGGTGGACCCGCTGCCGGAGCCGTACGCGCTGCGGCTGCTCGCCGACCGCGGCGCCGCCGCCCGCCCCGGCTTCCGCGCCGAGGACGACCCGGAGGCGTGCGCGGAGATCTGCCGCCGCCTCGACGGGCTGCCCCTCGCCATCGAACTCGCCGCCGCCCGGCTGCGGATGCTCACCCCCCGCCAGATCGCCGACCGGCTCGACGACCGCTTCCGCCTGCTCACCTCCGGCAGCCGCACCGTCCTGCCCCGCCAGCAGACCCTGCGCGCCGTCGTCGACTGGTCCTGGGACCTCCTCGACGCGCCCGAGCGGGACGTCCTGCGCCGCCTGTCGGTCTTCGCGGGCGGCTGCGACCTGACCGCCGCCGAGGCCGTCTGCGGGCCCGCCGCGCTCGACGTGCTCGGCTCCCTCGTCGACAAGTCGCTCGTCGTCGCCGCCCCCTCCGACGACGACGGGATGCGCTACCGGCTCCTGGAGACCGTCGCCGAGTACGCGGCCGAACGCCTCGACGAGGCCGGGGACCGCGACGCCGCCGAGCGCGCCCACCTCACCTACTACCGCGAACTCGCCCGCACCACCGACCCGTCGCTGCGCGGCTCGGGCCAGCTCGCCGCCATCGCCCGCCTGGAGCGCGAGTACGAGAACCTGCGCACCGCCCTGCGGCACGCCGTCGCCCGCCGCGACGAGCAGGAGGGGCTGTGCCTGGTGCTGTCGCTGTGCTGGTTCTGGCAGATGCGTGACCTGCGCACGGAGGCCCGCAACTGGTGCGCCGAGGTCATGGAGCTGGGCCCCGACCCGTTCGCCGCACCGCTCCGGCGGGCCGAACCGGTCCACGAGCGCTGCACCGACCGGCCCCCGCCGTGGACCGGCGAGCTGCTGGCCGAGGCCCGGCGCGGCGCCCACCTCGCCCACATGGCCTGCATGGACACCGAGCTGGAGGTCTGGGAGAGCGAGGACCGGCAGCGCAAGCTGCGCGCCATCACCGAGGTCTACGAGCCCGGCCTGCCGCAGGTCTGCCGCGTCCCCGGTATGACGTGGATGTACGCGGTGATGCTGACCGGCCAGGTGCACCTGCTGCCCGACGTCTGCGACGCCGCCGTGGCGACCTGCCGCGCCACCCCCGGCTTCGACTGGGAGCTGGCCGCCTGCCTCCAGATGCGCGCCAACATGATCGCCCACCGGCCCGAGTGGGCCGGCGACGCCGCCCGCGACGCCGACGAGGCGCTCACCGTCTACCGGCGCCTCGGCGACGTCTGGGGCGCCGCGGAGGCGCTGTCCGCCCGGGGCGAGACCGCCGAGCACGAGGGCCGGTTCGCCGACGCCGCCGCCGACTTCGAGGCGGCCATGGAACTCGCCGAGCGGCTCGGCGCCCGTGCCCAGCTCGCCGTCCTCAACGCCCGGCTCGGCAGCACCCTGCTGGAGGCCGGGCAGGGGGAGCGCGGGGAGCGGCTGCTGCGCGAGGTCATCGCGCAGGACCTGGGCCCGCACGAGTCCACCGCGTTCGCCCGGGTGTTCCTCGCCGGGTGGCTGAGCGTGACCGGGCGGGCGGCGGAGGCCCGTACCGAACTGCGCGGGCTGCGGGAGGACTTCGCCCTCAGCGCCTTCGTCGTCTTCGACGCCTTCATCCTCTGCCTGGAAGCCTGGCTGGACGTCCTCGACGAGCGGTACGACGACGCCCGGACCAAGGCGCGGCGCGGCGTGCTGCTGGCCCAGGAACCGCTGCCCCGCGCGATGGCCCCGCAGCTGGCCTCGGCGTACCTGGTCACCACCGCCCTCACGCTCACCGGAACCGGCGAGCCCACCGCCGCCGCCCGCTGTCTGGGCGCCGCCGCATCGCTGCTGCCGCCGGGCCACCGGCTCTCCCTGCTGGAGCGCTCGGTCCTGCAACGGGCCGTGGACCTCACCCGCGTCGTCCTGCCCGAGGAGGAGTACACCAAGGCGTACGAGGAGGGCGGCGCCCTCTCCCCGGAGGAGGCCACCGCCCTCGTCTGACCCGGCGCGGGTCAGCTCTTCGTACGGAACTTGTGGACCGCCACCGGCGCCATCACCGCCGTGATCCCCACCGACCAGGCCAGCGTCAGCCACACGTCGCCGGCGACCGGCCCGCCCACCATCAGCCCGCGCGCGCTGTCCGCGAGCGCGGAGAGCGGGTTGACGTCGGTGAAGTTCCGCAGCCAGCCCGGCATCGAGTCGGTCGGCGCGAAGATCGACGAGCCGAACTGGAGCGGCATCAGCACCAGGAAGCCCATCGCCTGCACCGACTGGGCGTTCTTCATCATCACGCCCAGGGTGATGAACACCCACATCAGCGCCGAGCCGAACACGACCGACAGTCCGACGGCGGCCAGCAGCCCGCCCCAGTCGGTGATGTCGAACCCGACCAGGACGCCCACGACGAGCAGCACGGTCGTCGCGAACAGCATCCGCAGCAGCTCGACCGCGATCTTCGCGAACAGCACCGAGCCACGGCCGATCGGCAGCGACCGGAAGCGGTCCATCACGCCGGTGTTGAAGTCCTGGTTGAAGCCGGTGCCCACGCCCTGGGCCATGCTCATGCCCATCATGGCCATCAGCCCCGGCACGACGTACTGCACGTACGCCTCCTGCCCGCCGCCGAGCGACTGCCCGATGGAACCGCCGAAGACGTACACGAACAGCAGCGTGAACACGACCGGGAAGAGGATCGCGTCGAACATCGACTCCGGGTCCTGCCGGATCCACAGCAGGTTGCGGCGGACCAGCGCTCCGGTGTGCCGCAGGTGCCCGCGCAGCGAGATCCGGCTGTCGGCGACCGGGGCACCGGTGGTCAGGGTGGTGGCGCTCACGCGGCGACCTCCTCGCGGATCCCGGGGGCGGACGCGGTGCCCCGCGGGGCGCTCGCGCGGTGGCCGGTGAGGGACAGGAACACCTCGTCCAGGCTGGGCAGTTCGGTGCTGACGGAGGCGAGGGTGACCCCGCGCGCGGTGACCGCGCCGACCACCGCGGTCAGCTGCTCGTCGCTGAGCACGGGCACCAGCAGGGTGCCGCTGTCGGCCTCCACGGTGATGGTGGCGAGCCCGGTGATCCCCAGCTCGTCCAGCCAGGACGCCAGCGGGCGCGCCTGGAGCGGGTCGGCCGGGCGGACGCGCAGGGTGCGCCCGCCGACCTTCGCCTTCAGCTCCTCGATCCGGCCGCCCGCGATCACCCTGCCGCGGTCGACGACGGTCAGCTCGGAGGCGAGCTGCTCGGCCTCCTCCATGTACTGCGTGGTCAGCAGCACGGTGACGCCGTCCCCGACCATCCGCCGGACCTCGTCCCAGACCTCGTTGCGGGTCCGCGGGTCGAGCCCGGTGGTCGGCTCGTCCAGGAACAGCACGACCGGCCGCCCGATCATCGACGCGGCCAGGTCGAGCCGCCGCCGCATCCCGCCGGAGTACGTCTGCACGGGCCGCCGGGCGGCCTCGGTCAGCGAGAACCGCTCCAGCAGCTCGTCACCCCGCGCGCGGGCCTCCTTCCGCGGCAGGTCAAGGAGGCGCCCGATCAGATAGAGGTTCTCCCACCCCGACAGCTTCTCGTCCACCGACGCGTACTGCCCCGTCAGCCCTATCACCCGGCGCAACTGCCGGGGCTGCCGTACGGCGTCGTACCCCGCGACGTGCGCCTGGCCCGCGTCGGGCTTGAGCAGCGTGGAGAGGATCCGCACGAGGGTGGTCTTCCCGGCGCCGTTCGGCCCGAGCACCCCCATCACGGTCCCCTCCCGGACCTCCAGGTCGACGCCGTCCAGCGCCCTGGTCTCCCCGAAGTGCTTGACCAGCCCACGCACGGCGACCGCCGCGCCCCTGGCCTTCATGTCGATTCCCGTCATGCGAGAGACGGTCCCAGCCCGCGCCGACAGACCACCGACAGCCGACCGACAGTCCACCGACAGCCCTCGCGGGCGGCCGCGGGCACCCCCGCCGAAGGGGGTGGCCCCGCCGACGGGGGAAGATCGGCGGGGCCACCCTGGTGGTGCGGACAGTGGCTCAGTGGACGGAGTGCTCCTCGGAGGGGAACGTCCCGCCGACGACGTCCTCGGCGAACGCCTTCGCGGCGTCCCCGATCACGCCGCGCAGATCGGCGTACTGCTTGACGAACTTCGGCACCCGCCCGCCGGTGAGCCCCATCATGTCCGTCCACACCAGCACCTGCGCGTCGGTGGCCGCCCCGGCCCCGATCCCCACGGTGGGGATGTGCAGCGTCCGGGTGACCTCCGCGGCCAGCTCCGCGGGCACCAGCTCCAGCACCACCGCGAACGCCCCCGCGTCCTGCACGGCCTTGGCGTCCCGCAGCAGTTGCTGGGCCGCCTCCTCGCCCCGCCCCTGCACGCGGTACCCCATCGCGTTCACGGACTGCGGCGTCAGCCCGATGTGGGCCATCACCGGGATGCCGGACTCGACGAGCAGCCGGATCTGGTCGTACGACCGCTCGCCGCCCTCCAGCTTCACGGCCTGCACGCCCGCGTCCTTCACCAGCCGGGTCGCCGAGCGCAGCGCCTGCACCGGCCCCTCCTGGTACGAACCGAACGGCAGGTCGCCGACGATCAGGGCGCGCTTGGTCCCCCGGACCACGGCCGCGGAGAGCATGGTCATCTCGTCGAGCGTGACGGGCACGGTGGTCTCGTACCCGAGGTGGACGTTGCCCGCCGAGTCGCCGACGAGCATGACCGGTATCCCGGCCTCGTCGAAGACGGACGCGGTCATCGAGTCGTACGCGGTGAGCATGGGCCACTTCTCGCCCCGCTCCTTGGCGAGGGCGATGTCGCGGACGGTGATGCGGCGTGTGCCCTTGCCCCCGTACAGCGCCTTGCTGCCGTCGGAGGCTCCCGCCTTCGCGGGCTGGGCAGCCGAAAGCTGCGTCATTGCACCGGCTCCTTACGTCATCTCGAGGCACCCTGACGGCGTCCCCGGATCCCTTCCATGGTGGCACCTCGTGCCGGACGCGGCTAGGGGACCCCCGTCACGTCGACATCCGGTCACGGTGGCCGGTTAAGAAGGCGGTAAAAACTTACGATACGAGACCGGGTCGTATCGTAATTCCCCCTAGCCTCGACGGCATGACAACTCCCTCTGGCGTGCCCGAGGCGGTGCACCGGCGCCGCTGGGCGATCCTCGGTGTGCTGATGCTGAGCCTGCTGATCGTCGTCCTCGACAACTCGATCCTGAACGTCGCCATCAAGACGATCTCCACCCCCGCCCCCACCGGCCTGGGCGCCACCCAGAGCGAGCTGGAGTGGGCGATCAACGCCTACACCCTCGTCTTCGCGGGCCTGCTGTTCAGCGCCGGCCTCCTCGGGGACCGGCTGGGCCGCAAACGGGTGCTGCTCGGCGGGCTCGTCGTCTTCGGTATCGGCTCGGCCCTCGCCGCCTCCGCCTCCTCGCCGAACGAGCTGATCGGCTTCCGCGCCCTGATGGGCCTCGGCGCGGCCTTCGTGATGCCCGCCACCCTCGCCGTCCTGATGAACGTCTTCGAACGCGACGAGCAGCCCAAGGCCATCGGCATCTGGGCGGGCGGCGTCGGCCTCGCCATCGCCATCGGCCCGATCACCGGCGGCGCGCTCCTCGACCACTTCTGGTGGGGCTCGGTCTTCCTCGTCAACGTGCCGATCGTGCTGCTCGCGCTGGCGCTGATGGTGTGGCTGGTGCCCGACTCCCGCGACCCGGACCCCGGCCGCGTCGACCCCGTCGGCGTCGGACTCTCCGTCGTCGGCCTGGTCCTGCTCGTCTACGGCATCATCCGCGGCGGTGAGCTGGCCGACTTCACGGACGTCACCGTGCTGGGCACCATCGCCGCCGGACTCGCGGTCCTCGCCGGGTTCGTCGTCTTCGAGAAGCGCAGCGACCACCCGTCCATCGACGTCACCTACTTCAAGGACAAGGTCTTCTCCGCCGCGGTCGCCGCCATCTCGCTGGTCTTCTTCGCGCTGATGGGCGTGACGTTCTTCGCCGTCTTCTACACCCAGAGCGTGCGCGGCTACTCGCCGCTGGAGACCGGTGCGCTGATGCTGCCGCTGGCCCTCGCGCAGCTGGTCTTCGCGCCGCGCGCCCGGCTCGTCGTCGAGCGCTTCGGCAACAGGGCGACGACGACCGGCGGCATGGTGCTGATCGCCGCGATGCTCGGCGCGTTCGCCACCCTGGAGGCCGACACGCCGATCTGGATCCTGGAGGTCGTGTTCTTCCTGATGGGCACCGGCATGGCGCACATCATGACCCCGGTCAGCGTCGTCATCATGCAGACCCTGCCGCGCGAGAAGGCCGGTTCCGCCTCCGCGCTCAGCAACACCTTCCGCCAGGTCGGCGGCGCCCTCGGCATCGCCGTACTCGGCTCGGTCCTGTCGGCGGCCTACCGCACCGGCATCGAGGACGAGCTCGCCGCCGTACCCGCCGGGGCCCGGCACGCCGCGGGCGAGTCCATCGAGGCCACCCTCGCCGTCGCCGACCGCCTCGGCCCCGCCGGCGCCCCCCTCGTCGACTCGGCCAACGGCGCCTTCCTGCACGCCATGCACGTCACCGCGGTGTGCGGCGCGGGCGTCGCGGTGCTCGGCGCGCTCGTCGTGGCGGCGTTCCTGCCGGGCAGGCGACCGGCCCCGGCCACCGAACGCCCCACGGGCGGCGAGGAGACGGCGGAACGGGTGTCGCAGGGCGGCGGAAGGCCGTAGACGTCTCCCCCCGGACCCGGACCGTCGTGGACCGCGCACCGGAACCCGGGGAGAATCGCGCCGACCGCCCCACACGACGCATCACGTGGTCGTCGCACCACGCGCCACGCACGACGAAGGGACGCACCGCCGTGAGCCTCGGCGCCCCCCACCCCCCGCACGACGGCCCCACCCGGGGCCGCCCCCGCAGCGAGGCCGTCGAACGCGCCATCATCGAGGGCACGATGAAGCTCCTGGAGGACGGCGTCCCGCTCGGCGAACTCTCCATCGAACGCATCGCGCGCACCGCGGGCGTCGGCAAGGCCGCCATCTACCGCCGCTGGCGCGGCAAGGAGGAACTCTTCGTCGACGTCCTGCGGACCGCCGAACCCCCCGTACCCGAACTCCCCGGCACCTCCCTGCGGGACGACCTCGTCGTCCTGCTGGAGACACTGCGCCGCCGCGGCCTCGCCGACCGCACCTCGGCGCTCCTGCACAACGTGCGCGCCCAGATGAAGAGCAGCCCCAGGATCTGGGCCGCCTACGACAGCACGGTCATCGCCCCCCGCCGCCGCGCCGGGATCGAGGTGCTGCGCCGCGCCCAGCGCGACGGCGAACTGCGCGCCGACACCGACGCGGAACTGCTCTACGACATCATCGTGGGCCCCATGCTGGTGCGTGCCGTACTGCACCGCGCCGCCGACCTCCCCGAGGGCCTCGCGGAGCAGATCGTGGACACCCTCCTCGAAGGCCTACGCCCCGTCAGCCCGCCCACCGCCCCGCACTGATGTGCGCGTTCCGTCACAGGACGAGCGTTCCGCCCGGGCCCCGGAACTGCCCGCGCGGCACGGCTCGTCCCTCACGTGCGTACGGCCGCCACGGGACGGCGGGAAGGGAGCCGATCATCCCCTAGGGTCGTAGGCGTGGGGGACGACGGTGTGCACGGCAGGTAGCGAGGCGACAGCATGGCGCAACAGGCGTACGTGACGGACACGGACAACGGCGACGCGGAGCCCGAACACCCCGGCTCGGCCCTACGGCGCCTGCGCGGCCGTACGGCCCGGCTGCTCACCGACGTGCGGACCGACCGCCGGTTCTGGCGCCGCGGCCTGGTGCTCGCCGCGCTCGCGCTGCTGCTCGCCCTGGTGATGGTGGCGCACGCGCACATCCCGAACTCCGTCGGCAACCTCGGCAGCCTCACCGAGACCTTCCTGCCCTGGCTGGGCATCGGCATCCCGGTGCTGCTCGCGCTCGGCGTGCTGCGCCGCTCCGCGTCCGCGCTGGTCGCGGTCCTGGTGCCGCTGGTGGTCTGGCTGAACGTGTTCGGCGGACTGCTCACCGACAAGGCCACCACCGGCGGCGACCTCACCCTGGCCACCCACAACGTCAACGCCGACAACCCCGACCCGGAGGGCACCGCCCGCGCCGTGGCCGCCGCCGGTGCCGACGTGCTGGCGCTGGAGGAGCTGACGGCCTCGGCGGTCCCGGTGTACGAGCGGGCGCTGGCGTCGACGTACGAGTACCACGCCGTGCAGGGCACGGTCGGCCTGTGGAGCAAGTACCCGCTGAGCGGCGTACGGTCCGTCGACATCAAGCTGGGCTGGATCCGCGCCATGCGCGCCACGGTGACCACCCCCACCGGACCGCTCGCGGTCTACGTCGCCCACCTGCCCTCGGTGCGGGTCAAACTGGAGGCCGGGTTCACCGCCCGGCAGCGCGACCACAGCGCCGACGCCCTCGGCGAGGCCATCGCCGACGAGCGCCTGCCTCGGACCGCCCTGCTCGGCGACCTGAACGGCACGATGAACGACCGCGCCCTGAACGCGGTCACCAGCCAGCTCCGCTCGACGCAGGGCGCGGCGGGCAGCGGCTTCGGCTTCAGCTGGCCCGCGTCGTTCCCGATGGCCCGCATCGACCAGATCATGGTGAAGGGCGTGGAACCGGTCAGCTCCTGGACCCTCCCGGAGACCGGCAGCGACCACCTCCCGGTGGCGGCCCGCGTCGACCTGTCCACACATTCTTAACCGACTGGAAGCCTGGGCCTGACCTGCCGGAATACTGACCCCGAGAGAGTTTGTCCCGCATCTGAACATACGATGCCCGGAACACCCCTCTCGAAAAGCCCACGATCCCCATGCCCCTGGCCCTGCCAGCCCTGGCCGTAGGCGCCCGGGACGCGGGCTGGCCGTGGGGACGACAGCGCCGGGCGCGCGGGGGCCTGTGCAGATATCACCCGGAGCGTCGTGCCCTCACCGTTCGGGGCCGTCCCCGCGCCAGTCGATCAAGGGCAAGGAGGCGACGTCTTCCGGCTCGATCTCCAGCCCGGCCCGGCGCAGGAACTCCACCCGGTCCCGCACGTCGTGCGCGAGGCGGAGGATCTCGCCGTCCACGCGGACCCTCCGACCGCCTGTCAGGGACGGCGGGTGCACGACCACAAGACGACCACAAGGTGATCCGGAGCTATGCCCCAGGATCGTCTGGACGGATCGGGGAACCCGCGGATCACCGACCGCGTCAAGGACATGTTCATCGTCGGCGGCTTCAACGCCTACCCCGGGAGATCGAACAGACCCTGTCCCGCCACCCCGACGCCACCGACTCCGCGGTCATCGGCATCCCCGACCCCCGCCTCGGCGAGGTAGCCAAGGCCTACGTGTTCCGCCGCCCCACCTCGTCCCTCACCGCAGCCGACCCGATCGCCTGGTCCCGCCGCGAGCTGGCCAACTACAAGGTCCCGCGAGGGATCGAATTCCTCCCCGACCTCCCACGCAACGCAAGCGGAAAGGTCCTGAAGGGCGACTTGAGGCAGCGGGACCGCTGAGGCCGGCGCCTGCGGGTGGGGGTTGCCGCGGGGGCCGCCCGCTTCTTCGCCAGGGTCGTGCTTCCGCGTCCCGGCCTCAAGGGCGCTGCGCTGTCGCTTCGCGTCGGCTGCGCCGATCGGCCTGCGGCCGACCCTTGACCCCGGGCCGCTCCAGCACGGGTGAGAAGCGAGCGGGCGGCCCGGAAAGACGGGGGGCCGGGGCCTGCTGATCCCTCACGCCTGCTTCTGGGTTGGAGTGGGTGTGGGGGCGCGCTGGCGTCTCGCCCGCACGCCGGGCTGGCTTAGCGGCTTGCGGCCCGGTGGCGAGTGCGCGCCCGGCAAGTGGCGGCACGCCGGGCTGGGTTAGCGGCTGGCGGGCCGGTGGGGGTGGCGGGGGAGCGCGCCGGGTGGGTGGTGGCACGCCGGGCTGGGTTAGCGGCTTGCGGGCCGGTGGGGTGGCGGGTGAAGGGAACGGGCGGCGGCGGGCGGAGGGGGTGCCGGGGTGAGAGGGCCAGATGGCTTGCCTCTGCTGTCACATCTGCCTCATGAGTAAGCCTCGTGGGCGCCTGACGGGGGTGATTGGTGCCTTTGGCTCACGGCCCAGAGTGCTTCCCCTCGGCGGGCCATGGTCTTCGTTTCCCTTGGTCAGAGGGGGTATGGGTCAAAAGGGCCAATCACTGCCCGAGGGTGTGGTCTGTGGGGTGGGGATGGGCTGGTGTGACGGGTGAGGTGGCCTCCCCCGCTCCGAGTCGACTGCCCCTCCTGCCCCCATCGCGCGCGCCCTCAATCTCCAGCCCTGGGACCGCCCTCTCACTCATTCACCCACCTGCCCCCGTCCCCCTCACCCCATCCACCCACGGATAGCCGCTGAGCCGACCCGGCGTGCCCCCACCCACCCGGCGCGCGGTGGTGTCCCACCGAGTGGTGTAGCGGCGCGGAGTTCATGACTGCGCAGGTCAGTTCGGCGGTGCAACTGCCTCCGCGCCGGATCGGGGTGCTGACGCCCGCGAGCAGCACGCCCTGCGGCCAAGCGAGCCGGTCGGCCACCGTCACATGGCTCTGATCGGAGCCGCGCGGTCCGTATGGCTACACCACTCGGCGGGACGCCACCCGGCGCCGCTCCCGCCACTACTCGCCAGCCCGCCAGTCGCTGAACCGATCCGGCGTGCCTCCGCTCACCCGGTGCGCGCCCCTGCCACCCACCGGGCCGCAAGCCGCTAAGCCAGCCCGGCGTGCAGGCGAGACGCCGACGCGCCCCCATACCCACGCCCGCCCAGAAGCGCACCCTGGGGATCAACAGGGCCCGGCCCCCGTCTTTCCGGGCCGTCCGCGCACTTCTTACCCGTGCTGGAGCGGCCCGGGGTCAAGGGTCGGCCGCAGGCCGATCGCCGAAGGCGACGCGGAGCGACAGCGCAGCGCCCTTGAGGCCGGGGCGTGGAAGCACGACCCTGGCAAAGAAGCGGGCGGCCCCGACGGCAACCCCAATCAGCAGGCGTTGCCTGTACGCCCTCCCCTCCTCCATCATCCCGGACAAATCAGACGACTTGGCTCTGGCGAACGTCTCGGAAGAATGCCGCCGCCTGCGAACCACTTTGACTCATGACCAGCGAGCCTAGCGTTCCCCGCCACTCATTTCGTCAGGAGTTCTTAGGAGCTGATGGCTGCGGCTGAGTTCGGGCCCGACCGCACGCTGTGGCTTCAGGGGGCAGGGAGCGGGGAGTGCGAAAACGGCCCCGCCCCCTGCTGCGACACCTGCGGTCCTCCCGAGAAGGGATGACGTTCCCTCCGTAGGAAGGCGCACGCCGCCACGTCGTCCTACAGCACCGGCAGATTCTTCCGCAGCTCGAAAGCCGTCACCTCCGACCGGTACTCCTCCCACTCCTGGCGCTTGTTGCGGAGGAAGAAATCGAAGACGTGTTCGCCCAGGGTCTCGGCGACCAGGTCGCTGCGTTCCATCAGGGTGAGGGCCTCGCCGAGGTTCTGGGGGAGGGGCTCGATGCCCATCGCGCGGCGTTCGGCGTCGGAGAGGGCCCAGACGTCGTCCTCGGCGCCCGGCGGAAGCTCATAGCCCTCCTCGATGCCCTTCAGGCCGGCGGCGAGGAGGACGGCGTAGGCGAGGTAGGGGTTGGTGCCCGCGTCCAGGGAGCGGACCTCGACGCGGGCGGAGCCGGTCTTGCCGGGCTTGTACATGGGGACGCGGACCAGGGCCGAGCGGTTGTTGTGGCCCCAGCAGATGTAGGACGGGGCCTCGCCGCCCGCGCCCGCCGTGCGCTCGGAGCCGCCCCAGATGCGCTTGTAGGAGTTCACCCACTGGTTGGTGACCGCCGAGATGTCCGCCGCGTGCCGCAGCAGGCCCGCGATGAAGGAGCGGCCGACCTTGGAGAGCTGGTACTCGGCGCCGGACTCGTAGAACGCGTTCCTGTCGCCTTCGAACAACGACAGATGCGTGTGCATCCCGCTGCCGGGGTGCTCGGAGAACGGCTTCGGCATGAAGGTCGCCTGGACGCCCTGCTCCAGCGCCACCTGCTTCATCACCAGGCGGAACGTCATGATGTTGTCGGCCGTGGAGAGCGCGTCGGCGTAGCGCAGGTCGATCTCCTGCTGGCCGGGGGCGCCCTCGTGGTGGGAAAATTCGACGGAGATGCCCATCGACTCCAGCATGGTGATCGCCTGGCGGCGGAAGTCCATGCCGATGTTCTGCGGGGTGTGGTCGAAGTATCCGGAGTTGTCGGCTGGGGTCGGTCGCGAGCCGTCGAGCGGCTTGTCCTTCAGCAGGAAGAACTCGATCTCCGGGTGGGTGTAGAAGGTGAAGCCCAGGTCGGAGGTGCGGGCGAGGGCGCGCTTGAGGACGTAGCGCGGGTCCGCGAAGGACGGGGAGCCGTCCGGCATCAGGATGTCGCAGAACATCCGGGCCGTGCCCGGCGCCTCCGCGCGCCACGGCAGCACCTGGAAGGTGGAGGGGTCCGGCTTGGCGATCATGTCGGACTCGTACACCCGGGCGAAGCCCTCGATCGCGGAACCGTCGAAGCCGATGCCCTCGTCGAACGCCTGCTCAAGCTCGGCTGGGGCCACGGCGACCGACTTGAGGAAGCCCAGGACGTCCGTGAACCACAGGCGTACGAACCGGATGTCGCGCTCCTCCAACGTACGGAGCACGAACTCCTGCTGCTTGTCCATCTTCCGCTTCCCCATCCTTGCTGGTCAGGCCGCCTGTCTCCGGTCCCTCGGGAGGCGGTCGGGCACCTGAGCATCCCACCACAACACCGTTTCGTGCGCGTTGCGGACCTTGATCGCCCGGCCGACCCCGGTCTGAACGCCTCAGCTACGGCAGGTGTACAGCTCCCCGGGCTCTTCCGCCCATCTTGCCTGCCCGCACCGACATCCGTAATGGCAGGGCGGTACGGGAGCTTCCGGCGGCCCGCCGCCGCCTCACCGGAACGCCCGTTCCCGTACCTATCGGGCCATTCCTGTGACCACCCTACGAGACCGCGGTGGTCCCCCATTACGATCAGCGCACCCGACCGTCCCCCCTCCCCAGAAGGGCCAGTCCCATGGGTTCCGCCAAGAACAAGAGCAGTGCCGAGCGCAAGGCGCGGATAGAGGAGATGCGGCGCGCGGAGCAAGCCCGCGAGCGCCGTCGCCGCGTCGCCACGATCACGGCGTCCACGGTCGTCGTGGCCGCCCTCGTCGTCGGCGGGGTGATCCTCGTCCGGTCGCAGTCCGACGACTCGGACTCGGCCGACGACTCCAAGACCACGGGCAAGCTGGTCGCCGGGGCGGACGGCATCAGCACCTGGAAGGGCACCCTCTCCCGCAACCACGTCACCAAGTCCGTGACGTACCCGGTGACGCCCCCGGTCGGCGGCGACCACCAGGCGGTCTGGATGAACTGCAACGGTGACGTCTACACCAAGGCCCTCAAGAACGAGAACGCCGTGCACTCGCTGGAGCACGGCGCCGTCTGGGTGACGTACAACAGCAAGGCCCCGAAGGCGGACGTCGACGCGCTGGCGGCGAAGGTCAAGCAGACGCCGTACACGCTGATGAGTCCGGACGAGAAGCAGGCGGACCCCATCATGCTCACCGCGTGGGGGCACCAGCGGACGGTGACCGGCGCGGACGACCCGAACGTGGACAAGTTCCTGGAGAAGTTCGTCCAGGGTGAGCAGACGCCCGAGAAGGGCGCCGCCTGCACCGGCGGGCTGGGTCAGTGACCCGGGCGAAGGCGGGGTGGATCGCGGGCGCCGCGGCGGCGGCGCTGGTCGCGGCCGGGGCGATCACCTACGCGGTCGCGGAGGACGGCGGCTCCGGAGTGAAGCCGCCCGCCGCGGACTCCGCGGACTCCGCGGACGCCGGGTTCGCCCGGGACATGGCGGTCCACCACCAGCAGGCGGTGGAGATGTCGTACATCGTGCGCGACCGCACCGACGACGAGGACGTCCGGCGCCTGGCGTACGACATCGCGCAGACGCAGGCCAACCAGCGCGGCATGTTGCTGGGCTGGCTGGACCTGTGGGGGCTGCCGAAGGTGTCCGCGAACCCGCCGATGACGTGGATGGGCATGGGGTCCATGCCGCCCGGCGAGGACGGCGCGCTGATGCCGGGCATGGCGACCAACGCCGAGCTGGAGAAGCTCGGCGAACTCGAAGGGCGGCAGGCCGAGGTCCTCTTCCTCCAGCTGATGACCGAGCACCACAAGGGCGGCGTGCACATGGCGGAGGGCTGTGTGGACCGGTGCGGGGTCGGCGTGGAGCGGCAGCTCGCGCGGGGCATGGTCGAGGGGCAGCAGTCGGAGATGGCGCTGATGGCGGACATGCTGGAGGAGCGGGGGGCGAAGCCGCGGCCGTAGCGGCGCGAGCAGTGGCCCACGCCACACGGCACCCCATCGCGTCGCTCTGACGATTACACTGGGCGGCGTGCCTCAACTTCGCCTCGCTCTGAACCAGATCGACGCACGCGTCGGTGACATCGCCGGAAACACGGAGACGATCCTCCGCTGGACCCGGCACTCCGCCGAGCGGGGAGCGCACCTCGTGGCCTTCCCGGAGATGGCCCTCACCGGCTACCCCGTGGAGGACCTGGCGCTGCGCTCCTCGTTCGTGGAGGCGTCCCGGGCGGCGCTGCGCTCGCTCGCCGCGCGCCTCGCCGAGGAGGGCTTCGGGGAGCTGCCGGTGGTCGTCGGCTACCTCGACCGCTGCGAGACCGCCCAGCCCAAGTACGGCCAGCCCGCGGGCGCCCCGCAGAACGCCGCCGCGGTGCTGCACCGCGGGGAGGTCGTCCTCACCTTCGCCAAGCACCACCTGCCGAACTACGGCGTCTTCGACGAGTTCCGCTACTTCGTGCCGGGCGACAGTATGCCCGTGGTGCGGCTGCACGGCGTCGACGTCGCCCTCGCCATCTGCGAGGACCTGTGGCAGGACGGCGGCCGGGTGCCCGCGGCCCGTTCGGCGGGCGCGGGCCTGCTGCTGTCCGTCAACGCGTCCCCCTACGAGCGCGACAAGGACGACACCCGGCTGGAACTGGTCCGCAAGCGCGCCCAGGAGGCGGGCTGCACGACCGCCTACCTCGCCATGATCGGCGGCCAGGACGAGCTGGTCTTCGACGGCGACTCGATCGTCGTCGGCGCGGACGGCGAGGTGATCGCGCGGGCGCCGCAGTTCGCGGAGGAGTGCGTGGTCCTCGACCTCGACCTGCCCGCGGCGGCCCCGGACGCGCCGACGGGCGTCGTCGACGACGGTCTGCGCATCGACCGCGTGGTCCTCTCCGAGGAGCCGCTGGCGGCCTACGAACCCGAGCTGCCCGGCGGCTACGCCGACCGCCTCGACGACGACGAGGAGGTGTACGCGGCGCTGGTCACGGGCCTGCGGGCGTACGTGGAGAAGAACGGCTTCCGGTCCGTCCTGATCGGCCTGTCCGGCGGCATCGACTCGGCGCTGGTGGCGTCGATCGCCTGTGACGCGGTGGGCGCGGAGAACGTGTACGGCGTCTCGATGCCGTCGAAGTACTCCTCGGACCACTCGCGCGGCGACGCGGCCGAGCTGGCCCGCCGTACCGGGCTGAACTTCCGTACGGTCTCCATCGAGCCGATGTTCGACGCGTACATGGGGGCGCTGTCCCTGACCGGTCTGGCGGAGGAGAACCTCCAGTCCCGGCTGCGCGGCACGCTCCTGATGGCCATCTCCAACCAGGAGGGCCACATCGTCCTGGCCCCCGGCAACAAGTCGGAGCTGGCGGTCGGCTACTCCACCCTCTACGGCGACTCGGTGGGCGCCTACGGCCCCATCAAGGACGTGTACAAGACGTCCGTCTTCCGCCTGGCCGAGTGGCGCAACCGCGCGGCGTCGGAACGCGGCGAGACCCCGCCCATCCCGGAGAACTCCATCTCCAAGCCGCCGAGCGCCGAACTCCGCCCCGGCCAGGTCGACACCGACTCCCTCCCGGACTACCCCGTCCTCGACGCCATCCTGGAGCGCTACGTCGACCGCGACGAGGGCGCCGACACCATCGCCGCCGCCGGTTTCGACCACGACCTGGTGACCAGGACCCTCCGCCTCGTCGACACCGCCGAGTACAAGCGCCGCCAGTACCCGCCGGGCACGAAGATCTCCCCCAAGGGCTTCGGCAAGGACCGACGCCTCCCGATCACGAACGGGTGGCGGGAGACGGCGTAGGGACGGCGACAGCCCCGTCCCTACGCCGTCAGCCGTCCGCCTCCTCGGGGTCCGTCCCGCCCGTCGCCCGGCCGTTCGCCGGGGTCCGCTGGTCGAGGTGGGGCGGCTGCTCGGGGTTGCGTACGGCGTAGAGGGCGGTGACGAGGCCGTCGGTGGCGCGGACCGCCAGGACGGTGTCGAGGTTGCCGTCCACGTGGAGGGAGAGCGCCGGGCAGCCGTTGACCTGGGTCGGCCGTACCGATACCCGGGCGCCGGTTCCCGTGAGGGCGGCGGCCACCCGGTCGGCGCCGACGACGGGTGTGAGCGTGGCCTGGACGGCTCCGCCGCCGTCGGTCAGCAGGACGACGTCCGGGGCGAGCAGGCGCCGGGGGGCGCCGGTCTCGATCGCCTGCCGGAACGCCTCCAAGGTGCCCTGGGCCTCGGCCGGGGAGACGACCTCGCGGGGCCGCCGCGCGGCGACGTGGGTGCGGGCGCGGTGCGCGATCCGGCGTACCGCGACCGGGGTCTCGTCCACGGCCTCCGCGATCTCGTCGTACGGGAGGTCGAAGACCTCGTGCAGCACGAACACGGCCCGCTCGGTCGGGGCGAGCGTCTCCAGCACCAGCAGCATCGCCATCGACACGCTGTCGGCCAGCTCCACGTCCCCGGTCACGTCGGGCGCGGTGAGCGGCGGTTCGGGGAGCCAGGGGCCGACGTAGGACCCCTTGCCGCGTCTCAGGGTGCGCAGTCGGCTCAGCGCCTGCCGGGTGGCCGTACGGACCAGGTAGGCGCGCTGGTTGCGCACGGTGTCGGGGCCGACGCCCACCCAGCACAGCCATGTCTCCTGGAGGACGTCCTCCGCGTCGGCGGCCGAGCCGAGCATCTCGTAGGCGACGGTGAACAGCAGGTTGCGATGGGCGACGAACGCCTCGGTGGCGGAGTCCGTACGACCGTCACGCGCGTGCGTCCCGACGGCGTTCCCGGTCCGTGCGTTCGTCTGTGCGCTCATGTCGGCTCCCCGCGTCTTCGCCTTCGTCCGTCACGCACAAGACGCCCGGCCCGGCCACTATGTGACAGCCGTGGTTGTGCCCTGCGTCACACCGCCCTGGTGCCGTGGGCGAGCACGGCCCGGCCTACGCGTACTCGCCGGGTCGGGGCTCTGTGTGACGGGGCCCGGCTCAGACCGCCGACGCCGGTGTGTCCGCCTCCGTGCTCCCCGTGCTCGGGGCGGCGTCGACGTCCGTGACGGGGAAGAGCCTGATCGGGCCGTCGGGGCGAGCGTGGTCAGTGGTGTCCGGTGGCGTCCCGGTGGCCGTCGCGTTGCCGTCCCGTGGCGGTCGGCTTCTTCCGGTTGTTGCGCGGAGGCTTGTCAGCGGCCGGAGCTACCCATACCCTCGCGCAACAGAAAGCGCTTTCCCATCTTCATGGGTTGTTCCGGTGGAGGTAGACGTCGCGGCACCCGCAAAGGCTTGTCGACGGCTTGCTGACATGCCCATGACATGCACCAGGTACGACGCGCGAGACCAGCGCAGGACGACGCGCACGACCAGGCGCGTCACGCGCACGGCACATGCAATGCGGCAATGACCCCTAGTCGAAGACGAAAGGCAAGGCGAGCAAGCATGAAGCGACCAGTCGCAGTGCGGCTCTACGCGGCCCTGGCCACCGGAGCCGTAGTGGCCGCGACGGGGGTGGCCCTGTCGATGCCCACGGCGTCGGCGGCCACCACCGGGGCCACCGGTTACGCCACCCAGAACGGGGGCACCACCGGTGGCGCGGGCGGCCAGACCGTCCGGGCCACCACCGGCACCGCGATCCACACGGCCCTGTGCAACCGGGCCAGCAGCAGCACCCCGATCACCATCCAGGTCGAGGGCACCATCAACCACGGCAACACCAGCAAGGTCTCCGGCGACAGCTGCAACACCGCCGCCGACAAGATCGAGCTGAAGCAGGTCAGCAACATCACGATCGTCGGCGTCGGGAACGGGGCCGTCTTCGACCAACTCGGCATCCACATCCGTGAGGCCAGCAACATCATCATCCAGAACGTGACGGTGAAGAACGTCAAGAAGTCGGGCTCCCCGACCTCCAACGGCGGCGACGCCATCGGCATGGAGAGCGACGTCCGCAACGTCTGGGTCGACCACAGCACGCTGGAGGCGTCCGGTGGCGAGTCGGAGGGCTACGACGGCCTCTTCGACATGAAGGACAACACCCGGTACGTGACGCTGTCCTACAGCGTCCTGCGCAACTCCGGGCGCGGCGGGCTGATCGGCTCCAGCGAGAGCGACGTCTCCAACGGGTACGTCACGTTCCACCACAACCTGTACCAGAACGTCGACTCCCGCACGCCGCTGCTGCGCGGCGGCATCGCCCACATCTACAACAACCACTACGTCCAGCTGAACAAGTCCGGCATCAACTCCCGTGCCGGCGCCCGCGCCCGGGTGGACAGCAACTACTTCGAGGACTCCCAGGACGTCCTCGGCACGTTCTACACCGACGCGGCCGGGTACTGGCAGGTCAACGGCAACATCTTCGACAACGTGACCTGGTCGAGCCGGAGCGGCGACACCAACCCGGCCGGGCCGAACCCGACGTCCAACACCAGCGTCAGCATCCCCTACTCCTACTCCCTGGACGCGGCGAGCTGCGTGCCGAGCGTCGTCAGCCAGACCGCCGGCGCCAACAAGGGGCTGCGCGTCTCGGACGGCAACTGCACCCCGCAGACGCCGGACCCGACCGACCCCGGCCCGACCGACCCGGACCCCACCGACCCCGACCCGACCGACCCGCCCACCGGCACCAACCTCAGCATCGGCGCCGGGTCCGACGGGTCCAGCAAGGCCGACGGCACCAGCTACGGCAACGTCCGTGACGGCAACATGAGCACCTACTGGTCGCCGACCGGCTCGACCGGCTCGATCTCCGTCAAGTGGGGCTCCGCCACCCGGGTCTCCTCGATCAACATCCGCGAGGCCGCCGGGGCCACCGGTGCCATCGGCTCCTGGCGGGTCGTCAACCACGACACCGGCGCCGTCCTGAAGACCGGCAGCGGGGCGGGCGCCATCGCCTTCACCGCGACCACGCTCAACAAGATCACCTTCGAGATCACCAGCTCCAACGGCACCCCGAGGGTCGCCGAGTTCGAGACGTACGCCTGAGTCGCACCCGAGTCCCCGGCCGGGGGCCGTCCGCCACGGCGGGCGGCCCCCGGCGCTCCGTCCTACGTGAGGCGCCACCGGGTCTGGCCCGGGGGACGCGCGGGACGGTTCCTTTCGGGTCGGCTGGAGCAGTGACCCCGTCCGGGGCGCGGACTCATCGGAGCCTGCGCCGGTCCCTGCGGTTAGGCTCGGCCTCGTACCACCTTGATCCGTCGGGGGTCCGCGAGGATCCGCCGGGGATCCGACGAGGGAGGCCGACCATGACGGCGCCGGGGCGCAGGAGCAGTACCTTCACTCGGCTGCTGCGGCACGGCTTCACGGACCCGTCGGCCGCCGAGCGCCTCCTCGACGGGGTGGAGCTGGCCGCCGTACGCAACGACCCGGTGCTCCTTGAGGCGCTCGGCGCCACCGCCGACCCCGACCTGGCGCTGCACGGGCTGGTACGGCTGCTGGAGGCGCAGCCCTCGCCGACCGCCCGGCGGGAGCTGCTGGACACGGTGATAGCGGCCAAGCCGCTGCGCGACCGGCTGCTCGGGGTGCTCGGCGCCTCCGCCGCCCTCGCCGACCACCTCGCCCGGCACGCGGGGGACTGGCAGGCGCTGGTGACGTACGAGCCGCGGGACCTGCACCCGGGGGTGGAGGAGTTCGAGCGCGGGCTCGCCGGGGCCGCCGACCCGGTGGCGCTGCGGGTCGCCTACCGGCGCTGTCTGCTCTCCATCGCCGCGCGGGACGTGTGCGGGACGACCGACGTCGCCCAGGCGGCGGCCGAGCTGGCCGACCTCGCCACCGCCACGCTGCGCGCCGCGCTCGCCATCGCCCGCACCGCCGCGCCCGACGACGCCGCGCTGTGCCGCCTCGCGGTGATCGCGATGGGCAAGTGCGGCGGCCACGAGCTGAACTACGTCTCCGACGTGGACGTGGTCTTCGTGGGGGAGGCCGTCGGCGGGGCCGACGAGGGCAAGGCGCTGCGCGCCGCCACCCGGCTGGCCTCGCACATGATGCGGATCTGCTCCGAGACCACCGTCGAGGGCACGATCTGGCCCGTCGACGCCAACCTGCGGCCCGAGGGCCGCAACGGGCCGCTGGTGCGCACCCTCGCCTCCCACCTCGCCTACTACCAGCGCTGGGCCAAGACCTGGGAGTTCCAGGCGCTGCTGAAGGCCCGCCCCGTCGCCGGGGACCTGGAGCTGGGGGAGGAGTACGTCGCCGCCGTGGAGCCGCTGGTCTGGCAGGCCGCCGAGCGGGAGAACTTCGTCGCCGACGTGCAGAAGATGCGGCGCAGGGTCGTGGAGAACATCCCCGTCGCCGAGGTCGACCGGGAGCTGAAGCTCGGGCCCGGCGGGCTGCGCGACGTCGAGTTCGCCGTGCAGCTGCTCCAGCTGGTGCACGGCCGCGCCGACGCCTCCCTGCGCAGCGGCACCACGCTGAGCGCGCTCCAGGCGCTGGCGGCGGGCGGCTACGTCGGGCGGGCGGACGCCGCCCAGCTGGAGGACGCCTACCGCTTCCTGCGCACCATGGAGCACCGCATCCAGCTCTACCGGCTGCGCCGCACCCACCTGGTGCCCGAGGCGGAGGAGGACCAGCGGCGGCTCGGGCGCTCGCTGGGCCTGCGTACGGAACCGGTGTCGGCGCTGAACCGGGAGTGGAAGCGGCACGCCGCCGTCGTGCGGCGCCTGCACGAGAAGATCTTCTACCGGCCGCTGCTCGACGCCGTCGCCCAGCTCGCCCCCGGCGAGACGCGGCTCAGCGCGGTGGCGGCGCGGGAGCGGCTGGTCGCGCTCGGGTACGCCGACCCGGCGGCGGCGCTGCGGCACCTGGAGGCGCTGGCGTCCGGCGTCACCCGCAAGGCGGCGATCCAGCGGACGCTGCTGCCGGTGCTGCTCGGCTGGTTCGCGGACTCCGCCGAGCCGGACGCGGGCCTGCTGAACTTCCGCAAGGTGTCCGACGCGCTCGGCAAGACCCCGTGGTACCTGCGGCTGCTGCGCGACGAGGGCGCGGCGGCGGAGAACCTCGCCCGGGTGCTGTCCGCCGGGCGGCTCGCCCCCGACCTGCTGATGCGGGCCCCGGAGGCGGTGGCGCTGCTCGGCGACGGCGACGGTCGCGGCGGGGGCGGCGGCGGGCTCGTGCCGCGCGAGCGCGGGCCGCTGGAGCAGGAGATCCTCGCCGCCGTCGGCCGCGCCCCGAGCGCCGAACAGGCGGTCACCGCGGCACGCGGGGTACGGCGCCGGGAGCTGTTCCGTACGGCGGCGGCGGACATCGTCGGCTCCTACGGCACCGAGGCCCAGCCCGCCGAGGCCGACCAGGGCGCCCTGGTGGACCTGGTCGGCGGCGCGGTCTCCGACCTGACGGCGGCGACGCTGGCGGGGACGTTGCGGGCGGTCGTCCGGGAGGGCTGGGGCGACACCCTGCCGACCCGGTTCGCGGTCATCGGCATGGGCCGGTTCGGCGGGCACGAGCTGGGCTACGGCTCCGACGCGGACGTCCTCTTCGTGCACGAGCCCCGGGAGGGCGCCGACGAGGGCGAGGCCGCCAACGCCGCGAACCGGGTGGTCTCCGAGATGCGGCGGCTGCTCCAGCTCCCCAGCGCCGACCCGCCGCTGCTCATCGACGCCGACCTGCGCCCGGAGGGCAAGTCGGGGCCGATGGTGCGCACCCTGAAGTCGTACGAGGCGTACTACCGCCGCTGGTCCCTGGTCTGGGAGTCGCAGGCGCTGCTGCGGGCCGAGCCGGTCGCCGGGGACGAGGAGCTGGGGCGGCGGTTCGTGGAACTCGTCGACCCGCTGCGGTACCCGGTGGGCGGGCTCGGTGAGGACGCCGCACGCGAGATCCGGCGGCTGAAGGCGCGGATGGAGTCGGAACGGCTGCCGCGCGGCGTCGACCCCAAGCTGCACGCCAAGCTGGGGCCCGGCGGACTCTCCGACGTGGAGTGGACCGTGCAGTTGCTGCAGCTGCGGCACGGGGCCCGGGTGCCGGGGCTGCGCACCACCCGCACCCGGCAGGCCCTCGCCGCCGCCCGCGACGCCGGGCTCCTCGGCGAGGAGGACGCCGCGATCCTCGACGAGGCGTGGGTGCTGGCGACGCGGGTGCGCAACGCGGTGATGCTGGTGCGCGGGCGGGCCGCGGACACCTTCCCCTCGGACGTGCGGGAGCTGGCCGCGGTCGGGCGGTACCTGGGGTACGGGCCCGGCCGGGCGGGCGACATGCTGGACGCCTACCGGCGCACGGCACGACGGGCACGGGGAGTCGTGGACGAGCTGTTCTACGGGGGGTGAGCCGGGCGGGGGCCGGGTGGGGCCGGGGTGCGCGGGCCCGGCGTCCCCTACCGCCGCCGTAGCCTCCGCGGGTGCCGCCCGTCGCGCGGGGCGCACCCGCGTGAGACCGCGTCACGCCGGACCCGCGGGGGACGAACGGGTGGGCGGACGGGTGGTGGTGGGGGATGGCGGTCCTGCTGACGGGGGTGGGCCTGGCAGGACGGCACTCCGTACGACGGGCGGCGGCGGGGGCGCGGCGTGCGAAACGGCCGGTTTTCGCCCCTGTTTCGTGGGGGAGGGCGAGGACTACGGCACCGCGCGGGGCTCCGTCGCGGCGGGACTCGGCGTCGCCCTGTTCCCGCGCCCGGGGCCGCGCGGCCGGCCTCCGGACGTGGTCGTACGGCCGGTCGGGGAGCCGGAGGCGTCCCGTGCGGTCTTCGCGGCGGCACGGGGGACCGCGCCCGCTCAGCCCGCGCTCGGGGCCTTCGTCGCGGCGTTGTGGGAGGCGGCGGTCTCCCGAGTCTCCTGGGATCCGTCCCGGGGCTCCGGACGCTCCGGAACCAGCTCGGCGGGGCCCGGGAGCCGACCGTCGCCCGCGTCGTGCTCCCCCCGCGCCGCCGCGGGCAGCAGGCGCCGCAGGTCCAGGACGGGGCGGCGGCGCGGCCCCGGGACCTGGCGGGGGAGGGCGTGCGGGAGGGCGCCGTACCACAGGCGGGCGACGGTGTAGCCGAAGGCGAGGCAGACCATGCCCCCGACCGCGTCCAGCCAGAAGTGGTTGGCCGTCGCCACGATGACGACCAGGGTGGCCGCCGGGTAGAGCAGGCCGAGGACCCGCACCCACGGCACCCTGGCCAGGGCGAAGATCATCAGGCCGCACCACAGGGACCAGCCGATGTGCATCGAGGGCATCGCGGCGTACTGGTTGGACATGTTCTTCAGGTCGCCGGAGGCCATCGAGCCCCAGGTCTGGTGGACCAGCACCGTGTCGATGAAGTCGCCGCCGGTCATCAGTCGCGGGGGCGCCAGCGGATACAGGTAGTAACCGACGAGGGCGATGACGGTCGTCGCGAAGAGGACCAGGCGGGCGGCGGCGTAGCGGCCGGGATGGCCGCGGTAGAGCCAGACCAGCACGCCCAGCGTGATGACGAAGTGCAGCGTCGCGTAGTAGTAGTTCATGCCGACGACCAGCCAAGTGACCGAGTTGACGGCGTGGTTGACGGAGTGCTCGAAGGCGAGGCCGAGCTGGTGCTCGGTGCGCCAGATCCAGTCGGCGTTGCGCAGCGCCTCGCTCCGCTGCTCCGGGACGGCGTTGCGGATCAGTGAGTACGTCCAGTAACTCACCGCGATCAGCAGCGTCTCGAACCAGAGACGGGGGCGGCGCGGGGCGCGCGGACGGCGCAGCGGGGCCGGCCCCGAGGCGTCCGTGACGGGGTGCGGAACGGCCCTCGCGCGGCCTTCCGGTGTCATCACGGTCGAGTCACCCATGGGTACAGAGTCTGCCAGAAAAGACTTACTGCCCCGATCATCCCGCGGTCGGGTTCCGGACGCCAGTTCTACACCGGCCGCAGTCGTACGACTGCTACTCGTGTACGAGAGGGGCGACCTTGAGGCTCCGCCCTAAGGACGATTCCGGTCACCAGGGGCCGAAGCGGTCGATCCCCGCACCACCAGTTCCGGCATGAACACGAACTCACTGTGGGGCGCGGGCGTCCCGCCGATCTCCTCCAGCAACGTGCGTACCGCGGCCTGCCCCATCGCCGGGACCGGCTTGCGCACGGTGGTCAGCGGCGGGTCGGTGAAGGCGATCAGCGGGGAGTCGTCGAAGCCGACCACCGAGATGTCCTTGGGCACGTCCAGACCGCGCTGGCGGGCCGCGCGTATCGCGCCGAGCGCCATCATGTCGCTGGCGCACACCACGGCGGTGCAGTCCCGGTCCATCAGGGCGTTGGCGGCGGCCTGGCCGCCCTCCAGGGTGTACAGGGAGTGCTGGATCAGCTCCGTCTCGATCGTCGCGGCGTCCAGGCCGAGCTGGTCCTGCACCGTGCGCGTGAAGCCCTCGATCTTGCGCTGCACCGGCACGAACCGCTTCGGGCCGAGGGCGAGCCCGATCCGGGTGTGGCCGAGGGAGGCGAGGTGGGTGACCGCCAGGGTCATCGCCGCGCGGTCGTCGGGGGAGATGAACGGCGCCTGCACCTTCGGCGAGAAGCCGTCCACCAGCACGAACGGCACGCCCTGGGCGCGCAGCTGCTCGTAGCGCTGGGTGTCGGCGGTGGTGTCGGCGTGCAGCCCGGAGACGTAGATGATGCCCGCGACCCCGCGGTCCACCAGCATCTCGGTCAGCTCGTCCTCGGTGGAGCCGCCCGGGGTCTGGGTGGCGAGCACGGGGGTGTAGCCCTGGCGGGTCAGCGCCTGGCCGATCACCTGCGCCAGGGCCGGGAATATGGGGTTCTCCAGCTCCGGGGTGATCAGGCCGACGAGTCCCGCGCTGCGCTGCCGCAGCCGCACCGGACGCTCGTAGCCGAGGACGTCGAGGGCGGCCAGCACGGACTGACGGGTGGTGGCGGCGACGCCTGGCTTCCCGTTGAGGACGCGGCTGACGGTCGCCTCGCTCACCCCCGCCTGCGCAGCGATGTCCGCAAGCCGTGTGGTCACAGGGGTGGACTGTACCGGGCGGCCCTCACCTTGCCCACCAACCGGACGCCGGATGCGGGCCGTAGCGCGGCCCCGTGCGGGTTGCTGCCTCATCGCGTCCCCTCGGAATTTCGCTGGCAAGAGCTTGCAGAGTCTTGCACAAGTCTGTGCCTTGCCGCTCCGTCGCAGTAAAAACCAGTCTCCAAGCGGACTCGAACCGGTCTCATGACGGTCGACGAGAGGTCACGGACAGGTAACTTGCGAGATCTCTTGCACTTTTTTGCTGCAAGGCCTTTCGCGTCGATTGCATCGCTGTTACGTTCACGTCGCCCGGCGGCGGCAAAGGCGCAGTCGGCAAGTAGCGGGTCGGCGGACGGGACCGCCTTCCGCACCCCACGGGCTTTAACCCTCAAGGAGAACTCATGCGGCGTGGCATAGCGGCCACCGCGCTGGTGGCGTCCCTCGCTCTCGCGGCGACGGCCTGCGGCGGGGACAGCGACAGCGGCGACAAGGCCGACGGTCCGGTCACCATCACCTGGTGGGACACCTCCAACGCCACCAATGAGGCGCCGACGTACCAGGCCTTGGTCAAGGAGTTCGAGGCCGCCAACAAGGACATCAAGGTCAAGTACGTCAACGTGCCCTTCGACCAGGCGCAGAACAAGTTCGACACGGCGGCCGGTTCCAAGGGCGCCCCGGACGTGCTGCGCTCCGAGGTCGGCTGGACCCCGGCGTTCGCCAAGAAGGGCTTCTTCCTGCCGCTGGACGGCACCGAGGCCCTCGCGGACCAGAGCCAGTTCAAGTCCAACCTGGTCGAGCAGGCCAAGTACGAGGGCAAGACGTACGGCGTGCCGTTCACCACGGACACCCTGGCCCTCGTCTACAACAAGGAACTCTTCGCGAAGGCGGGCGTCGAGGCCCCCAAGACCTGGGACGACCTGAAGAAGGCCGCCGCCACGATCAAGGACAAGACCGGCGTCGACGGCTACTGGGGCTCCACCCAGGCCTACTACGCCCAGTCCTTCCTCTACGGCGAGGGCACCGACACGGTCGACGTCGCCGCCAAGAAGATCACCGTCACCTCGCCCGAGGCCAAGAAGGGCTACGGCACCTGGCTGGAGCTGTTCGACGGCAAGGGCCTGCACAAGGCCGACACCACCGCCGACGCGTACGCCCACATCCAGGACGCGTTCGTCAACGGCAAGGTCGCCGCGATCATCCAGGGCCCGTGGGAGATCACCAACTTCTACAAGGGCTCCGCGTTCACGGACAAGCAGAACCTGGGCATCGCGACCGTCCCGGCCGGTTCCTCGGGCACGGCGGGCGCCCCGACCGGCGGCCACAACCTGTCCGTCTACGCGGGTTCGGACAAGGCGCACCAGGAGGCCTCGCTGAAGTTCGTGAACTTCATGACCTCCGCGAAGGCGCAGGAGACCATCGCGCTGAAGAACAACACGCTGCCCACGCGTGACGACGCCTACACCGACCAGGTCAAGGCCGACCCGGGCATCGCGGGTTACCAGGGCGTCCTCGCCGCCGCGCAGCCGCGCCCGGCGCTGCCCGAGTACAGCTCCCTGTGGGGTCCCCTCGACGACCAGCTGCTGGAGATCGCCAGCGGCAAGGAGTCCCTGGACAAGGGCCTGGGCGACGCGGAGATCGCGATCGCCAAGCTGGTCCCGGACTTCAGCAAGTAGTCGACGTGGCCGCCGGATCCCCCGGAACGAACCGGAGGGATCCCGCGGCCACCGGCCTGTGCCCCGGCCGTCCCCGGCCGGGGCTGCGCCGGTCGCGGCCCACGCGTCGGCGGGGTGCCAGCAGCGGCCGTCCCACCCCCGGATCTTGTAGAAAGTGCGAACCATGACAGTCGCCATCGACCGCGCGACCGGTAAGCGTCGCGGTGACCGCGCGCCGCGTCCCGGGCTGGGTCGGCGCCTGAAGCAGAGCTACCGGAAGTACTGGTACGCGTACGCGATGATCACCCCGGTGGTCCTCGTGCTCGGCGTGCTGGTGCTGTATCCGCTGGCGTACGGCTTCTACCTGACGCTCACCGACGCCGACAGCCTCAACACCGCCCGCACCATCGGCGTCAACGAGATCGAGGCCACCTACGAGTTCATCGGCTTCGACAACTACGCCGACATCCTGTGGGGCGAGACCGCCTACGACCGCTTCTGGTCGCACTTCATCTGGACCATCGTCTGGACCGCGGCCTGCGTCGCCCTGCACTACTCCATAGGTCTCGGCCTCGCCCTGCTGCTCAACCAGAAGCTGCGCGGCCGCACCCTCTACCGGCTGCTGCTGGTGCTGCCGTGGGCCGTGCCCACCTTCGTCACCGTCTTCGGCTGGCGGTTCATGCTCGCCGACTCCGGGATCATCAACACCGCGCTGGACGCCCTGCACCTGCCCAGCCCGCAGTGGCTGGAGGACACCTTCTGGCAGCGGTTCGCCGCGATCATGGTCAACACCTGGTGCGGTGTGCCGTTCATGATGGTCTCCCTGCTGGGCGGCCTGCAGTCCATCGACTCCACCCTCTACGAGGCCGCCGAGATGGACGGCGCCACCCCCTGGCAGCGGTTCCGCTACGTCACCCTGCCGGGCCTGCGCTCCGTCAGCTCCACCGTCGTACTCCTCGGGGTGATCTGGACGTTCAACCAGTTCGCCATCATCTTCCTGCTGTTCGGCAACACCGCCCCCGACGCCCAGATCCTGGTCACCTGGGCCTACCAGCTCGGCTTCGGACAGCAGCCGCGCGAGTTCGCCGAGTCCGCGGCCTACGGCATCCTGCTGCTGGCCATCCTGATCGTCTTCACCTCCTTCTACCGCCGCTGGCTGAACCGCAACGACCAGCAGCTCGCGATCTGAGGCAGGAGTCCCCATGAGCGCCACGCCCACCACCCCGCCGCGCCGCACGCCCCGCCGCGGCGAGACCAGCCTCGCCGGGAAGCTCGCCTCGCACGGCATCCTCACCGTCGCCAGCCTGATCGCGCTGTTCCCGATCGCCTGGCTGGTGTTCCTCTCCCTCGGCCCGGACAAGGACGACTACCTGCACCCCGGGGACATCTGGGGGAAGATGACGTTCGACAACTACTCGTTCGTCCTCCAGGACACGAACTTCTTCCACTGGCTGAAGAGCTCGCTCGTCGTCTCGCTCGGCACCACCGTGATCGGCGTGATGATCGCCGCCACCACCGGCTACGCCGTCTCCCGGATGCGCTTCCCCGGCTACAAGAAGTTCATGTGGGTCCTGCTGGTCACCCAGATGTTCCCGATCGCCGTGCTGATCGTGCCGATGTACCAGATCCTGTCGGAGCTCCAGCTCATCGACACCTACCTCGGTCTGATCCTGGTCTACTGCTCGACCGCGGTGCCGTACTGCGCCTGGCTGATGAAGGGCTACTTCGACACGATCCCGTTCGAGATCGACGAGGCGGGCCGTGTCGACGGGCTCTCCCCCTTCGGCACCTTCCTGCGGCTGATCCTGCCGCTGGCCAGGCCGGGCCTCGCGGTGGCCGGGTTCTACAGCTTCATCACCGCCTTCGGCGAGGTCGCCTTCGCCACGACGTTCCTGCTGGACGACACGAAGTACACCTTCGCCGTGGGTCTGCAGAGCTTCGTCAGCGAGCACGACGCCCAGCGCAACCTGATGGCCGCCACCGCGGTGCTGGTCGCGATACCCGTCTCCGCCTTCTTCTACCTCGTGCAGAAGAACCTGGTGACCGGCCTCACCGCGGGCGGCACCAAGGGCTGACCCGCCCGCCCCGGGTGAACGGCTCCCGCGCGCCTGTCACGCGCGGGCGGCGACCGCGGTGCCATCAGACCCCGCCGCACCGCGGTCGCCTCATCACCCGGGGGCACCGCAGCCCCGCACACGTACACGTACTCGTTCACGTTCACCGAGACCTCATCGCAGCAAGGACGACATGAGCCAGCAGCACTCCGCCGCCCCGGCCCCGACCGCCCAGACCGCAAGCGCCGTCGCCACCGTCGGCCGCCGCCGCGACTGGTGGCGCGACGCGGTGATCTACCAGGTGTACCCGCGCAGCTTCGCCGACAGCAACGGCGACGGCATGGGCGACCTGGAGGGCGTACGCACCCGTCTCCCGTACCTGCGCGACCTCGGCGTCGACGCCGTGTGGCTCAGCCCCTTCTACGCCTCCCCACAGGCCGACGCCGGGTACGACGTCGCCGACTACCGGGCCGTCGACCCGATGTTCGGCAACCTGCTCGACGCCGACGCGCTGATCCGCGACGCGCACGAGCTGAACCTCAGGATCATCGTCGACCTGGTGCCCAACCACTCCTCCGACCAGCACGAGTGGTTCAAGCGGGCGCTCGCCGAGGGCCCCGGCTCCCCGTCCCGGGACCGGTACCACTTCCGCCCCGGCAAGGGCGAGAACGGCGAACTGCCGCCCAACGACTGGGAGTCCATCTTCGGCGGGCCCGCGTGGACGCGCGTCCCGGACGGCGAGTGGTACCTGCACCTCTTCGCGCCCGAGCAGCCCGACTTCAACTGGGACCACCCGGCCGTCGGGGACGAGTTCCGCTCCATCCTGCGGTTCTGGCTGGACATGGGCGTCGACGGCTTCCGCATCGACGTCGCCCACGGTCTGGTGAAGGCGGAAGGGCTGCCGGACCTTGGATCCCACGAGCAGCTGAAGCTGCTGGGCAACGATGTCATGCCGTTCTTCGACCAGGACGGGGTGCACGAGATCTACCGCCAGTGGCGCGTCATCCTCGACGAGTACTCGGGTGAGCGCATCTTCGTCGCCGAGGCGTGGACGCCGACCGTCGAACGCACCGCCAACTACGTCCGCCCGGACGAGCTGCACCAGGCGTTCAACTTCCAGTACCTGTCCACCGCCTGGGACGCCGACGAGCTGCGCACCGTCATCGACCGCACGCTGGAGGCGATGCGCCCGGTCGGCGCCCCCGCCACCTGGGTGCTCTCCAACCACGACGTCACCCGGCACGCCACCCGGTTCGCCAACCCGCCCGGCCTCGGCACCCAGATCCGGCTCGCCGGCGACCGCGAACTCGGCCTGCGCCGGGCCCGCGCCGCCACCCTGCTGATGCTGGCGCTGCCCGGCTCCGTCTACGTCTACCAGGGCGAGGAACTCGGCCTGCCGGACGTCGTCGACCTGCCCGACGAGGTGCGCCAGGACCCGGCGTACTTCCGTGGCGCCGGTCAGGACGGCTTCCGCGACGGCTGCCGGGTGCCGATCCCGTGGACCCGTACGGGATCCTCGTACGGCTTCGGGGACGGCGGCAGCTGGCTGCCGCAGCCCGAGGGCTGGGGCGAGCTGAGCGTGGAGGCGCAGACCGGCGTCGCGGACTCCACCCTGGAGCTGTACCGCGCCGCGCTCGCCGTCCGACGGGAGCGCCCCGACCTGGGCGCGGGCGACGCGGTGGAGTGGCTGAAGGCACCCGAGGGCGTGCTGGCGTTCCGGCGCGGGGAGTTCGTGTGCGTCGCCAACACCACCGGCGAGTCGGTGACGGCGCCGGTGCGCGGGCGGGTGCTGCTCGCCAGCGGCGAGGTGTCGGAGGCGGACGGCGAGGTCAAGGTCCCGGCCGACACGACGGTGTGGTGGGCCACGGCCTGACGCCTGAGGGCCCCCGACGCCTGAGGGCTCCTGACGCCGGAGGGCGCCGGGGGCCGGAGGGCACCCGGGGGCCCTGGAAGGCCCGCCGCAAGATTTTTCATTGAATTCCGCACCGCCCGCTGCCCTTTGGGGCGGCGGGCGTTTAACATCTGCGACACGCAATCCTTGCTGAATGTTTCAGCAAGAACCTTCAACGTCGAAGGAACTCCCCCCCATGGCACGCAGATTCCTCGCCGGAGCGCTGGCGGCCGCCGCGGCCGCCACCGCTCTTGTCATGAACTCGCCTAGCGCCCAGGCGTCCCCGCCGGGCACCAGGGACGTCACCGCTGTCCTCTTCGAGTGGAAGTACTCCTCGGTCGCCGCCGAGTGCGCCAACCGCCTCGGCCCCGCCGGGTACGGCTACGTCCAGGTCTCCCCGCCCGCCGAGCACATACGGGGCTCGCAGTGGTGGACGTCGTACCAGCCGGTCAGCTACAGGATCGCCGGGCGGCTCGGCGACACCGCCGCCTTCCGCAACATGGTCAGCGCCTGCCACTCGGCGGGCGTCAAGGTCGTCGTCGACTCGGTCATCAACCACATGTCCGCGGGCAGCGGCACCGGCACCGGCGGCTCGTCGTACACGAAGTACACCTACCCCGGCCTGTACTCGTCCTACGACTTCGACAACTGCACCTCGCAGATCACCAACTACCAGGACCGCTGGAACGTCCAGAACTGCGAACTCGTCGGCCTCGCCGACCTCGACACCGGCGAGGACTACGTCCGTTCCGCCATCGCCGGGTACCTCAACACCCTGCTCTCCTACGGCGTCGACGGCTTCCGCATCGACGCCGCCAAGCACATCCCGGCCGCCGACCTGGCGAACATCAAGTCCCGGCTGAGCAACCCCAACGCCTACTGGAAGCAGGAGGTCATCTACGGCGCCGGGGAGGCCGTCCAGCCGACCGAGTACACCGGCACCGGCGACGTCCAGGAGTTCCGCTACGCCTACGACCTCAAGCGGGTCTTCAACAACGAGAAGCTCGCCTACCTGAGGAACTACGGCGAGGGCTGGGGCTACCTGAACAGCTCCGTCGCGGGCGTCTTCGTCGACAACCACGACACCGAGCGCAACGGCTCCACGCTCAGCTACAAGGACAACGCCACGTACACCATGGCCAACGTCTTCATGCTGGCCTGGCCGTACGGCGCCCCGGACATCAACTCCGGCTACGAGTTCACCGACCACGACGCCGGCCCGCCCAACGGCGGCACGGTCAACGCCTGCTGGCGAGACGGCTGGAAGTGCCAGCACGCCTGGCCGGAGATCCAGCGCATGGTCGCCTTCCGCAACGCCACCCGCGGCCAGGCCGTCACCAACTGGTGGGACAACGGCAACGACGCCATCGCCTTCGGGCGCGGCTCCAAGGGCTTCGTCGCCGTCAACCACGAGTCGGGCTCCCTCACCCGCACCTACCAGACGTCGCTGCCCGCGGGCACGTACTGCGACGTCCAGAGCAACACCACCGTCACCGTGAACGGCTCCGGCCAGCTCACGGCCACGCTCGGCAGCAACACGGCGCTCGCGGTGTACGCGGGCAAGTCGAGCTGTTAGCAGTCGATCCGGGCAAGGGCCGTGAAAGTTCTTTCCGTTACTTTCACGGCCCTTGCTGCAATCATTGCGACGGCGATACGGTCAGCCCGCACCCCGGCGAAGGAGCCGTCCCGTGGCGCGGGCGTCAGGAGCCGGATGAGCCGTATGCGCAAGGAGTTCAAGCCTGTGATACCGAGATGGCCGGTGCCCCCGGGGCACCGCACCGCACACGCCGGACGCATCGCGGCCGCCACCGCCGCCGTCACCGCCGCCGCGCTCGCCGCGGCCCTCGTCCAGCCGCTGGCCGCGCAGGCCGCCACCCCGCCCCCGCCGCCCTCCGACGCGGCCCTGGCGAAGACGGCGGCCCGGCACGACCTCACCCGCGAGCAGTTCTACTTCGTCCTGCCGGACCGTTTCGCCAACGGCGACACGGCCAACGACAAGGGCGGCCTCACCGGCACCCGGACGACCACCGGGTACGACCCCACCGACAAGGGCTTCTACCAGGGCGGCGACCTCAAGGGCCTGACGCGGCGCCTGGACTACATCAAGGGCCTGGGCACCACCGCCCTCTGGCTCGCCCCCATCTTCAAGAACCAGCCCGTGCAGGGCACCGGGGCCGACGCCTCCGCGGGCTACCACGGGTACTGGATCACCGACTTCACCCAGGTCGACCCGCACTTCGGCACCAACGAGGACCTCGAAACCCTCATCGACAAGGCGCACGCCAAGGGCATCAAGGTCTTCTTCGACGTCATCACCAACCACACCGCCGACGTCGTCGACTACGAGGAGAAGTCCTACGACTACCTCTCCAAGGGCGCGTTCCCGTACCTGACCAAGGACGGCCGGCCCTTCGACGACGCCGACTACGCGGACGGCACCCGGACGTTCCCCGCCGTCGACGGCGACTCCTTCCCGCGCACGCCGGTCGTCCCGGCCGCGAGGAAGAACACCAAGGTGCCGTCCTGGCTCAACGACCCGACGATGTACCACAACCGGGGCGACTCCACCTGGGCCGGGGAGTCCGCCACCTACGGCGACTTCGTCGGCCTGGACGACCTGTGGACCGAGCGTCCCGAGGTCGTCGAGGGCATGGAGAAGATCTACAAGAAGTGGGTCAGGGACTTCGACATCGACGGCTTCCGGATCGACACCGTGAAGCACGTCAACATGGAGTTCTGGACCCAGTGGGCCACCGCCCTCGACGCCTACGCGGCGAAGAAGGGCCGGGACGACTTCTTCATGTTCGGTGAGGTGTACTCGGCGGACCCCGCCGTCACCTCCCCGTACGTCACCCAGGGCCGCCTGGACTCCACCCTGGACTTCCCCTTCCAGGACGCGGCCCGCGCCTACGCCTCCCAGGGCGGCAGCGCGAAGAAGCTCGCGGCGGTCTTCGGCAGCGACTACGCGTACACGACCGACAAGGCCAACGCGTACGAGCAGGTCACCTTCCTCGGCAACCACGACATGGGCCGCATCGGCGGCTTCCTCAAGCAGGACGCCCCCGACGCCTCCGACGCCGAACTGGTCAAGCGGGCCGAGCTCGCCAACGAGCTGATGTTCCTCAACCGCGGCAACCCGGTCGTGTACTACGGCGACGAGCAGGGCTTCACCGGCCCCGGCGGCGACAAGGACGCCCGCCAGACCATGTTCGCCTCCCGGACCGCCGACTACCTCGACGACGACCTCCTCGGCACCGACCGCACCCACGCCGAGGACGCCTACGACACCAGCGCGCCGCTCTACCGGCAGATCAGCGCCCTGGCCAAGCTCCGCAAGGCCCACCCGGCCCTCGCGGACGGCGTCCAGACCGAGCGCTACGCCGCCGACGGGGCGGGCGTCTACGCCGTCTCCCGCACGGACGCCAAGACCGGCACCGAGTACGTCGTCGCCTTCAACAACGCCGACGGCGCCAGGACGGCCACCTTCGCCACCGGCTCCGCGCACATGACCTTCCGCGGCCTCTACGGCACCGACGCCACCGTCAGGTCCGGCGCCGACCGCGAGGTCACCGTCACGGTCCCGGCGGGCTCGGCGATCGTGCTGAAGGCGGCGGGCGCCCTCGACAGGCCCGCCACCAAGCCGACCGTCACCCTCAAGGCCCCCGAGGCGGGCGCCACCGGCACCGTCGAGGTCACGGCCGACGTCGACGGCGGCCAGCTCAACCGCGTCGTCTTCGCCGCCCAGACCGGCAACGGCAGGTGGCGGACCCTCGGTACCGCCGACCACGCCCCCTACAAGGTCACCCACACCATCGGCGAGGACGTGGCCCCCGGCACCGCCCTGCGCTACAAGGCCGTGGTGGTCGACTCGACGGGCCGCACCGCCAGCGCGACGGCCGCCTCCACCACCGGCACCCCGCCCGCCCCCGAGGTCCCCACCGCGTCCTCCCGTGACTACGCCGTCGTCCACTACCAGCGCGAGGACGGCGACTACGCCGACTGGGGCGTCTACGCCTGGGGCGACCTCGCCGACGGCGAGGCCACCGACTGGCCGGACAGCCACCCCTTCGTCGGCCGCGACGCCTACGGCGCCTTCGCCTACGTCAAGCTGAAGCCGGGCGCCTCCGACGTCGGCTTCCTGGTCATCGACAAGGACGGCAACAAGGACGTCGCGACCGACCGCTCGATCGACGTCACCAAGACCGGCGAGGTCTGGATCGAGCAGGGCAAGGAGACGGTGCGCACCGAGCGTCCCGACTACCCGGCGCAGGACACCGGCAAGGCCGTACTCCACTACCACCGCGCCGACGGGAACTACGACGGCTGGGGAATGCACGTCTGGTCCGGAGCGGCCAGCCCCACCGACTGGTCGAAGCCCCTGGAGCCGGTGCGGACCGACGCCTACGGCGCGGTCTACGAGGTGCCGCTCACCGAGGGCGCCACCAGCCTCAGCTACATCCTCCACAAGGGCGACGAGAAGGACCTGCCCACCGACCAGGCCCTGGACCTCAAGGCCAACGGCTACGAGGTGTGGCTGTTGAACGGGCAGGAGAAGTACCTGCTGCCCCAGCCCGCGGGCTCCGCGGCGGCCCTCGACCTGACCACCTCCAAGGCGGTCTGGCTGGACCGGGACACCGTCGCCTGGAACGGCTCGGAGGCCGCCGCCTCCACCCAGCTCCTGGCCTCCCGCACCGGCTCCATCAAGGTCACCGACGCCACGCTGACCAGCGACGACGAGCGTTGGCTGCGGCTGACGAAGACCACCCTGACCGACGCCCAGAAGGCGGAGTTCCCGCACCTGAGGGACGCCACCGCCTGGACGGTCGACCCACGGGACCGCGACCGCGTCCGCCAGGCCCTGCGCGGCCAGGTCGTCGCCACCCAGCGCGCCGCCAACGGCGCCGTCCTCGCGGCGACGGGCGTGCAGATCGGCGGCGTCCTCGACGACCTGTACGACGCCACCGGGGCCGACCTCGGCCCGACGTTCCGCAAGGGCCGCCCGACGCTCGCGGTCTGGGCGCCGACGGCACAGAACGTGGCCCTCGACATCGGCGGCAGGACGGTCCCGATGCGGCGGAACGCCACCACCGGCGTCTGGTCCGTCACGGGCCCGGCGTCCTGGAAGAACCAGCCGTACCGGTACGTCGTCAGGGTGTGGGCGCCCAGCGTCCGCGAGGTCGTCACCAACAAGGTCACCGACCCCTACTCGGTCGCCCTGACCACCGACTCCGAGCGCAGCCTCGTCGTCGACCTCGACGACCGGGCACTGGCCCCGAAGGGCTGGTCCAAGCTCAGCAAGCCCAGGGCGGTCCCGCTGAAGGACGCCCGGATCCAGGAACTGCACGTCCGGGACTTCTCCGTCGCGGACGCCACCGCCGACCACCCCGGCACCTACCTGGCGTTCACCGACAGGACCAGCGACGGCAGCAAGCACCTCCGCGAACTGGCCGAGGCGGGCACCTCGTACGTGCACCTGCTCCCGGCGTTCGACATCGCCACCATCCCCGAGAGGAAGAGCGACCAGGCCACCGTCGACTGCGACCTCGCCGCCCTGCCCGCCGACTCCGAGCGGCAGCAGGAGTGCGTGGCCGAGGTCGCCGCGAAGGACGCCTACAACTGGGGCTACGACCCGTACCACTACACGGTCCCCGAGGGCTCCTACGCCACCGACCCGGACGGCACGGCCCGCACGGTCGAGTTCCGCGAGATGGTCAAGGCGCTCAACGAGGACGGCCTCAGGGTCGTCATGGACGTCGTCTACAACCACACCGCCGCCAGCGGCCAGGCCAAGACCTCCGTCCTGGACCGGATCGTCCCCGGCTACTATCAGCGCCTGCTCGCCGACGGCTCGGTGGCCAACAGCACCTGCTGCGCCAACACCGCCACCGAGAACGCCATGATGGGCAAGCTGGTGGTCGACTCGATCGTCACCTGGGCCAGGGAGTACAAGGTCGACGGCTTCCGCTTCGACCTGATGGGCCACCACCCGAAGGCCAACATCCTGGCGGTCCGCGAGGCCCTCGACGCGCTGACCCCCGCCAAGGACGGCGTGGACGGCAAGAAGATCATCCTCTACGGCGAGGGCTGGAACTTCGGCGAGGTCGCCGACGACGCCCGCTTCGTCCAGGCCACGCAGAAGAACATGGCGGGCACCGGCATCGCCACCTTCTCCGACCGCGCCCGGGACGCCGTCCGCGGCGGCGGCCCCTTCGACGAGGACCCCGGCGTGCAGGGCTTCGCCTCCGGCCTCTACACCGAGCCCAACTCCTCGGCGGACAACGGCACCGAGGCCGAGCAGAAGGCCCGGCTCCTGCACTACCAGGACCTCATCAAGGTCGGCCTGACCGGCAACCTCGCCGACTTCACGTTCACCGACACCCACGGCAAGGAGGTCAAGGGCTCCCAGGTCGACTACAACGGCGCCCCCGCCGGATACGCGGCGGCACCCGGCGACGCCCTCGCCTACGCGGACGCCCACGACAACGAGAGCCTCTTCGACGCCCTCGCGTTCAAGCTGCCCGCCTCGGTGAGCGCCACCGACCGGGCCAGGATGCAGGTCCTCGCCATGGCCACGGCCACCCTCTCGCAGGGCCCGGCCCTCTCCCAGGCGGGCACCGACCTGCTGCGCTCCAAGTCCCTCGACCGCAACTCCTACGACAGCGGCGACTGGTTCAACGCGATCCACTGGAACTGCGCCGACGGCAACGGCTTCGGGCGCGGGCTGCCGATGGCCACCGACAACCAGTCCAAGTGGCCGTACGCCAAGCCGCTGCTGACCGGCGTCAGCGTCGGCTGCGCGCAGATCGAGGGCGCGTCGACGGCGTACCAGGACCTGCTGAGGATCCGTACGACGGAGAAGTCCTTCTCCCTCGACACGGCCGCCCAGGTCCAGTCCCGCCTCTCCTTCCCGCTCTCCGGCGAGGACGAGACCCCCGGCGTGATCACCATGCGCCTCGGTGACCTGGTCGTCGTCTTCAACGCGACCCCGGACACCCAGGAGCAGCGGGTCGGCGCCCTGGCCGACGCGGGCTACCGCCTGCACCCGGTCCAGGCGTCCGGCGCGGACGAGGTGGTCAAGCGGGCCGAGTACGCCCCCGCGACCGGCACGTTCACCGTCCCCGGCCGCACGGTGGCGGTGTTCACACGCTGACCGGAAGGCGGTGATCTGCGGCTAGGGTGAGCCTCCCGCGAAGGTGTCGGAACAGGAGTCCACCCCATGCCGCAGATCACCGTCGAACGGTCCCCCCGCCTCGACCACGTCGACTGGGAGCGGTTCGCCCTCGCGCTGCACCCGGTGGTCGTGGAGACGGCGGCGGCGCGCGTCGAGGCGTGCAAGACGCGCGTCCTGCGCGCCGAGGACGAGGCGGTCGGCGCGGAGGCGGAGGGCCACGCGATCGTGAACGTCACGCTCGCCCTGCTCCCGGGCCGCTCCGAGGAGACCAAGGCCAGACTCACCGAGGCGGTCGTGGAACTGCTGCGCGAGCACGTGGAGCCGGTGGACGGCGTCACCTTGCACCTGTCCGCCGAGGTCCGGGAGCTGGACGCGTCGTACCAGAAGGCCGTGGTCGCCGGTTAGGACGACGGGGAGGCCAGCGAGATCAGCCGGGCGGCGAGGTCCCCGAAGGGCCCGTCGCCCGGCTCGTCCCGGAGCACGCGCCGCAGGATCGCCGTCAGCTCGTCGTCGTAGGCGGCGCTGACGGCGGCCAGCGCGGCGAAGTCGTTGACGAGCTGCGCCTCCAGCTCACCGCGTGGGATGCGCCGACCGTCCAGCCAGAGCAACGCCGTCGACTCGGCCAGCGAGATCCACGACCGGACCACCAGCTCCAGCCGCGCGGGCGGCTCCCCGACGCCGAGATGGGCCAGGATCTGCTCGTAGGCGGCCTGCCGTACGGAGTCGATGAGCGCGTTGGTCGTGGACGAACCGACCGCCGGGCCTCCGCGCATCAGCGCCGAGAACCCGGGCCCGTGATCGTCGACGAAGTCGAAGTAGCGCCGCATCACCCGCAGCAGCCGCGCCCCCAACGGCCCTTCGTGCGGCTCCACGAACCGCCCCGCGAGATCGTCCGCGGCGCGCCGCAACGCGGCCTCGTACAGGCTGAGTTTGCCGGGGAAGTAGTGGTAGACGAGCGGACGCGAGATGCCCGCGGCCGACGCTATCTCGTCGATGGAGACCTCGTCCGGGGACCGACGGCTGAACAGGTCGAGGGCGACGCCGATCAGCTGCTGTCGGCGCTCCTCGACTCCCATCCTGCGGCGCACCCCGGTAGTCATGGACACACCTTACCGATCGGTTCCGGCCTTCAGCCGACCGGACCGACCGCGATCGCCCACACTTCCCTCACATGTCCCACACGATTCGGTCACTCCTCGCCCGCGAGACGCAGATCAGCATCGAGTCCGCCCGCTCCGGGAACGGCGGCGCCTCGGTGCTCAGCGCAGCCCTTCCACCGTCCGCCCGTCCTCCAGGGACCCCGTCAGCTCGGCCCGCGCGCCCGCCTCCGCCTCGGCGGTCAGCAGATGGCCCTGCGCGGACCCCTCGATCCCGCCACTCGCCCGCACGGACACGGTGTCCCGGTCGCCGGCCGCGAGCAGGTACCAGTCACCCTCCGTCGACTTCCACAGCACCCCGGCCAGCACATGCGGATCCCGCGCCCCGCACGCCGGACTGTCCTGGGCCTGCGCCGCCACCGCCCCGGACCGGCCGCCCGGCGTACGGAACTGGGCCAGCACCCGCGCCCCGGCACCCCGCCAGGTGTCGGCGCGGGTGCACACCCACCCCGCCGAGCCGCTCGCGTCGGGCAGCGGCTGCTCGGTGAACTGCCAGGCGTTCACCGACCGCACCCCGCTCCCGCGCACCGCCCCCAGCGAGCAGGCGTACGGCGCCCAGGTGCGCAGCTCCTCCGCGCCGCTCGCGTCGTGGGTCGCACCGGGGTGACCGGTGGTCAGCCGGGCGGGCACCAGCTCACCGAGGTCGGTGGTGACGCGGGTGCCGGAGGCGTCGGTCAGCTCCAGCGCGTTCCAGGAGGCGCAGGCGCCGGTGCGGGCGGCCGGGCTGGCCAGCGGTGAGGTGACCCCGTCGGCCAGGGTGAGGTCCATCGCCCCGGCGCCCGGCTTCAGCAGGTCGCGCTCGGCCGCGCCGGTCACCCAGGGCGCGGTCAGATACCGGACGTTGCCGTCGGTGCGCTGGAGGACCACCGCGCCCGCCTCGGCCCGCGCGGCCCCGTCGACCCGCGCGAGGTCGAGGGCGGCACCGGCCGTGCCGTCCTTCGGCTCGGCGTAGCGGACGATCCGCAGACCGTCGTAGAGGATCACCACGCGCGCGGCGTCCACCTCGCCCGCGTACAGCAGTTGGGGCGGCCCGGCGGGACCCCCGGCCGGGGTGCCCGGCGTGGCGGAGACCACGACGGTCTCCCCGGGGCGGGCCCAGACGGCGAGGGCGCGGCGCAGCAGGGCCTTGTCGCCGGTGAGGCCGCCGCGGGCGGGCCACACCGAGAAGTCGGTACGCGCCGAGGTCCGCCACGCGCTGGGCGCGACCCGGGTCAGCTGCCCGGGGTCGAGGGCGGCCTGCGCGGCCGGGTTGCGGGCGTACGGCGGGGCGGCGGCGCCGTCCGGGGCCCAGCCGTCGCCCGGCAGTCCGAGCAGCGCCCCGCACACGGCGACGGCGGCAGCGGCGGCGAGCGCGGCCTTCAGGTGCTGGCGGCGGCGCATCAGGTCGGTGGGCCGCGCCTGGAGCGAGCAGGGGTCGAACTCCGGCGACTCAAGCAGCGCGTACCGCGCCGGTACCTCGTCCGCCTCCCGCAGCGCGCCCTCGACGTCACCGACGCCCGCTTCGCCGAGCACCGCCCGTACGTCGCCGTCCGGCAGCTTCTCCAGACCGCGCAGCGCGTACGCGGCCCGGGCGGGCGAGGACAGCGCCGACAACTGCTGGTCGAGGGCGAGTTCGTCGGCGCCGCCGGAGCGCGGGAAGAGCCTGAGCCCCCAGACCTGGGGCAGCGGCATCGGCAGTTGCGCCCGCTTGGGCCACGCCCGGAACGTCCGCGGCAGCCCCGCCTCCAGCGCCGTACGCAGCACCCGCAGCCGCACGAAGGCGTACCCCGGGTCGCCGTCCCGGCCGCTGGACTGGGCCGGGATCACCGGCGCGGGCGTCCGGCCCCGGGGCAGCGCGCGCTGCACCAGGGCGTGCGCGGTGAGCACCCGCCGGTTGCGCCCCAGCCGGGGCGGCAACACCAGATAGGCGAGCCGGACCAGCCGCGGGTAGTGCTCGACGAGCGCGGCCTCGGCCTGCTCGACATCGAGGACCGGGTCGGCGGGGGCGGGGGGCGGGGCGACATCCTGTGACTGCACGCCCAGCGCAACGAACGAGGGGGCGGTTGGTCACCCGAGGGCCGTCCCACACGGCGAGCAACTCGTCGGCCGCGCCGACGACATCGAGGGCTGACCCCGCGCGGCGCGGGATGTGGCAGTCAGAAAATCGGCGCACACGGGTTCTCTTGTATTTCTGCGGACACATGTCGGCATGGAGTTATTCGACGTCCATGTCCTTGTCGTAAGCGAAAAGGCATGGCTATTCCGTATGTGTCAGGAGTAACCGGCTTTCCCGTTCATCGATGAAAGGAGCGGGCAAATGCATCCGGAGTATTCATCTACTCTTGACTGACCAGCGGCTTGATCGCTTATCTTCTGTTCACTCGACGTCGGGCGCCCCACCGCACGGCAACTTCGAGAACACACCGTTCTGTTGACGGCCCCGCGGACGCGGTGGCCGCCTATTGCCATGTAGCGATGTGCGAAGGGGCTGGCTGCACATGGGGTTCGAGCGCTCGCCTGCCCACCCTGCCCTCCTCCGGCCCGTGGGCCGCACACGACCGTCACAGGGGGGCCGGGCGCCTTGCGCTGACGCCCCCAATCCCTCGCGGCTATACGCCATTTGAGCTGCGGCTGCACGTATCCGTCAGGAGCCACATGTGCCCTGAGAAGTCGAGAAGGATGGAGACCATGTGCTGACTCTGCGAGGCAGAGGGATGATGCCGCGACTGCTCGCGGGCTGTTCGGTGGGGGTGCTGCTGGCGTTGGGAGTGGACACGTCGACCGCGTCGACCGCCGCAGCCGCCGGCTGCACGGCGGGAGCCGATTCGGACTTCAACGGCGACGGCGTACGGGACCTGGCGATCGCTGACCCTGAGGCGACGGTCTCCGGGCACGCCGAGGCCGGCCTGGTGCGGATCGTCTACGGCGGCGGCAAGGGGTTGGCCGAGATCCACCAGGACTCCGCCGGCGTGCCGGGGGCCCCGGAGCCGGGGGACCGGTTCGGGCACAGCCTGGCGGCCGTCGACTACAACAAGGACGGTTGCACCGACCTGGTCGTCGGCATCCCGTACGAGGACATCGGAGAAACACCTGACTCGGGCCTGGTGCAGGTGCTGTACGGCGCGACGACCGGACTGGCCACCGGGACGGCCGTGACGGAACTGCTCCAGGGCAGCGGCTCGGGTAGCTTGGCCGCGTCGGAGCCCGAGAACCAGGACTGGCTCGGCTTCGCGGTGGCGGGCGGCAGGACCTCGGCAGGCGAGCCGTACCTGGCGATCGGGGTGCCGGGCGAGGACCTGGGAACCACCGCGGACGCCGGCATGGCGCACTACCTGCGCGGCACGGCGAACGTGAGCATCCACCAGGACCATGACGGCGTGCAGGGCGTCGCCGAGGCGGACGACCGCTTCGGCTACTCGCTGGCCGCCACCCCGAAGCATCTGGGGCCGGGTCCGCTCAGGCGGTGCAGGCCGGCCCCGGCGCCGGCGGCCGCACCGCCGAGGTGGACCTGCGGGTGGGCAAGGGTCGTCTGACGCTGGTCCCGGACCGCACCATGCTGACCGGCGAGGACACCACGTACCCCGTGGTGATCGACCCGATCCAGCGCACCACTTCCCGTACCGCCTGGACCGGGGTGACGTCGGGCTTCCCGACCGACCAGGACTGGAAGTACTCCGGCAGCGCCGGCGCGGGCAGGTGCCCCACCGACTACAACCCCGTGAGCTGCAACGGCGTGGGGGTGCGGCGGCTCCTGTTCACCATGCCGATGTCCTTCTACAAGGGCAAGCAGATCCTGGGCGCCACCTTCAGTGCCCGGCTCAACCACGTCTACTGGGCCGACGCGCGGGCCGAACCGGTCGACCTGTACCGGATCGGCGGCAAGAACTACACCGTCACCTCCAGCAGCAACTGGTCCAACACCAGCGACGACTGGGACGACTACCTGCTGACGGTGGACAAGCAGATCAACCCCACCTCGTGCGGCAGCCAGGCCAACCTGCACTTCGAGGGCGGCGAACTCAAGACCGAGGTGCAGACCGCCGCGACCGAGGGCTGGTCCTCCATGTCGCTGGGCATCCGCGCCAAGGACGAGACGACCTTCGGTGGCTGGAAGCGGATCTGCGGCAACTCCTACCTGAAGATCAGCTACAACACCCCGCCGAAGCAGATCAGCACTAGCTGGATGTCCTCCAACCCCGGTGGACGCTGCGTCTGGGGCTCCACCGTGCGCCCCTACACCGACGTGGCCCCGCAACTGCGCACCGAGGCCCGCGACCCGGACCACAACTCCACCACCACCGACCCGGTGAAGGTGCAGTTCAAGGTGGACTGGACGCACAAGGACGGCACCGCCCAGTCCTACACCTACGACACCGGATACAAGTCGCCCAACACCGGGACGACCTTCACCCACACGGTGAAGTCGACGGTGATCGCGAACGTCAAACAGAACTCGGTGATCTACTGGAGCGCCCGCGCCTATGACGGCGACGCCTGGGGAGCGTGGAGCTATACCGGCGACCCCGCCCAGCGCTGCGAGATCGTGTTCGACTCGACTCGGCCGGGCGCCCCGCGGGTGTCCTCCGCCGAGTACCCGGACGATCTGATCTACCACGACGGGGTGGGCACGGCGGGAAGCTTTACCTTCTCGCCGAACACCGACGACGGCATCTCCGACACCGACCTGGTGGAGTACCGCTACAGCTTCGACGACGCCCCGATGCAGCCCGTCGCCCCCGCCACGGCAGGCGGACCGGCCACGGTGCCCTTCACCCCGCTGCGGCCCGGCAAGCACTGGGTGACGGTCGAGGCGTACGACCGGGCGGGCAACTCCAGCGTTCCCGCACTGCACGAGTTCCTGGTCACCGAGGGCAAGCCCGTGCTCGGCCAGTGGAACTTGGCGGACGCCGCGGGAGCGGAGAACGCCCACGACGAGTCGGGCGACTACCCCGCCGCCTCCGGCACCGGCGTCACCTTCGGAGTGCAGGGCCCGGGTGGCGCCGCCGACACGGCGGCCCGCCTGGACGGCACCGCCAACGCCTATCTGGACACCGGCGCCACCGTGCTGGACACCAACGACAGCTTCAGCGTCAGCGCCTGGGTACGCCCCACCGCGCTGGACCGCTCGATGACGGTGATCAGCCAGAACGGCAGCGGCGAACCGGGCTTCGTGCTCGGCTACGACCAGGTCTCCGGATCCTGGGCCTTCGGACAGCCGGTCAGTGACGTGGCCGCGCTGGGCAGTTGGCAGGCCAAGGCGGGCGTGAGCGTGGTCAAGGACCAGTGGGTCCTGATCACCGGCGTCTACGACGCGCACGCCGCCGACGGACCGGAACTGCGGCTGTACGTCAACGACGTGCTCAAGGGCACCGCCAAGCGGCGTTCGTCCTGGACCGCCCACGGCGCCCTCCAGATCGGCCGCTCGGTGGCCAAGTCGGGCTACCGCGATCACTTCACCGGCGACCTGGCCGAGGTGCGGGTGTTCGACCGGGTGCTGCCGGCGTCCCAGGTGGCGGAGCTGATGACGGTCAAGCCGCAGCGCAAGGGCTACTGGCCGCTCGACTCGGCCACCGTCGGCAGCTCGGCGAACGTACAGTCCGGCGGCGAGGCGCTCACCCTGAACGGCAACGCGGCGATCTACAGCCCGGCAGACGAGCTGTTCGACCCGCCAGCGCTGGTCGGCTCCGGCCATCTGCAACTCGACGGCGACGGCGACTGGGCGGCCACCAGCACCCCGCCGACGACGGGCGGCTCCAGCTTCACCATCACCGCCCGCGCCCAGCTCACCACCCTGGACCCGGTGAAGTCGCAGACCGTGTTCTCCCTGCCGGGTGTGGCGGCGGACCGGGTCGCGGTGCGCTACCAGGCCGCCACCGGTCAGTGGGAGCTTGAGGTCAACAAGACCGACGCGGCCGGCGCGGAGCAGGTTCTGGTGACCGACGACCAAGAACTGCCGGTCTCCGGCGGCCCGGGCCAGCATCTGGCGGTGGTGTACGACGCCTTCGCCAACGAGCTGCGGCTGTATGTGGAGGGCCAGCTAGCCTCCATCGCCCAGGCCGAGGACACCACCTTGTGGGCCGCCGATGGCGGACTCCAAGTGGGCCGCTCCGCCCAGGGCGGCGGCAGCGAGTACTTCGCCGGAGCGCTGGACGAGGTGCGGGTGTACGCGGGCGTGCTCGACGCCGGCAAGGTCCGGATCACCGCCGACCTCACCCCGTTGCCCGGCATGTAGTCCACGGCACCGCTGTGCGGCGCCCGCCCTCGAACGGGGGCGGGCGCCGCATGTCCGCTGCCCTCCACCCCTTCCATGTCCCCGCCGGCGCGCTTCGCTGCCGCGCAGGCATCCGATCTGCGGGAGATTTCCGTGAAATGGCTGAGAGGCGGTCTGCTCGACCGCCACCTACCCCAACGCGCCGTCGGGACCCTGGCGCTCGGACTGAGCCTGGCCCTCGCGGCCACCGGTGCCCAGGCGCTGCCGATCGAGGCCGCGGTGTCGGGCCGGGCGCTGCAGCAGGACCCCGACCCGGCCGAGTCCGAGGACGCCAAGGCCGCCGGCCGCCCGGCGGACGCGGCGAAGAAGGCCGCGGTCACGGTGCTGGAGAAGGCCGCGTGGCCAGAGCCCGGCAGCGTCGAGGTCCCGGTCGACGCGGCTGGGAAGGCCGTCGGCAAGGCCCGGGCCGGAGGGCTCGGCATCACGGTCGGGGCCCCCGAAGCGGCGAAGCGGGCCGAGAAGGGGAAGCGGGCCCGGGACACCGATCCAGGTGCGGTGGCGAAGGCCAAGGTGACCGCGCTGGACCACAGGGCCGCCAGGGAGCTGGGCGCCGCCGCGCTGCTGCGGGTGGAGCGGACAGACGGCAAGGCCGAGGCCGGCAAGGTCCGGCTGACCGTGGACTACGCGGAGTTCGCCGAAGCATACGGCGGCGACTACGCGGCCCGGTTGCGGCTGGTGCAGTTGCCGGGCTGTGCGGCCGTGGCCCCGCCCGGCAGCGCGGACTGCCCCGCGCAGCCGGTAGAGCTGCCCACCCGCAACAGCGTGGACAAGCGCACGATCTCCGCCGACGTCACCGCTCACCCCGCCCAGGAAGGGCTGTCCACACAGACCACGCGGGCCACCGGGCTGCTTGCCGTGACCGCGGGAGCCTCCTCATCGCAAGGGGACTACAAGGCGACCCCGCTGTCCCCGTCGGCGAGTTGGAGCGTCTCCAACTCCTCCGGCGGCTTCTCCTGGAACTACCCGATCCGCACCGCCCCCGCCCCCGGCGGTCTGGCACCTTCGGTGGGCCTGGGCTACTCCTCCCAGTCGGTGGACGGCCGTACCTCGGTCACCAACAACCAGGGCTCGTGGCTCGGCGAGGGCTTCTCCTACGAGGCGGGCTACATCGAGCGCGCCTACAAGCCCTGCGCGGACGACGGCCACTCCACCTCGGCTGAGCAGTGCTGGGCCTTCGACAACGCCACCATCCTGCTCGACGGCACCTCCAGCCAGCTGATCAAGGATGACGACGGCGGCGAGTGGCACTTCACCAACGAGTCCGGCGCCAAGGTGGAGAAGATCACCTCGTCCGGCAACGGCGACGACAACGGCGAGGCGTGGAAGGTCACCACCACCGACGGCACCGAGTACTACTTCGGCCTGCACAGGCTGCCGGGCTGGGCCTCGGGCGACGAGACCACGAACTCGGTGTGGACCGCCCCGGTCTTCGGTGACGACTCCGGCGAGCCCTGCTACCAGGCCACCTTCACCTCGGCGCACTGCCAGCAGGCCTGGCGCTGGAACCTCGACTACGTCAAGGACACCCACGGCAACGTGATGTCCTACTACTACGGGGCTGAGGTCAACCACTACGCCCTGAACGCCAAGACCGACGTCAACGGCACCCCGTACGAGCGCGGCGGCTATCTGAAGCGCATCGACTACGGCCAGCGCGACGGCCAGGTGTACGCGGCCAAGGCACCGGCCCGGGTGGTCTTCGACGTCTCCGAACGCTGTCTGCCCACCACGGACTTCGACTGCGCGACGGCCAAGCGGACCACCGCCAACGCCGCGCACTGGCCGGACACCCCCGTCGACCTGGAGTGCAAGGCCGCGACCAGGTGCACGTCCAGCCAGGTGGTGCCGTCGTTCTTCACCACCAAGCGGCTCACCGCGATCACCACACAGGTCCGCAAGGACACCACCAGCTACCAGGACGTGGACGCCTGGTCGCTGACGCACATCTTCACCGACAACGGCGACCAGTCGAAGACGCTCTGGCTCTCGAAGATCGGCCACGAGGGCAGGGTCGGCGGCAGCATCAAGCTCCCGAGCCTGGACCTCCAGGGCATCCAGCTCCCCAACCGGGTGGACAAGGACGGCGACAACATCGACGCCTTCCACCGCTTCCGCCTGGTCACCGTGGTTTCGGAGACCGGCGCACAGCTAGACGTGACCTATGCCCCGGCCGACTGCAGCGCCACCGCGCTGCCCGAGCCGGGCACATCGGTCAAGCGTTGCTATCCCGTCAAGTGGGCGCCCCCCGGCTACACCGAGCCGGTCACCGACTGGTTCCACAAGTACGTGGTCGCCGAGACCCTTGAGACCGACCGCACCGGCGGCGGCGCCGACCTGGTCACCCGCTACGACTACCAGGGCCCGGCCGCCTGGCGGCACGTCCCGGCCGACGGCCTGACCCCGGAGAAGTACCGTACCTGGAGCCAGTGGCAGGGCTACGGCAAGGTATCGGTCACCGCGGGCGACGGCGAGACCATGCCCAGCCGGGTCGACTACACGTACCTACAGGGTATGCACGGCGACAAGGACCCAGCCGGCGGCACCCGCAGCGTCACCGTCACCGACTCCACGGGTGTTGAGTACACCGACCACCCGGAGTTCACCGGCTTCGAGATCGAGTCGGCCGCCTACAGCGCCGGCAAGATCGTCGCCAAGTCGGTCACGGAGCCGTCCAAGCGGGACACCGCCACCCAGACCCGGTCCTGGGGGACGGTCAAGGCCACCCTGGTCCAGACGAAGACCAACCGTGACTACAAGGCGAGGAAGGACGGCACCTGGCAGTCGACCAAGACGGTCACCAGCTACGACACCGCCACCGACGCGGGACGGCTGACCCAGGTCGAGGAACTCGGCGACACCGAGCGGACGGGCGACGAGCAGTGCACCCGCATCTGGTACGCCGACAACGCGGCCAAGAACATCCTCTCGCTGCCCCGGCGCAGCGAAGCCGTTTCGGTGGCCTGTTCCCTCACCCCGGACCGCAGCACCCAGGTGCTGGCCGACGAGCGGGTCTCCTACGACGGTGGCGCCTACGGCGCGGCGCCGGTCAGGGGCGATGCCACCAGGACGGAGCGGCTGACCAAGCACGACGGCACCACCGCCACGTACCAGGTCACCGGCACCACCGAGTACGACGCCTTCGGCCGCCCGACGTCCCAGACGGACGCCGGGAACGCCACGACCACCACGCGGTACACCGACGTCAACGGCCTGATCTCGCGGACCGAGGTCACCAACGCGCTCGGTCACGTCACCACCACCGACTACGCCCCGGCCTGGGGCGTCTCCACCGGCCAGAGCGACCCCAACGGCAAGCGCACCGAGCTGGCCTACGACGCCCTCGGCCGGCTGGTGTCGGTGTGGCTGGCGGACCGGGCGAAGACCCAGACGCCGAGCATCAAGTACAGCTACGACGTCCGTAAGGACAAGGTCACCGCCGTCAAGATGGAGAAGATCCAGATCGACGGCACGTACGGCGCCGAGTACCAGCTCTATGACAGCCTGCTGCGCTCCCGGCAGATCCAGACCCAGGGGCCGGACGGCAGCCGGATGATGGCCGACACCTTCTACGACGGCGTCGGCAAGATCAAGAAGGTCAACCAGACCTACAACGCCCTGGGCGCGCCCGAAGGCGAGCTCCAGATCGTCACCAACGGCGAGGTCGGCGCGCAGACCCTGTGGCAGTACGACGGCATGGGTCGCCCGACCGCGGAGATCTTCGCTGTGGCCGGGGTCGAGCAGTGGCGCACCACCACCGTCTACGAGGGGGACCGCACCCACACCGACCCGCCCGTCGGCGGTGTGCCCACCACGGCCATCACCGACATCGCGGGCCGCACCGTCGAGTTGCGCCACTACGAGGGTGGCAGCCCCAACCCGCAGGCGGCCGAGGGCCCGGGGAACGGGTACGACGCGACGAAGTACAGCTACACGCCCGGCGGCCAGCTGAAGACGGTCACCGACGCCGAGGGCAACGTCTGGTCCTACGAGTACGACCAGCTCGGCCGGCAGACCAAGAGCACCGACCCGGACGCCGGCACCACGATCACCGCATACGACGCCCTGGACCACCAGGTGTCGATCACCGACGCACGCGGGATCAAGACCTCCACGCAGTACGACAAGCTGGGCCGCCCCACGTTCACCTGGGAGGGCGAGCCCGGCACCGGCACCAAGCTCACCGAGACCCGCTACGACCGGGCGGGGTGGCTGGGCCAGGCCTGGGCCTCGCTGCGCTTCGTCGACGGCGGTCCCTCGTACTTCGCCAGCGTCACCCAGGAGATGGACGAGTTCTACCGTCCGCTGAAGGCGGCGTACTCGGTGCCCGCCTCCGAAGGGGCACTCGCCGGCACGTACGTCTTCACCAGCGCCTACAGCCGTGACGGCACCCTGCGCAGCATGGGTATGCCCGCGGTCGGCACCCTGGGCGCGGAGACCCTGGAGCTCGGCTATGACGAGTTGCAGCGGCCGTCGTCCATGAGCAGCAACCTGGGGAGCTATGTCACCGGCGCGGTGTTCTCCACCACCAGCCAGCTCAAGCAGCTACAGCTCTCCACCGGAAGCGGCGCGCAGGTCAACCAGACCTTCCAGTACGAGAAGGGCACCGACCGGCTGAGGAGTTCAGCCACCGACATCATCGGCAAGGGCGCCGTCCGGGACGCGCACTACTCCTACGACCAGGCCGGCAACGTCACCGCGATCTCCGACCTGGCCGGCGGCGTGCCGGACGTCCAGTGCTTCGCCTACGACACCCGCCAGCGGCTCTCCCAGGCATGGACCCCCGCGGCCACCGCGGCGACCGCGGCGGGCTCCGGCACCGTCGGCAGCCAGCTCAGCGGCAGCCGCCGTCGGCCTGTGCGGGCGCACCCGGCAGCCAGCCGCTCGGCGGCCCGGCGGCGTACTGGAAGTCCTACGCCACCGACGCCATCGGCAACCGCACCAAGGAGGTCATCCACGACACCACGCTTGACCCGGCCAAGGACATCGTCCGCGACTACACCTACGGCGAGGACGAGGCCGGCCCGCACGCCGTCACCACGGTGGTGGAGAACACCCCGACCGGCGACCGCCGCTACAGCTACGGCTACGACGTCACCGGCAACACCACCACGCGTACCGCCGGCGGCGACACCCAGACGCTGACCTGGGATGCCGAGGGCAAGCTGGGCAAGACCACGGAGGCCGACGGCAAGGAGGCCACCTACGTCTACGACACCAGCGGCAACCGTGTACTGCGCCGCGACGCCGAGGCCACCACGGTCTACCTGCCGGGCACGGAACTGCGTCTGGCGAAGGGCTCGTCGAGCGTCGAGGCGACCCGCTACTACACCTTCGCCGACCAGACCATCGCGGTCCGTACCGGCGACGGTGAGCTGTCCTGGCTCGCAGCCGACCACCACGGCACCGGCGAGGTCGCCATCAACGCCGCCACCGGCGCGGTGGCCCAGCGCCGCTCCGACCCGTTCGGGCAGGAGCGGGGCGAGGCCACGGGGGTCTGGCCCGGTGAGAAGGGGTTCGTCGGCGGGACGATCGACGCACAGACCGGGCTGGTCCACATCGGTGCCCGGGAGTACGACCCCGGGCTGGGCAAGTTCATCTCCGTCGACCCGATCGTCGCGTACACCCAGCCACAGCAGATCAACGGCTACGCATACGCCAACAACAGCCCGGTCACGCACAGCGATCCGACCGGTCTGATCGTTCCGGAGTGCGCCCAGGGCCTGATCGAGTGCCGGGGCGGTGTACCCGTCGTCCACACGGACAAGGACGTCCGCGACGCTCAGGCCAAGGAGAGCAAGGCCAAGTCCGATCTGGGCGCGGCCCAGCTACAGCACTCGCGGGCCAAGCAGAAGATCAAGAGCGCTGTCTCCGGCCTGGTCGAGATCGCCAAGGACATCCTCGGCATCAACGCGGCCATGGACTGCTTTTCCAGCGGTGACCTCGGCGCCTGCGGAGAGACGGCACTCAACATCGCCGGGAGCTTCGCCGGTGGCCTGGCGGGCAAGATCCTCGCCAAGTACGGGGCTCCGTGGAACTGGGGCAGGGCCGCAAAGCTCGTCAAACGCGTATGGGGCCTGGCCGGCGACCTGATCAGCGGGTTCAAGGGGCTGGGGAAGGCCTCCGCGGCGGTCTCGAAGGCCCAGAACGGTCTGGACCGGGCGACCGACGCGCTCAAGGCCGCGAAGGCGAAGGCCGCCGCGAAGGCGAAGGCCGCCAAGAGCAAGATCACCAAGAAGGAGCCGGACTGCCACAGCTTCCTACCCGGTACCCGAGTCCTCCTCGCCGACGGCAGCACCAAGGCCATCGAGGACGTCGAGCTGGGCGAGAAGGTCACCGTCACGGACCCGGAGACCGGCGAGACCACGACCCGGGAGGTCGTCGGGACGATCGTCACAGAGGACGACAAGCACTTCGTCGACCTTACTCTCACCGCCGACGGTGAGCTGGACGCGGCGCTGATCACCACGACGACCCATCCGCTGTGGGTGGTGTCCGAAGGCGAGTGGGTGCCAGCGGGCGAACTCCGGCCAGGGATGACCGTACGGACCGCACAGGGCACGACCGCCGAGGTCGAGTCCGTCCGCCACTTCGAGCGCCGGCAGCGCACGCACGACCTCACCGTCGACCAGATCCACACCTACTACGTGGTGCCGGGCTCGATCTCGACGCTGGTGCACAACTGCGACAGCGCCAAGCTGGGCCGCAACCTCATCAAGAACGGTGAGGCCAAGCCCGTCGGCGTGGACGCCCAGGCGCACCACATGGTCCCGTGCGGAGCACGGAAGGCCAAGCCCGCACAGCAGATCCTCAAGAAGCACAACATCGACATCAACTCCGCCGAGAACGGCGTGTGGATGAGTCACCAGGGACACCGTGGCACCTTCACCAGCGCGAAGGGCAGGGACTACTACGGTTATGTCAACGACGGCATCAGGAACGCGGACGCACTCGGTGGCAGACAGGGAGTGCTGGACTTCCTGGCGGAGCTGAAGACGCAACTCTCCGCAGTCGACCAGTACGCACGATTCGAAAGGTACGGGAAGCTCTGATGGGCTACCTCGTTGAGCTGGACACCGGTGAGTACGGCTGTGTCGACGCGGATGAGAGCGTCTTCCCCGTGGACATCACGGAGCATGACTGGCGGACCCCCTATCCCGCGGTCCAGGCTGAGCCCGTCTTCGAGTGGGAGCGGGGGGAAAGCCGGGTCAGGCCCGATGTGTTCTGGTATCCGCAGATGGGCGACTGGGTGTGCGGCGAGCGCGCCTACCGGACACTCAAGGAGTGTGCGGGGCAGGACCTGCACACCATCGCCCGGGGCACCCTCGACGGGGAGCCGGTCTTCCTGGTTCAGGTGACCACCGTGCTGGACGTGGTGGACATGGAGGCGTCGATCGTCGAGCGGTACCCGTCGTACGAGGTGCTGGCCTTCCCCGCCTTCTGGCGACATGCCGAGGAGGAGATCGCGGGCCGGCTGTTCCGCGTGCCGAAGGCCATGACGATGCTGTTCTGCGGAGAGCGCGTGAAGGCGGCGCTGGAGGCCGCCGGGATCAAGGGCCTGCGGTTCGTCCCCGCGGACTGGAGCGAGGGCTGAGCCCCGTCCGGCAGTAGAGCGGTAGGCCGGGTACGCCGCGCTCCCGAGAGGGCGCGGCGTACCGCGTTGAGCAGGCGGTGCCCGGCGCCCGTATCGAAGTGCGGCACACGTGTGCGTTCCCGCACTGGACCCGGAGGAACAGATGAGGCTGACCCGACCGATGCTCGCCCTGGGCGGCGCCGCGCTGGCACTGGCGCTCGTGGGCTGCGGCGCCGACGGCGACCAGGACGCCGTACCGGAGACGGCGACCGGCAGCCTGGAGCATCTGGCCGCCGAGGCGCGGTGCCAGCCGGACATCCAGATCGATGCCGACGAGTTGCGGCAGGCGCTCTGCAAGGGGGCGGCCGACAAGTACGTGCTGCTGACCTTCGCCACCGACCGGGGGCAGCGGGAGTGGATCAACGAGGCCAAGGACTACGGCGGTTACTACCTCGTCGGGCGGAAGTGGCTCGCCGTCGGGCACGAGGACGTGGTGACACGGCTGCGGGCCACGCTGGGCGGGGACATCGAGGTCGGCGCCGATCACTCCGGCGCCGGTCACTCCGGTGCAGGTCGATCCGGTGGGCACGGGGGGCACGGAGGCTGAGCACGCCGAAGGGGGCGGCGGGAGGTGTGGTGTCTCCCGCCGCCCCCTTTACGGTGCTACTCGCAGTCCTCACCCGAGTTGATGCACTCCACCACCCGGTTCATCAGGTCCTCGTCCATGACGTTGATGAAGTCGTTGTGGTCGGTGATCGGCTTGTGCAACTGCTCCGGGAAGCCGTCCACCGCGAACGGCGCCCGGATCTGCCCGTTCTCGATGGTCGGCGCCGGGACGTCGTACACCAGCCGGACCTGGAGCTGCGGGATGGCCTGGAAGCCCTCCGGGCAGCTGCCGTCCTCCTGGACGAAGGCCACGTGGTCGCGGTGGTTGGCGCTGTCGATGTTCTGGCCGTCCCAGCAGCTCTGGAAGTTGGCCGTGCGCACCACCTGGCTGCCCTGCGGGCAGATCGGGTACTTGTCGCGCAGCTGGCGGTCCTCGAAGCCGGTGCAGCTCCACGCCGCGTTGGCGTTCGCGTCGCCGTTGGTGAACGCGTTGGCGGCGCCGGTGATGATGCGCAGGAACTTCGGCATCGCGACGACATCGCCCTGCTTGCTGCCGACGAAGCGGATCTCGGCCTGGCTGGCCTTCACCACGCGGCCGACGTTGCCTTCGAGGCCACCGCCCAGTTCACCCGCGTCGAACTCCTGGGTGCCGTCCTGGACGCGGATCACCGGCCAGTAGTACGTCGACCTGTCCGCCTGGTTCTGGCAGGACGTGTCGGCGTCGGCCAGGTCCTGGTCGCTGGCGAAGGCGTCGTTGCCCTGGTTGCCGACGTAGTCGTGGAGGTGGTGGGCGCCGTTGTCGACACCCGGGGCGACGATCAGGTTGTCGGTGTTGAACTTGTTGTTCTCGTTCACGCCGCAGACCGTGGTGAACGAGCCCTGCGACCCGGAGTCGCCGTTGGCCGCGAAGCCGTTGCCGTTCGACGGCGGGGTGTTGGGCTCGACGGTGGTGATGTCGACGAAGTCGTCCGCGAAGGGGCCGGCGGCGCCGTTGCCGTTGTCGCCGACCTGACCGCCGCCGCCACCGTCGCCGCCCTGGCCGGGCTCCGCGCTCGGCTGCTCGCTCTCCGGCGGTGTCTGGCCGTCGCCCTCGGTGACCTCGTCGCCGCCCATGCCCTTGCACTCGGCGAGCTTGCCCAGCCACCTCGGCGTGTACCCGCCCGCGCGGCGGACGTTGATGCCGATCCGGTCGATGGTGGCGGTGCGCTTGGACTTCAGGGGGCCGAGGATGGCGTTCTGCACGAAGGCGGGGTCGCCCTCCTGGGCCTGACGCGTCGACGCGAGCCGGGCGTACGCCTCGGTGATCTGCTTGTCGAGGTTCGCCAGCTCCCTGGCGACACCGTTGCGCGCCCGCCGCGGCACCTTCCGCAGCCGTTCGCCGACGTCCGGACAGGAGATCGTGGCGATCCGCGCGCCCGTCGTGCCGGCCCGGGTCTCCGCCCTGTTCGACTCGTGCGCCGAGGCGTGGAAGTTAGCCCAGACCAGCCCGCCCCCACCGAGCGCTAGGGCCGCCGATGCGGCTATGGCCTTGGTGGCCAGCGGCGTACGGCGTTTTCTCGTGTTGCGTCCCATGGAACTCCTCTGACTTCCTTGCGGGGCATCCCTTGCGGGGCAGCGAGGCGCCCGACAGGAGTGAAGCGGCGCACTCCCATACGGAGGCGGTCCCACCGGTGTTCAGCCGTCCCGGGAATTGCCGTCGGATTCCTGGGCCCCTCGGGTTTCAACTGCCCGATGGAGACCGCGAGTTGTTGATCCAGCGCGGGAGGTGACGGCTCCGGCGGCGGGTGGGACGTAGCGTGGGCGGCATGGAGATCTGGATCAACCCGGCCTGTTCCAAGTGCCGCGCCGCCGTCAGCCTGCTCGACGCCGAGGGGGCCGAGTACACCGTCCGCCGCTATCTGGAGGAGGTGCCGGGGGAGGACGAGATCAGGGAGGTGCTCGCCCGCCTCGGCCTCGAACCGTGGGACATCACCCGCACCCGGGAGGCCGTCGCCAGGGAACTCGGCGTCGGGCAGTGGCCCCGGGACGCGGCGGCGCGGGACCGGTGGATCACCGCCCTCGCCGAGCACCCGAAGCTGATCCAGCGGCCGATCATCACCGCGGACGACGGTACGGCGGTGGTGGGGCGCACGGAGGAGGCGGTGCGGGAGGCGCTGTCCCGGACGGGCGACGCATGAGGGTGGTGTGACGCAGGCCATGCCCATCCGCTCCCGGTGAACGACGCGGCCTTCGAGCAGCTCCGCGAGCCCGGCAGGTTCCGCATCCGCCGGGCGGTCGTCGAGGAGGCGGCCTGAGGCACACGGCGGCACGGCAGCCTGCGGCACGGCGAGGCGGCGTCCGGGGGCGTCACCTCGCCGGCGCGGCGGCGACTCCCCGCTCCCCGGTGCCGTATTCCCATCGCATACGAGCCGTCGTCCGGCCGGGGCCGCGGGCGCGGACCGGCGGCTGTCGGCGGGGGGCCGCGCACTCCGTCCCGTCTCACGGCGTGAGGCTGGCCACACCATCACCAGGTAACACGGGGTTCACAAACGGGCAATGGCCGGGAAACCGCCTGTTGACAGGCTGCCGGGCAGATCACCGCGGTGCCCCAGTGCCGTAGCGCCGTAGCACCCGCAAGCGCGCCCAGACCCACCCCCGAAGGAAGTGGCCCGTGACCTTCAAGGCTGAGTACATCTGGATCGACGGCACCCAGCCGACGGCCAAGCTCCGTTCCAAGACGAAGATTCTGGCCGACTCAGCCAAGGGCGCCGAGCTGCCGATCTGGGGCTTCGACGGTTCCTCCACCAACCAGGCCGAGGGCCACGCCTCCGACTGCGTGCTCAAGCCGGTCTTCTCCTGCCCGGACCCGATCCGCGGCGGCGACGACATCCTGGTGCTGTGCGAGGTCCTCAACACGGACATGACCCCGCACTCCTCCAACACGCGCGCCGCGCTGGCCGAGGTCGAGGAGAAGTTCGCCGCGCAGGAGCCGATCTTCGGCATCGAGCAGGAGTACACCTTCTTCGACGGCTCCCGTCCGCTGGGCTTCCCCGAGGGCGGCTTCCCCGCCCCGCAGGGCGGCTACTACTGCGGTGTCGGCGCCGACGAGATCTTCGGCCGCGACGTCGTCGAGGCGCACCTGGAGAACTGCCTGAAGGCGGGGCTGGGCATCTCCGGCATCAACGCCGAGGTCATGCCGGGCCAGTGGGAGTTCCAGGTGGGCCCGCTGGCCCCGCTGGAGGTCTCCGACCAGCTGTGGGTGGCCCGCTGGCTGCTCTACCGCACCGCCGAGGACTTCGGTGTCTCCGCCACCCTCGACCCCAAGCCGGTCAAGGGCGACTGGAACGGCGCGGGCGCGCACACCAACTTCTCCACCAAGGCGATGCGCGAGGGCTACGAGGCCATCATCACCGCGTGCGAGTCGCTCGGTGAGGGCTCCAAGCCGCTCGACCACGTCAAGAACTACGGCGCGGGCATCGACGACCGCCTCACCGGCCTGCACGAGACCGCCCCGTGGGACGAGTACTCGTACGGCGTCTCCAACCGCGGCGCCTCGGTGCGCATCCCGTGGCAGGTCGAGAAGGACGGCAAGGGCTACATCGAGGACCGCCGTCCGAACGCCAACGTCGACCCGTACGTGGTGACCCGCCTCCTCGTCGACACCTGCTGCTCGGCGCTGGAGAAGGCCGGGCAGGTCTGATCCACCAGCTTCCCCTGAGGGCGTCCGCCGGTTCGGCGGGCGCCCTTCGGCGTGGCACCGGCAGCGCGTCTGCTGACGGCAGAGGGGGGTACCGCGGCGGCAGCCCGCCGGGGCAGAGTCACCGGCATGAGGCTACTGACGCTGGGCGGTACGGAGTTCGTGGGGCGGGCCGTGGTGGAGGCGGCGCTGGCGCGCGGCTGGGACGTGACCGTGTTCCACCGGGGACGGCACAGGCCTCCGGCCGGGGTGCGGTCGCTGCGCGGTGACCGGACCGACCCGGACGGACTGGCCGCCCTCGCCCGGGGCGGCACCTGGGAGGCCGTGGTCGACACCTGGTCGGCGGCGCCCCGCGCGGTGCGGGACGCGGCACGGCTGCTGCGGGAGCGGGCGGGCCGGTTCGCGTACGTGTCGAGTTGCTCGGTGTACGCCTGGCCGCGGCCCGCCGGGTACACCGAGGACGCCCCGCTGGTCGAGGGCGCCTCCGCCGACGCCGACGCCACCGACTACGCGCGGGACAAGCGGGGCGGTGAACTGGCCGCCGAGGCCGCCTTCGGCGCGGACCGGTCACTGCTGGTGCGGTGCGGACTGATCCTCGGGCCGTACGAGAACATCGGCCGTCTGCCGTGGTGGCTGAACCGGACGGCCCGCGGCGGCCCCGTGCTCGCCCCGGGACCGCGTGACCTGCCGCTCCAGTACGTCGACGTCCGTGACCTGGCGGACTGGACGCTGGACGCGGTGGAGGGGCGGCTGAGCGGGCCGTACAACCTGGTCAGCCCGTCGGGCCACACCACGATGGGCGGGCTGCTGGACGCCTGCGCGGAGGTGACGGGCGGGGCGGCCGAGCTGCGCTGGACCGAGCCGGAGACCGTGCTGGCGGCGGGCATCGAGCCCTGGACCCAGCTGCCGGTGTGGGTGCCCCCGGCGAGCGAGCTGCACGACGCCGTGCACGGCGCGGACGTCTCCCGGGCCGTCGCGGCGGGCCTGCGCTGCCGTCCCGTGACGGAGACGGTCGCCGACACCTGGAGCTGGCTGCGCGGCCTCGGCGGCACCGCGCCACAGCGCCCGGACCGGCCGGTGGTGGGGCTGGACCCCCGGGTGGAGGCGGAGGTGCTGGGCGAGTGAGGGAGGTCGGCTCTGTTCGAATTCACAGCCGACTCCACGGGCCTCAGGGGCCCACCCTGACACACTCCCGATTCCCCACTCCACCAGCGGATTTGAGGGGTTCTCAGGCATCGGCCATTGTCAGTGGTGGGCAGTAGACTGTAAGCAGTGTTCGAGAGTTCCGGCGGGGCCTGCGCCCCCGCCGGAACTCTGACCGCGACAGGAGGTTGCCTGTGCCCGCTGCCGCTCTCAAGCCGCTGCCCACCCAGTCCACCGCGAGGCGTCCCGTCCAGCTCGACCTGCCGTACGCACCCGTGGAGAAGCGCCCGCTGCCGCCGGGCCGACCCCGCGAGTGGTACGTCACGCACAACCGCCGTCTGAAGGCCATGCGTCTGGCGATCGCCCTGCTCGACTCGGGCGTCTACGTACCGAACCAGGCGCGCGACGAGAAGATCCGCAGCACCGCGGCGCTGATCGGCGTACACCCGCCGTCGGACACGACGTGCCACATGGTGCGCGCCCTGATCCGCTACAGCCGCTGAGAGATCCGTGCCAGGGCCGCCGGGTGCCCGCCCCGCAGCGTGGGGGCTGCCGTCGGGCGGCGCGACCGGAGCGCGTTACTGGGGTCAGTAACCCACAACTCGCTGCCCG
>NZ_JBEYHH010000011.1:0-213042 GCF_040635175.1 Streptomyces sp. NPDC006997
ACCTCGTCGACGCCGAGCAGCGCGCACGCGGCGAGGATGGTCGGGTGCGGCAGTCCGCCGAACTCGGCCTGCGCGGGCGAGGCCAGCGCGATCGACCCGGAAGGACCTCGTCCTCAGACGCCGGACGGGCTGGGAGTCACCTTCCCGCTTCCTTCGACACCAACGCCACCGCCTCGTCCACGTCGTCCGTCACGTGGAACAGCGCCAGGTCCTTCTCCGCCGCCTTGCCCTCGGCCACGAGGGTGCCGCGGAGCCAGTCGACCAGGCCGCCCCAGTACGCGGTGCCGAACAGGACGATGGGGAAGCGGGTGACCTTGCGGGTCTGGACGAGGGTGAGGGCCTCGAAGAGTTCGTCGAGGGTGCCGAGGCCGCCGGGCAGGACGACGAAGCCCTGGGCGTACTTGACGAACATCATCTTCCGGACGAAGAAGTAACGGAAGTTCAGGCCGATGTCGACGTAGGGGTTGAGCCCCTGCTCGAAGGGCAGCTCGATGCCGAGGCCCACCGAGACGCCGCCCGCCTCCAGGGCGCCCTTGTTGGCGGCCTCCATCGCGCCGGGGCCGCCGCCGGTGATGACCGCGAAGCCCGCGCCGACCAGGCCCTCGCCGAGCCGCACGCCCGCCTCGTAGTCCGGGGAGTCCACCGGGGTGCGGGCCGAGCCGAAGACGCTGATCGCTGGCGGGAGTTCGGCGAGCGTGCCGAAGCCCTCCACGAACTCCGACTGGATGCGCAGGACCCGCCAGGGGTCGGTGTGCACCCAGTCCGACGGGCCGCCGGTGTCCAGCAGCCGCTGGTCCGTCGTGCTCGCCGTGATCTGGCCGCGTCGCCGGAGGACCGGTCCCAGGCGCTGCTCCTCAGGCCGCCTGTCCTTGCCGGGGGTACCGGTAGCCATGTGCGCTCCCTCCGATAGGGGTCTCCCCGGTTCGGGCGGAGCCGAGAACCGGGGAGCGTCGTTCCACCTCAGCGTAGATCTACGCGGGTTACGTGCGGGGTACCTGAGCATGTCCGCCCTACGGCCGGGTAAACCGGGCCCGCCGTCATGCGGTGAGCCAGGCCCGCAGGCGCTCCTCTCCCGCGAGGATCTTGGCGGTTTCTACGCGTTCGTCCCGCCTGTGCGCCAAGTGCGGGTTTCCGGGGCCGTAGTTGACGGCCGGGATGCCGAGCGCGGAGAAGCGGGAGACGTCCGTCCAGCCGTACTTGGGCTGCGGGGTGCCGCCGACCGCCTCGATGAACGCCACCGCGGCCGGGTGGGACAGGCCGGGCAGGGCGCCGCCGCTGTGGTCCTCGACGACGAACTCCTCGACCCCGCAGTCCGCGAAGACCTCACGGACGTGCGCGATCGCCTCGTCCTCCGTGCGGTCCGGCGCGTAGCGGAAGTTGACGGCGACCAGGCACTCGTCGGGGATGACGTTCCCGGCGACACCGCCCGAGATCCGTACGGCGTTGAGGCCCTCGCGGTACTGGAGTCCGTCGATCACCGGGTTGCGCGGCTCGTACGCGGCGAGCCGGGCCAGGATCGGGGCGGCGGTGTGGATGGCGTTGGAGCCCATCCAGCCGCGCGCCGAGTGGGCCCGCTCGCCGCCGGTCCTGAGCACCATCCGCAGGGTGCCCTGGCAGCCGCCCTCCACCTCGCCGTCGGAGGGTTCGAGGAGCACCGCGAAGTCGCCCGCCAGCCAGTCCGGGTGGGCCTCGGCGACGTGCCGGAGGCCGTTCAGCTCGGCGGCGACCTCCTCGTTGTCGTAGAAGACGAACGTCAGGTCGCGGTTGGGGGCGGGGACCGTGGCCGCGATGCGCAGCTGGACCGCCACCCCGGACTTCATGTCGCAGGTGCCGCAGCCCCACAGCACGCCGTCGTCGTCGAGGCGGGCGGGGACGTTGTCCGCGATCGGCACGGTGTCGATGTGCCCGGCGAGGATGACGCGCTGGTCGCGGCCCAGGTCCGTGCGGGCGACGACGTTGTTGCCGTACCGGTCGACCGTCAGGTGCGGCAGCGCGCGCAGCGCGGTCTCGATCGCGTCCGCGAGGGGCTTCTCGGTGCCGCTCTCGGAGGGGAAGTCGACCAGCCGCGCGGTGAGCTTCGCGGCGTCCAGGGTGAGGTCAAGCGGGGTGTCGGCCATGGCGTCGACCCTAACCCCCGCCGATTTCCGTACTCTCCAGTACCTTGTATCGCGTGCCAGAGCCGTCCCCCACCACCCGCAAGCGTCGCGGCCGTCTCTTCCGTACCGGAGCGGCCCTCGTGGTCCTGTCCGCGGTCGCCGGTTACCTCGCCGTGCAGTACGTCACCGGCGGGACCGGCGCCCCGGGCTGCAAGGTCGTCGCGGCCGGGGCCCGGGGAGCGACGTACGAGTTCTCGCAGGAGCAGGCGGTCAACGCCGCGACGGTCACCGCCGTCGGCATAGCGCGCGGGATGCCCGAACGGGCCGTGACGATCGCGCTGGCGACCGCCCTCCAGGAGTCCGCGCTGCGCAACATCGGCCATGGCGACCGCGACTCGCTCGGCCTGTTCCAGCAGCGGCCGTCGATGGGCTGGGGCAGCGAGCGGCAGATCATGGACCCGTCGTACGCGGCGGGCATGTTCTACGACCATCTCGCCAAGGTCCCCGACTACACCCGGCTGCCGCTCACCGTGGCCGCGCAGCGCGTGCAGCGCAGCGCCTTCCCGCACGCGTACGCCAAGCACGAGCCCGACGCCACACTGCTCGCCGCCGCCCTCACCGGCCGCGCGGGGGCCACGCTGACCTGCGACGGACGCCCGGCGTCGACCCGGGCGGCCGTGGGGCCGGACGCGGTGCGCTCGGCGCTGGTGCGGGACTTCGGGCGGGACGCGCTGGAGGAGGCCGCCGCCGAGGTGGACGGGGACGGCCGGGAGGCCGGGGGCGCCACCGGGTTCGCCGCCGAGACCCGTGGGCGGGCGGTGACCGTGCCGGTCTCCGAGGACACCAACGCCGTGGCCGGGCGCACCGTCGAGCAGCGCGGCTGGCAGCTGGCCCACTGGGCGGTCGCCAACGCCTCCGCCCTGCGCATCGAGAGCGTCTCCTACGCGGGCCGGACGTGGACCGCCGGGAACACCGACAGCCGGTGGCACACCACCGGGGCGACCGACGCCAAGGGGTCGGGCGGCGCGGGGAGCGCCGCGGGCGCCGTCCGCATCGTCACTGGACAGTAGTGCGGGGCGTCACCCTCCCGGGTTGGCCGTGCGGTGCGGGGACGGTGGGGTGCGCGGGTGGGCGCGCTGTCACCCGCGTGTCGGGCGGAATCCTTGGCAGCAAAGGGATGTAAGGGTTCTGCCAGCTTCGCGGGACGGCGTCCTTTGCCCGTTTTTATCCACAACAGATAATGCGACGCATTGCCAACTCTTTACGTTGCGCCGCCGCAACCTTCCCGGGTTTCAAGCGGTAGTCACTGCGTCTGGGCCCGGACGATCAACAGCCTTCCACCTGTTCTCTCCCGTCAAAGGAGCACCATGTCCCTCCCTCTGACCCGTCGGATCGCCCGTGCCGCGCTGCTCGTCGCTGCGGGAGCGGCCGCCGGGGTCGGTGCGGCCGGCTCCGCCAGCGCGGCCCCCGAGCTGCCCGCCACGCCCAACCTGAGCGGTCTGACCGCCCTGGACGGGGCGAACGTCGGCAACACCGTCGACGGTGCGGCCCAGAGCGTCACCGGTGCCGCCGGTGAGACCGGCGGCAAGGCCGTCAAGAAGGCGGTCCCGGCCGCGGGCAAGACCGGTGGTCAGGCCGTGAAGAAGGCGACCCCCGCGGTGCAGAAGGCGGCCGGTGACGCGGCCGGGGCCGCCGGGGACGTGCTGGGTGACACGGCCAGGACCGCCACCAAGGGTGGGCTGCCCACGGACGGGCTGGCCAAGGGCGGCGCGCTGCCGGTGCAGGGCCTGCCGGTCAGCTGACCCGTTCGCTCCCGCGTGTGACGGTGGGGCTCAGGGGTTCTCCCCTGGGCCCCACCGCCGTCCGTACGGCTACAGCCGGGACACCGCCGCCGCCACCCTCTCGTCCGTCGCCGTGAAGGCGATACGGACGTGGCGGGCGCCCGCGGGGCCGTAGAAGTCGCCCGGGGCCGCCAGGATGCCGAGGCCGGCCAGGTGGGCGACCGTGTCCCAGCAGGGCTCGTCGCGGGTGGCCCAGAGGTAGAGGCTGGCCTCGCTGTGCTCGACGCGGAAGCCGTGGGACAGCAGGGCGTCGCGGAGGGCGGTGCGGCGGGCGGCGTAGCGGGCGCGCTGGGCGTGCACGTGGTCGTCGTCGCCGAGGGCCGCCACGACGGCCGCCTGGGTCGGGGCCGACGTCATCAGGCCGCCGTGCTTGCGGATCTCGAGCAGCGGGCCGAGGACGGCCGGGTCACCGGCGATGAACGCGGCGCGGTAACCGGCCAGGTTGGAGCGCTTGGAGAGGGAGTGCACGGCCACGATCCCGTCGTAGGAGCCGCCGTTCACGTCCGGGTGCAGGACCGAGACCGGGTCGGCCTCCCAGCCCAGTTCGAGGTAGCACTCGTCGGACAGGACGAGGATCCCGTGGGCGCGGGCCCAGGCGACGATCCGCGTCAGCTCCTCCTTGGGGAGGACCTGGCCGGTCGGGTTGGACGGGGAGTTGAGCCAGAGCAGCCTGAGGTCCGCCGGGTCCAGTTCCGTCGGGTCGTCGTAGGAGACGTGGTCCGCCCGGGCCAGGCGCGCGCCCACCTCGTAGGTCGGGTACGCGAGGCGCGGGTAGGCCACCGTGTCGCCGGGGCCGAGGCCCAGCTGGGTGGGGAGCCAGGCCACGAGTTCCTTGGAGCCGACGACCGGCAGGACGTGGTGGTGGGTCAGGTCGCGGGCGCCGAGGCGGCGGCCGAGCCAGCCGGTGATCGCGTCGCGCAGTTCGGGGGTGCCCCAGACGGTCGGGTAGCCCGGCGAGTCGGCGGCGGCGACCAGTGCCTTCTGGACCAGCTCGGGGACCGGGTCGACCGGGGTGCCCACGGAGAGGTCGACGATGCCGCCGGGGTGCTCGGCGGCCGTCTTCTTGTAGGGCGCGAGCTTGTCCCAGGGGAAGGCGGGGAGGCGGTCGGTGACGGAGGACACGGGTGCTGCTCACTTTCTCGTGCGGCGCTGGTGCGGGCGCTGGTACGGCAAACGCCTCGGTCCCGTACGGCGCCGGTGATGACCGGGGTCATCGGGCCGTACGGGACCGAGGCGGCGCGGTGGTGCGGGCCGCTTGGGGTGTTACTCGCCCGAAGCCTGCGGCGGCAGCGCGGCGATGAAGGGGTGGTCCCGCTCGATCAGTCCGAGCTTGCTGGCACCGCCCGGGGAGCCCCGTTCGTCGAAGAACTCGACGTTCGCCTTGTAGTAGTCCTTCCACTCCTCCGGAGTGTCGTCCTCGTAGAAGATCGCCTCGACCGGGCATACCGGCTCACAGGCACCGCAGTCGACGCATTCGTCCGGGTGGATGTACAAGGACCGCTTGCCCTCGTAGATGCAGTCGACCGGGCACTCCTCGATGCACGCCTTGTCCTTGACGTCGACACAAGGCTGCGCGATGACGTAGGTCACGCTGTCGTTCCTCCTCGATACGGGCGCTGGCGGGCCTCCTTAGGCTCCGCCGCCTGGCGCGCGGGAGCGCGGCGTCGTCGATGCCCACCCCTAGTATCTCCGTTCCTGGGCATGATCCGAACAGGAGGGGTGAACTGGCCTGTGGAAATGTCGGCCGCTGGGCGCCTTGAGGTCCGCATTACCGCCGCTGACGTGGGCAAACGCGTTTCCGTACGGCGTTTGACCGGCGCGTCGGGCACGGAGGGGAAATTCACCGACACGGTGGGTGTTCTCACATCATGGGATGACGATGTGCTCGTCATCACACGGCGGGACGGCGAGGCCGTGCCGATCGCGCGGGCCTCGCTGGTCGCCGGGAAGGTGGTGCCCGCCGCGCCCGCCCGGCGCCGGGGGCCCGCCGCGTCGTACGAGGAGCTGGCACGGGTCTCCGCGCGGGCCTGGCGGCCGGTGGAGAGCGAACGGCTCGGCGCGTGGGAGCTGCGCGCCGCGGTCGGGGAGGCGCCGCGCGGAGCGGGTCCGTGGGGGGCGGTGGCCGGGCGACGGGTGGGTTTCACCCGGCGGGCCAACTCCGTGCTGCCGCTCGGCGACCCCGGGGTGCCGCTGGACGAGGCGCTGACCGCCGTACGGCGCTGGTACGGCGCCCGGGGGCTGCCCGCCTACGTGCAGACCGCCACGGGTGGCGCGGGGACGCAGGAGCTGCTCTGCGCGGAGCTGGAGCGGCGCGGGTGGGTGCGGGAGGTGACCGCGGAGCTGTGGGTCGGGGCGCTGGCGCCGGTCGCGGACCTGCGGGACGGGCCCGGCGGGGTCGTCCTGTCGCGGACCGCTGACGACGCCTGGCTGGCGCGGTACCAGCGCAAGGGCGTGAGTGACGTGGCGTTGCGGGTGCTGGGAGGGGGGTCCCCCCGCGCGAGCGAAGCCGAGCGTGGGGGAGGGCCCTCGGTGTGGTTCGCGGCCGTGCCCGGGGCGGAGGGTGTGCCCGGGGCGGAGGGTGTGCCGGACGCGATCGGGCGGCTGGTCGTGGACGGGCGGTGGGCCGGGTTCGCCGCGGTCGAGGTCGCGCCGGAGCGGCGGCGCCTGGGCCTCGCGACGACCGTGATGGCCGCGCTGGCCCGGCGGGCGCTCGACGAGGGCGCGTCGGCGGCGTGGCTCCAGGTCGAGACGGAGAACGCGGGGGCGCGGGAGCTGTACGCCGGGATGGGGTTCTCGGCGCATCACGCGTACCACCACTACCGGCAGCCGGACCCCAGGGCGTCCGCCGACTGAGAAGGGCAACCTGACTCATGCGTCCCCCCTTCCCCCCGCCCCCCGAGCGCTCCGCGGAGCTGCGGCGGCGGTTCGCCGCGGAGGCGCGGTCCGAGCGGCCCGACCTGTCGGCGCTGTGCCTGCTGCTGGGCGCGGTGGCGGACGGCGCGCTGGACGAGGCGGGCATCGACGCCGCGCAGCTGGAGCTGGACGAGCTGGCGGGGCGGCTGCCGTTCCGGCCGGGCGGGCCGCACGCGTGGGCGGTGGCGCTGCGGGAGCTGCTCGGTGAGCGGCTCGGCTTCCGCGGCTCCCCCGGTGACTACCAGCGCCTTGAGTCGTCCCTGCTGCACGAGGTGCTGCGGCGGCGGCGCGGGCTGCCGATCCTGCTGTCGGTGGTGTGGCTGGAGGTGGCGCGGCGGGCCGGGGCGCACGTCTACGGGGTGGCGCTGCCGGGGCATTTCGTCGTCGGGCTCGGGACGGCCGGGGAGCAGGTGCTGGCCGATCCGTTCGACGGGGGGCGGGTACTGACCGGGCCGGACGCGGAGCTGCTGGTCGCGGGGGCGGCGGGGGTGCCGCTCGACCCGGGCATGTTGCGGCCCGCGGATCCGCTGGAGGTGGTGCTGCGGGTGCTGAACAACGTGCGCGCGTGGGCCGCCGCCCGGCCCGAGCGGTCGGACGTGGCCCTGTGGGGCGTGGACCTGTCGCTGCTGCTGCCGTCGCACCCGGCGCGGCTGCGCTACGAGCGGGCGCAGCTGCTGGTGCAGCGCGGGGAGTTCCTCGCCGGGGCGGCCGAGCTGGACGCGTACGCCGAGGTGGTGGCGCCGGTGGACGAGGCGACGGCGGAGCAGGTGCGGCGGCAGGCCCGCGTGGCGCGGGCCAGGCTCAACTGACCGGACCCGGCTGGTCGTACCGTCCCCCGCGCCCTGTGGGGCGCGGGGGTACCGGCGTCGCCTAGGTGTGCTGTCCACGGAGGTTAGTGATCGCTGTCACCAACCTCCGTGGACCGAACACCTAGCTCGGGTTCGTTTCTATGACCGCGGTGCGGTCCGAGGTGCTCTTCAGGGCCAGGCGGAGGGCGCCGATGACGTCCTCCACGGTGACCGCGGTCTTCTCGCCGGTGGCGCGGGTGATCAGGACGCCGTCGAAGGTGGAGCCGTACAGCTCCTTCAGGGCGGCCTTGTCGTAGCTCTCGACGAGCTTGCCGTCGACGGCCTTCACGCCGAGGAACTTCCACAGGGAGTTCTCGGGGCTGAAGGCGATGGAGTGCGCGGCGTCGGTCCGGACGGTGACGATGTCGGACATCGCCGGTTCGGCGAACTCCTTCATCATCCGGTCGACCTCGGCCTTGCCGACCGTGGGCTGCTTGGCGGTGGTCGGCACCTGGACGGGGGCGGCCGTGCCGGTCTCCACCTGGGTGCGGTACGCCGCCGCGACGGCCCTGGCCGCCGGGTCGACGGCGATGCCCTTGCCCTCCTTGCCGTAGACCGGGACGGCCTTGCCGGACTCGAACCGGATCGTGCCCTCGGTCACCGAGCCGGTGCCGCCCGCGGCGGTCTCCAGGGCCGCCTGGAGCTTCTCCTCGTCGACCGGCATGACCGGCTCGACGACCCGCTGGTCGCCGAAGAGCGAGCCGATCACGGAGACCGGGTTGTAGTCGCTGGCCGCCGCCGCCGCGACCGTCGCCGTGGCGTCGAACTGGAGGCCCGCCTGGTCCGGCTTGAGGGCGACGTTCTCGCCGCCCACGGAGAGCTTGAGCGGGTTGTTCACGCGGTCGCCGAGCGCCCCGTCGAGCTTCTTGACGGCCTCGTCGCGGGTGCCGCCGCCGATGTCGACGCCGAGCACGGTGGTGCCCTTGGGCACGTCGGAGTGGTTCATCAGCAGCCCGGCGCCGTAGGCGAGCCCACCGATGACGAAGACGCCGGTGCCGAGCAGGACGAGCTTGTTGCGGCCCTTCTTCTTCCTGGGGGCCGCGGGGGCGGGCGCGCCGGGCCGCGGCGCCGGGGGCCGGGCCCCGTCGCCGGGGGCGCCGGCGCCGAACGGCGGGGTGCCGCGGTCGGCGGGCGGGACGACGGGGATGCCGCTGGTGACGGTGTTGCCGGAGACGTTGTCCGCGGAGGTGCCGTAGAGGCCGCCGGGGGGTTCGGGGGCGGGCTTCTGCGGGGTCAGGATCGCGGTGTCGTCGCTCAGTCCGCCGCCGGGTCCGGGGTGGCCGGGCGCGCCGGGGCCGCCAGGGGCCGTGTGCGGGCCGCCGCCGGGCGTACCGGCCCCGGCGGGTCCACCGGGGCCGACGGGGCCGCCAGGGGCGCCGGGAGCCGCGCCGGGGCCGCCTGCCGCCGACATCCGGGGGCCGTCGCCGGTGACGGGGCCGCCGGTGGGGCCCGTGGGGTGCCGGGGGGCCGCGCCGGGACTGCTGAAGTCGTACGGGTCCACGGCGTGCTGGCCGGTGGTGCTGGCCGGGTCGTCGTCGGAGAAGTACGGCAGCTCGTCGCGGCGCGGTTCGGTGGGGTGCTGGCCCGCGGTGAGGGCCTCGGTGACGTCGAAGGAGCCGGTGCCGCCACCGTGGCCGGGGGCGACGGGGCCGCCGGTGGGCCCGGCGCCGTTGCTGCCGCCCGGGCGGGGGGCGCCCGGCGTGGCCACGGGGCCGGGGCCGCCGCCGGGGCGGGGCGCGGTGGCGCCCGGTGCGGGCGAAGCGCCGGAGGGGGCCGAGCCGTTGGCGGGGGCGCCGCCCTGACCGGCCTTGGGGGCCGGGGACTTGCGGGGGGCGAACCAGTCGCTGGTCTTCTCCCCGGCGCCCGGGCCGGACGTGTCCGGGCCGGACTCAAGGGTGCCGGGACCGCCGTTCGCCGTCGGCTCGTCAGCGCGCGGGGCGCCGCCCCTGGCGCCGGGTACCCCGCCGTTCGGGGTCGGCGTCTCGCCCTCGGCCGGGCCCGTGTCCTCGGTCTCACCGACGGGCTTGCGCACGACGACCGGCGGAATCGGCCGCGATCCGGGGATGTTGATCCGGATCCGGGTCGTCAGCGTCGTCTCGGTCTTGCGGTCCTCCGGCTGTGCGGCCGTACGGCCCGCGTCCGTGGTGCCGCCCGGCCCGATGGGGGTGCCGTACGGCGGCGTGCCCGAGGGGTAGGCGGCCGCGCCGCGCCCGTGGGGCCCGGAGGACGGACTGTCAGTTTCACGACTCAAGGCAGGTTCTCCCGGTTGGCTCGCCGCCCGTTGCGACCTCGCTCTGCTAGGGGGTCCCCCCGGCTTGAGCGGAACTCAAGGTTTGGGGGAGGCTCGGCGGCGGGACCACCATACTGGCCACTTCTGGCGCTTATCCCACGACCGCTGGGGAAACCCACACGGGACTCGCACGAGCGCGGGGCGGCGAACTGGTACGTCACTTGCGAAGTCGGACGACCCGGACCTACGGTTGCCGGCCCGTGGCGAGAGTGGCGCACATCACAGCCACTCCCATCCCGCCGAGCAGGAAGAGGTACGAGCCCGCTCCCGCGGCGAAGAGGAAGTCGCCCTCGGGGCGGCTGGCGGTGAGCAGCACGACGGCGACCATCCACCCCACGGCGGGCGCGACCGCCCCGCCCCGGCCGCCGAGCCCGCGGGCCCCGCCGAGGAAGAGCCCGGCCGCGCCGGCGAGGGCGAGCAGCAGTCCGCCGGGGAACCACGCGGCCTGCACCAGCGCCCCGGCGCCGCCGACGACCGCGCCGAGCAGGAAGAGGCCCAGGTAGACGGCGATCCGCAGGGCGGACGGCCGGTGCAGGGGCTGGGCGAGCAGGGAGCCGCGGTCGCTCATGCCGACGCCTCCCCGAGGGCGAGCCCGGCGAACAGGTCGCCCGCCGCCGGGCCCGGTTCGCCGCTGGCCAGCTCGTAGGACTCGATGGTGAAGATCGGCTGGGCGAGGTCGTTGGAGAGCGCGAAGTAGGGCTCGGCGACCTCGATCTGGGTGGCATGCGCCCGCATCGCGGCGGCCTTGGCGGCGGCGTACGCGGTGCCGTCGACCTCGGTGGTGATCCGCTCGTCGGGCACCACGCCGGGGACGTCGTCGAGGGTGGCGGCCCGGGCGAAGGGCAGGCCGGGCAGCGCGTCCCCGAGGCGGGCGAAGGCGTCCTCGGCGGCCGAGCGGGGGACGCGGTTCCAGTAGACCCGGGCGACGCCGCAGCCCTCCCGGTCGGCCAGTTCGGCGGCGCGCGTGGCGATGCGGTGGGCCTGGACGTGGTCGGGGTGGCCGTAGCCGCCGTGCGGGTCGTAGGTGACCAGCACCTGGGGGCGGACCTCGCGGATGACCTCGACCAGGTGGGCGGCGGCCTCGTCGAGGTCGGCCCGCCACAGGCAGTCGGGGTCGTCGTTGTCGGGCAGGCCCATCATCCCGGAGTCGCGGTAGCGGCCCGCGCCGCCGAGCTGACGGAAGTCCTCGACGCCGAGCGCGCGCATGGCGGCGGCCAGTTCGCCGAGCCGGTGCTCGCCGAGGGCGGCGCCGGTGAGGTGGGCGAGCGCGGGCGGGATGACCTCGCCGCGTTCACCGAGGGTGCAGGTGACCAGGGTCACATGGGCACCTTCGGCCGCGTACCGGGCCATGGTCGCGCCGTTGTTGATCGACTCGTCGTCCGGGTGCGCGTGCACCAGCAGCAGACGCCGCGCGGGCAGTTCCGTCATACGCCCACCCTACGAGGACGCACCGACGGACCCGCGCGGCACCGGCTGTGGGACCTGCCTAGTGCCGCGGCACTAGAACTTGATGCTGCCGATCATGCCCGCGATGTTCGTGGTCAGCTCGTTGATCGTCGGCGCGACGGTCGAAGAGGCGAGGTAGAAGCCCAGGAGCATGCACACGACGGCATGTCCGGCCTTCAACCCCGACTTCTTGACCAGCAGGAAGACGATGATCGCCAGCAGCACCACCGCCGAAATCGAGAGTGCCACGGCGGCTCACCTCCAAGAACCCGGGAACGTGGGGGAAACGGTCGAGGGACAGAGCGAGGGAACGGAAAATCCATACATCAGCCAGCAGGTTCATACCCACGCAGCGCTAGTGATCATAACTGTCAGTACGTGCGCATCGATCGGCGCACGGCCGCACAAGGGGGCGCATGGCCAATATGGTCAGGGCATGACGATGGCGCCTGATTCCTTCCCCCGACGGCACGCCCGCACCCAGCGCTTCACGCTCGGCGCGCCGCGTTCGTTCACGGTGGCTCCCGACGGTTCCCGTGTCGCGTTCCTGCGCTCCCCCTCCGGCTCCGACCGGGCCAACTCCCTCTGGGTCCTGGACGTCGCGGACGGCCGGGAGCGCCCGGCCGCCGACCCGCGCGCCCTGCTCGGCGGCGCCGACGAGGACCTGCCGCCCGAGGAGCGGGCGCGCCGCGAACGCAGTCGTGAGGGCGGTGCCGGGATCGTCGGCTACGCCACCGACACGGCCGTGGAACTGGCGGCTTTCGCCTTGTCAGGGCGGCTCTTCACGGCCGAGCTGCGGGCCGGTACGGCGCGTGAACTCCCCGTCGCGGGGCCGGTGATCGACCCGCGTCCGGCGCCCGACGGGCGGCATGTCGCGTATGTCGCGGGGGGCGCGCTGCGGGTGGTCGGCGCGGAGGGCGAGGGCGACCGGGCGCTGGCCGAGCCGGAGGCGGAGGGGGTCTCCTACGGTCTGGCCGAGTTCATCGCCGCGGAGGAAATGGCGCGTTCGCGGGGGTTCTGGTGGTCCCCGGAGTCGGACCGGCTGCTGGTGGCGCGGGTGGACGACACGCCGGTGCGACGGTGGTGGATCTCTGATCCAGCCCGACCGGAGCGTGATCCACAACACGTCCCGTACCCGGCCGCGGGCACCCCCAACGCGGAGGTGCGGCTGCTGGTGATCGGCCTGGACGGGACCCGCACCGAGGTGGCCTGGGACCGCGCCCGCTATCCGTATCTGGCCCGAGTGCACTGGTCAGCGGCGGGTGCCCCACTGCTGCTCGTACAGGCGCGTGACCAGTGCAGCCAGCTGTACCTGGCCGTCGACCCGGACACCGGGGCGACCCGGATGGTGCACGCCGACGAAGATCCGATTTGGCTTGATCTTTTCCCCGGGGTGCCGTGCTGGACGCCCTCCGGGCAGCTGGTCAGGATCGCCGACGAGGGCGGCGCACGGGTACTGGCGGTCGGTGAACGACCGTTGACCGGACCGCAGTTGCACGTCCGTGCGGTGCTCGACGTGTCGGACGACGACGTGCTGGTCTCGGCGTCGGCGGGCGCGGAGGCGGCGGCTCCCGAGATTGGCGAAACCCATGTGTACCGGGTGAACGAACTCGGGTGGGAGCGGGTGTCGCAGGAGCCGGGGGTGCACTCGGCGGCGCGCTCGGGGAACGTGACCGTGCTGGTGTCGCACTCCCTGGAGTGGGCGGGGGCGCGGGTGCGGGTGCTGCGGGAGGGCAAGCAGATGGCCACTGTCCCCTCGTACGCCGAAGATCCTGGTCTGTCCCCGCGCATCACGCTCACCGAGGGGGGCGCACGCCGCGTCCCGTGCGCCGTGCTTATGCCTCGGGACTACGCCGGTGACACCCCGCTGCCCGTCCTCCTCGACCCCTACGGTGGCCCGCACGGCTCGCGCGTGGTGGCCGCGCACAACGCCCACCTCACGTCGCAGTGGTTCGCCGACCAGGGGTTCGCGGTGGTCGTCGCGGACGGCCGCGGCACCCCCGGCCGCTCCCCCGCCTGGGAGAAGGCGATCAAGGACGACCTCGCGGCGGTCGTCCTCCAGGACCAGGTCGACGCGCTCCAGGCGCTCGCCGCGGAGCACCCGCTCGACCTCACCCGGGTCGCCATCCGCGGCTGGTCCTTCGGCGGCTACCTGGCGGGGCTGGCCGCGCTGCGCCGCCCCGACGTCTTCCACGCGGCGGTGGTCGGCGCCCCGGTCACCGATCTGCGGCTGTACGACACCCACTACCAGGAGCGCTACCTCGGCCACCCCGACGAGCGGCCCGAGGTCTACCGGCGCAACTCCCTGATCGACGACGCGGGCCTGGTCGACGCGGCCGGGCCGCACCGGCCGATGATGATCGTGCACGGCCTGGCGGACGACAACGTGGTGGTCGCCCACTCCCTGCGGCTGTCCTCGGCCCTGCTGGCCGCCGGACGCCCGCACGAGGTGCTCCCGCTCTCCGGCGTCACCCACATGACCCCCCAGGAGGAGGTCGCGGAGAACCTGCTGCTGTTCCAGCTGGACTTCCTCCGCCGCGCCCTCAACCTGGGCTAGCGGAAGTCACTCCACGGAGCACCGCAACCATCGGCTATCCCCGGCCTGAAGGCCGGGGTTCGCGCCGAAGAGTTACCTGATCAATTGGGCAACCACGACGAGAGACCAGCCGGCTCCGCGAGAGCGGCGCCGGTTGAGGCGCAAAAAGGGCAACGGGCCGGGGTGACATGGCGTACCCCGGCCCGTTTACGGCACCCGCACGGCCGTACGCTCCACAGACTGCCGCGTCCGTATATCGGAACCGGGTCGCGGGAGTTGCCTCCGTGTTACTCGTCCGGCGTCTCCGGGGGGACGACCCGTTTCTCCTCCGCGAAGTGACAGGCCGAGTCGTGGACGGCCGGGCCCCGCGCGCCCTGGAACACCTCCGGGACCGCCAGCGCCGGGACCTCCACCACACACCGCTCGCGCGCCTTCCAGCAGCGGGTGCGGAAGCGGCAGCCGGACGGGATCTTGGTGGGTGACGGCACGTCACCGGCGAGGATGATCCGCTCCCGGTGCTCCCGCGCCACCGGGTCGGGCACCGGCACCGCGGAGAGCAGCGCCTGGGTGTAGGGGTGGGTCGGGTGGTCGTAGATCTCGGTGTCCGTGCCGGTCTCCACGATGCGGCCGAGGTACATCACCCCGACCCGGTCGGAGATGTGCCGGACGATGGACAGGTCGTGGGCGATGAAGACGTAGGACAGGTCGAACTCGTTCTGCAGGCGGTCCATCAGGTTGATGACCTGGGCCTGCACCGACACGTCCAGCGCCGAGACCGGCTCGTCGGCGACGATGATCTCCGGGCGCAGGGCGAGGCCGCGGGCGATGCCGATGCGCTGGCGCTGGCCGCCGGAGAACTGGTGCGGGTAGCGGTTGACGTACTCCGGGTTGAGGCCGACGACGTCCAGCAGCTCCTGGACGCGCTTGCGCCGGTCGCCCTTGGGGGCCACCTCGGGGTGGATCTCGTACGCCTCCCCGATGATGTCGCCGACGGTCATCCGGGGGTTGAGGGAGGTGTACGGGTCCTGAAACACCATCTGGATGTTGCGGCGGACGGATTTCAGGGCGCGGCCGGAGAGGTGGGTGATGTCCTCGCCCTTGTAGCGGATCGTCCCGGCGGTCGGTTTCTCCAGGCTGACCAGCATCTTGGCGACCGTGGACTTGCCGCAGCCGGACTCCCCGACGATGCCGAGGGTCTCGCCGCGGGCGAGCTGGAAGTCGACGCCGTCGACGGCCTTGACCGCGCCGACCTGCTTCCTGAAGAGGATGCCCTGGGTGAGCGGGTAGTGCTTGACCAGGCCGCTCACCTCCAGGATGGGCTCAGCCATGCAGGCACTCCCTCCAGAAGTGGCAGGCACTGCCGCGGCCCGGGGCGCCCTCGACCTCGTACAGCGGTGGTTCGTCGGTGGTGCAGACGTCCCGGGCGAGCGGGCAGCGCGGGTGGAAGGCGCAGCCCGGCGGGATGTGGAGCAGGCTGGGCGGCAGGCCCTTGATGGCGTACAGCTCCTGGCCCTTCTGGTCCAGGCGCGGGATGGAGTCCAGCAGGCCCCGGGTGTAGGGGTGGGCGGGGGCCTTGTAGATGTCGTGGACGGGGGCCGACTCCACGATGCGGCCCGCGTACATCACCGCGATCCGGTCCGCGACGTCCGCGACCACGCCGAGGTCGTGGGTGATCAGGAACAGGCCCATGTGGTACTCGCGCTGCAACTCCGCGAGGAGTTCCATGACCTGGGCCTGGACGGTGACGTCGAGGGCGGTGGTGGGCTCGTCGGCGATGATCAGCTTGGGCTCCAGGGCGAGCGCCATCGCGATCATGATGCGCTGGCGCATCCCGCCGGAGAACTGGTGCGGGTACTGCCGTACGCGCTCGCGGGCGGCGGGGATGCGCACCCGGTCCATCAGCTCCACGGCCCTGCTCCGCGCGTCCTTGCGGGACATGCCGCGGTGCACGGTGAACATCTCGCCGAGCTGGTCGCCCACCGGGATCACCGGGTTGAGGGCGGAGAGCGCGTCCTGGAAGATCATCGCCATCTCGGCGCCGCGGACCTTCCTGCGCTCCTCCTCCTTCAGCTTCAGCAGGTCCCGGTCCCGGAAGACGACCTCGCCGCCGGTGATCCGGCCGGGCGGCATGTCGAGGATGCCCATGATGGCCTGCGCGGTGACGGACTTGCCGGAGCCGGACTCGCCGAGCACGGCGAGGGTCTCGCCCGCGTCCACCTGGTAGCTGACGCCGTTGACGGCCTTGGCGACGCCGTCCCGGGTGCGGAACTCCACGTGCAGGTCACGTACGTCGAGGAGCACGGCTCACCTCAGCTTCGGGTCGAGGGCGTCGCGCACCGCGTCGCCGAGCATGATGAACGCGAGCACGGTGACCGCCAGCGCCCCCGAGGGCCACAGCAGGGCGTGCGGGGCGTTGCGGACGTACGGGGAGGCGGCGGAGATGTCGATGCCCCAGGAGACGCTGGGCGGGCGCAGTCCGACCCCCAGGAACGACAGGGTGGCCTCCAGGGCGATGTACGTGCCGAGCGCGATGGTGGCGACGACGATCACCGGGGCGACGGCGTTGGGCGCGATGTGCCGCAGCAGCAGCCGGGAGTGGGAGGCGCCGAGGGCGCGGGCGGCCTGGACGTAGTCGTTCTGCTTGGCGGTGATGACGGAGCCGCGGGCGATGCGGGACAGCTGCGGCCAGCCGAGCAGCACGATGAACCCGATGACGGGCCAGATGGTGTTGCTGGTGACCACCGAGAGCAGCACGAGTCCGCCGAGGACGACGGGGATGGCGAAGAAGACGTCGGTGATCCGGGAGAGGAACGCGTCCCCGAGCCCGCCGAAGAACCCGGCGAGGGCGCCCAGGACGCTGCCCAGGACCGCCACCCCGAGCGTGGACAGGACGCCCACCGCGACGGACGTACGGGCCCCGTAGACGGTCCGTGTGTAGACGTCGCAGCCCTGCCCGTTGAAGCCGAACGGATGGCCCGGCTGGGAGCCCTCCTGGGCCCTCGCCAGGTCGCACTTGAGCGGGTTGCCGGAGGCGATCAGGGAGGGCCACAGGGAGATGACGACCAGGAAGAGGATGACCAGCGCGGAGCCGATGAAGACGGGGTTGCGGCGCAGGTCGTGCCAGGCGTCGGACCACAGCGAGCGCGGCTTCTCCTGGGGGCCGGTGCCGAGCGGCCCGCCCGGGGTGCGCTCCAGGGTCTCGGCCTCGTCCAGGCCCAGGTCCATCGCGCCGCCCTGCCCGGTGGAGGCGATGGCGTTGTCCGGTTCGCGCGGCGGCTCAGGCATAGCGGATCCTCGGGTCGAGTACGGCGTACAGGAGGTCGACGATGAGGTTGGCCACCAGGAAGACGAGGACGAGGACGGTCACGAAGCCGACGACGGTCTGGGTGTTCTGGCGCAGGATGCCCTGGTAGAGCTGGTAGCCGACGCCGTGGATGTTGAAGATCCGCTCGGTGACGATCGCGCCGCCCATGAGGAAGCCGACGTCGGCGCCGATGAAGGTGACCACGGGGATGAGGGAGTTGCGCAGCAGGTGCCGGGTGATGACCCGGCGCCGGGGCAGGCCCTTGGCGACGGCGGTGCGGACGTAGTCGGAGCGCCGGTTCTCCGCGATGGAGGTGCGGGTCAGCCGGGTGACGTACGCCAGGGAGACGGAGGCCAGCACCAGCCCCGGCACGATCAGCTCGTCGAAGGTGGCCTCCGACGACACCGACGGTTTGATCCAGTCCCATTTCACGCCGAGCAGCAGCTGGATCAGCAGGCCGGTGACGAAGGTGGGGACCGAGATGACGACCAGGGTGACCAGCAGCACCCCGGTGTCGACGGGATGGCCGCGGCGCAGGCCGGTGACGACTCCGAGGGTGATCCCGATGACGATCTCGAAGAGGATCGCCACCACGGTGAGCCGGATGGTGACCGGGAACGCCGTGCCCATCAGCTCGGTCACCGGCTGCCCGTTGAAGGCGGTGCCGAAGTCGCCGGTGAACACGTTGCCCATGTAGGTCAGGTACTGCTGCCACACCGGCTTGTCGAGGCCGAACTCGTGGCGCAGCTGGGCCGCGGTCGCGGGGTCGCACTGCCGGTCGCCGCAGAGGCCCGCGATGGGGTCGCCCATCACGTTCACCATCAGGAAGATCAGCAGCGTGGCCCCGATGAAGACCGGGATCATCTGGAGCAGCCGCCGGACGACGTAGCGTCCCATCGCCGCCCCCTCTCAGCCGACCTTGATCTCGTTGTAGACCGGGACGCTGAACGGGTTGAGCTTGACGTTCGAGAGGCGCTCGGAGTAGCCCGCGCTGCCGTTCTGGTACCAGAGCGGGATGGCGGCCATGTTGTCCCGGACGACCTCCTCGGCCTGCTGGAAGAGGTCGACGGCCTTGGCGGTGTCGGACTCGGCGTTGGCCTGGTCGACCAGGTCGTCGAACTTCTCGTTGCTCCACTTGCCGTCGTTGGACGAGGCGTTGGTGTAGTAGAGCGGCTGGAGGAAGTTCTGGATCAGCGGGTAGTCCATCTGCCAGCCCGCGCGGAACGGCCCGCTCATCTTCTGGTCGGTGATCTGGCTGCGGAAGTCGGCGAAGGTGCCGACGGGGTTGCCGACGCAGGCGCGGTCGTTGTCGAGGGCGTTGTTGATGGAGTTGCAGACCGCGTCGACCCACTCCTTGTGGGAGCCGGTGTCGGCGTTGTAGGTGATCTTGACCTGGCCGCCGGGGAGCCCGCCGCCCTGTTCGATCAGCTTCTTCGCCTCGCCGGGGTCGTACTCGCACAGCTCCCCGCACAGCTCGGGGTCGAAGCCGCCGTCCTCGCCGAGGACCGGGGAGGTCCAGTCCTTGGCGGGGGTGCGGGTCTTCTGGAAGATCGTCTCGGTGATCTGCTCGCGGTCGATCGCCCGGGACAGGCCCTTGCGGACGTCCTCCAGTCCGTCCTGGCCCCAGTCGCTGTCGTAGAACGGGAAGGCGAGGGTCTGGATGATCCCGGCGGGGGTGTTGATGTACCGGTCGCCGAGGTCGTTCTGGACGTTGCGCAGCTGGGCGGCGGGCACGTCGTCGACGAGGTCGAGGTTCCCGGCGAGCAGGTCGGTGTAGGCGGTGTTGTTGTCGGTGTAGACCTTCAGGTCGACGCCGCCGTTCTGCGCCTCGTCGTCGCCGGGGTAGTCCTCCCACTTGCGCAGGGACATCTTCGAGCCGCGGGTGTACGACTGGACCTGGTACGGCCCGTTGCCGACGGGCTTCTTCAGCCAGGCGTCGTGGTCGTCGAAGAACGCCTTGGGCAGCGGGACGTAGGCGTTGTACCCGAGGGTCTCGGGGAAGGTGGAGAACTTCTGGTTGAGCTTGACGTTGAAGGTCCGCTCGCCGGTGACCTCCAGGCCGGAGAGGGTGTCGGCGGTCTGCTTGCCGCCGTCCTCCGGGTGGACCTCGTCGTAGCCCTCGATGAAGCTGAAGAAGTAGGCGTTGCGCTGGTTGTTCTTCAGGCTGGCGCCGTAGTTCCAGGCGTCGACGAAGGACTGGGCGGTGACCTTCTCGCCGTTGCTGAAGGTCCAGCCGTCCTCGACGGTGACGGTGAAGTTCTGCGAGTCGGACGTCTCGATCTTCTCGGCGAGCATGTCCTTGGCCTCGCCGGTGTCCGGGTCGTACTTCTTCAGGCCGCGGAAGAGCATGTCGAGGACCTTGCCGCCCTGCACCTCGTTGGTGTTGGCGGGCTCCAGCGGGTTCTGCGGGTCGCCCCAGGACGAGGCGAGCACGGCGCCCGAGTCGCCTCCGCCACCGCCGCCGTCGTCGCCGCCCCCGCAGGCCGTCGCCACAAGGCCCGCGGCGACCGCGCACGCGGCCCATCTGGCGTGCCTGGCTCCACGCATGGAGTCCCTCCTCGTATCGCCGTACGTCAGCGCCGGGGCACTGAACCGTTAACGGCCAATATCGGTGCGAAGAGGGCATAGCGCATGTGGTGTCGGGCCGGATGGATGACGGGCGCGACGGGCGCGCTGACGCGACGGAGCCCGGCCGGGTGGGCCGGGCTCCGTCGCGTCAGCGGGCCTTCGGGGTCTAGCCCTCGGACTCCAGGGCCTTGAGCGCGGGGTCCATGATCACGTCCGTGCCGTGGGTCCCGGTCATCGGGTCCTCCGGGAAGTGGCAGGCGGTCAGGTGACCGTCGCGGTTGCCGGAGATCTGGACCAGCGGGGGCTCCTCCGTGGCGCACTTGTCCTGCGCCTTCCAGCAGCGGGTGCGGAACCGGCAGCCGGACGGCGGGTGGATCGGCGAGGGCACGTCGCCGGAGAGGCGGATGCGCTCACGCTGCTCCGTCTCGTCGTCCATGGCGACCTCGGGGACGGCGGACAGCAGGGCGTGGGTGTACGGGTGCCGGGGGTGGTTGTAGATGGAGTCCCGGTCGCCGACCTCGACCACCTTGCCGAGGTACATCACGGCCACGCGCTGCGAGAAGTGCCGCACGATCGCCAGGTCGTGGGCGATGAAGACGAACGCGATGCCCAGCTCTTCCTGGACCTTCTGCAGCAGGTTCACCACCTGCGCCTGGATCGACACGTCCAGGGCCGAGACCGGCTCGTCCGCGACGATCAGCTTCGGGTTCAGGGCGAGCGCGCGGGCCACGCCGATGCGCTGGCGCTGACCGCCGGAGAACTCGTGCGGGAAGCGGTTGTAGTGCTCGGGGTTGAGGCCGACCAGCTCCAGCAGCTCCCGGACGCGCTTCTCCCGGCCGCCGTCCGGGTTGATCCCGTTGACCTCCATCGGCGCCTTGATGATGGAGCCGACGGTCTGCCGGGGGTTCAGCGACGAGTACGGGTCCTGGAAGATCATCTGGATCTCGGACCGCACCGGCGCCAGCTGCCGACGGGTGGCCTTGGTGATGTTGTTCCCGGCGTACGTGATCTGCCCCGCCGTCGGCTCCAGGAGCCGGGTGATCAGCCGCCCGGTCGTGGACTTGCCGCAGCCGGACTCACCGACCAGACCGACGCTCTCGCCCACGCCCACGGTCAGGTCGACGCCGTCGACGGCCTGGACGGCCCCGACCCTGCGCTTGATCGGGAAGCCGCCGTAGATCGGGAAGTGCTTGGTCAGCCCCTTGACCTCCAGCAGGGGTTCCGTGGAGGTGGCGGAGGCGCCCTGCTGTGCGGGGAGGGTGAGGTTCTCGCTCATGATCTCGGTCTCTCCCTAGCGCAGCCGGGGCTGGATCTCGTCGATGAAGATGGTCTGCTTCTGCTCAGCCGTGAGGTGGCAGGCGGCGGCGCGGCCCTCGCCGAGCGACGGCCGGGCGTCGGTGCACTGGTTGCCCGGCACCTTGTCGCGGTAGGCGCAGCGCGGGTGGAACGGGCAGCCGGTGGGCGGGTTGAGCAGCGACGGCGGGCTGCCCGGGATCGGCGTCAGCTCCTGGTCGATGTCGCCGTCGAGGCGCGGCATCGAGCTGAGCAGGCCCCAGGTGTAGGGGTGCTTCGGCGTGCGCAGCACCTCCCTGACGGAGCCGCGCTCCACCGCCCGGCCCGCGTACATCACCAGCAGGTCGTCGGCCATGTTGCCGATGACGCCGAGGTCGTGGGTGATGAAGACGATCGCGGAGCCGAACTCCTGCTGGAGGTCCTTCAGCAGGTCCAGGATCTGCGCCTGCACGGTCACGTCGAGCGCGGTGGTCGGCTCGTCGGCGATCAGCAGGTCCGGGTCGCACATCAGCGCCATGGCGATCATCGCGCGCTGGCGCATACCGCCGGAGAACTGGTGCGGGTAGTCGTCGAAGCGCACCTTGGGCTGCGGGATGCCGACCTTCTCCAGCATCTGGATCGCCCGGTCCTTGGCCTCCTTCTTGGAGGCGCCGGTGTGCTTCATGTACGGCTCGGCGAGCTGCCGTCCCACCGTGTAGTACGGCGACAGCGCCGTCAGCGGGTCCTGGAAGATCATCGCCATCTTGTTGCCGCGGAGCTTCTCCAGCTCCTTCTCCTTGGCGGTGACGAGCTCCTGCCCGTCGAGGACGATCTCGCCGTCGATGGTGGTGGTCCGCGGGTTGTGCAGGCCCAGGATCGTCAGGTTGGTGACGGACTTCCCGGAGCCGGACTCGCCGACGATGCCGAGGGTCTTGCCGCGCTCGACATCGAAGGAGAGCCCGTCGACGGCCTTGACGATGCCGTCCTCGGTGGAGAACCGCACCCGCAGGTCACGGACCGAGAGGAAACTCTCGGACCCGGTCGGGGCCGGGGCGTCCTCGGTTTTGGTCAGTGTGGTCACGGTGGTGGGTTCTTCCTAGGAGAGCCGGACGCGCGGGTCGATCCAGGCGTACGCGATGTCGACGAGGATGTTCAGCAGCAGGATGAAGAAGGCTCCGACCAGCATGACACCCATCGTCAGCGGGAGGTCCTTCGTGATCGCGCCGGTCACCGCGAGGCGGCCGATGCCCTGGAGGTCGAAGGTGAGCTCGGTGACGACACCGCCGCCGAGCAGGGCGCTCAGGTCGATGCCGAGGATGGTCACGATCGGGATGAGCGAGCCGCGCCAGGCGTAGCGGAAGAAGACGTACTTCTTGCCCATGCCCTTGGCGCGGGCGGTGCGCACGTGCTCCTCCTGGAGCTGCTCGATCATCGAGGAGCGCGCCATACGGGTGTACTGGCCGGTGAAGATGGTCGCCATGACGGCCATGGGGATCCACAGCCCGCCGAGCCAGCCCGCCGGGTCCTCGGTGAACGGGATGTACTTCGGGTTCTCCACCCAGCCGGTGCTGTAGACGAAGATCAGCAGCACGATCGGGCCGAGGAAGTAGATCTGGAAGGAGCTGAGCACCATGGAGGCGCCCGTGGCGGTCTTGTCCACCAGGGTGCCGCGCCGGTAGGCGGCGATCATGCCCGCGCCGATGCCGAGGACGAGGAAGACGAGCAGGGCGCCGACCGTCAGGGACAGGGTCAGCGGGAACCGGTCCATGATGATCGAGGTGACGTTGTCGTTGTAGAAGAACGACCGGCCCAGGCACGGCGCGGGGCAGTCGCCCTGCGGGAAGTCGCGCCCGGCCACGATGCCCGACATGAAGTCCCAGAACTGCGTGGCGAGCGGCTGGTCGAGGCCGAGGGCGTGCCGGATGTCCTCCAGTCGCGCGGGCGAGCAGTCCTTGCCACAGGCCAGGGAGGCGTAGTCGGACGGCGCGGCGACGAAGAGGAAGAAGGTGGCGGCGCCGATCAGGAACAAGGTGACGAGGGCACCGACCGAGCGCCGGATGATGAACTGAAGCATGGCGGGGGGCTGCTCTCTGCGGAGACGGTGGACGGGTTCACGGAACCGCGGGGACGCGCTCCGCCTGGTGCGCGCCCCCGCGAACAGCCGTAGAGAGTTACGACTTCAGGAACAGTCGGGTGACGTCCATGTAGCTGGACTCAGTGCTGTAGCGGGCACCGCCGATGTTCGAGCCGAACAGCTGGAGCTGCTTGGTGTACCACAGCGGAGCGGCCGGGTTGACCTCCTCCAGGATGTACTTGTGGGCCTCTTCCCAGGTCTTGGCGGCCTGCTCGGGCTGCTCGGTCAGGGCCTTCGTGATCAGCCCCTGGACCTTGGGGTCGTTGATGTGCGCGTAGTTCGAGGCACCGTCGGCGACCTGGTCACCGTCGTAGATGGGGGTGATGACCGTCGCGGCGGACGGCCAGTCCTGGCCCCAGCCGGTGATGTACATGTCGTACGGGTTGGCGAGCTTGCCGATCTGCTCGTAGTAGCTCGCGGCGTCGATCTCCTTGGAGACGACGTCGATGCCGACCTTGCCCAGCGCGTCCTCGATGGCGACCTTGCGCTTCTGGCCCGCCTCGGAGTTGGCGTAGGCGAAGACGAGCTTCTTCTCGGACGCCGGGACGTCCGCGAGCAGCTCCTTGGCCTTCTCGATGTTGCCCGCGGGCATCTTCAGACGGCCGTAGGGGTCGTACGTGGCGTCGTAGCCCGGCAGGGTCGGGGCGAACAGGTTCGGGGCGACGTCACCACCGTAGGCGCCACCCTCACCGGCGATGAGGGACTTGGAGTTCACCGCGTAGGTGACGGCGTCACGGACGGCCTTGTTCTTGACGCGGTCCAGGTTGAAGGTCAGCTGCATCACGTAGGGCTGGTAGCCCTTGATGGTGCGGCTCTCGACCTTCGGGTCGCCTATGACGTCCTGGATCTGGGTGGCGTCGACGCTGCCGGTGAACTGGATGGCGTTCGCGGAGTCGCCGTTGCTGGCGATCAGACGCTTGGTCTGGGACGACTCGGTGATGCCGAACTGGAAGTTGAAGCCGTCCACGTACTGGTGGCGGACGGAGTCGGTGTTCGGGTCCCAGTTCTCGTTCTTGACGAGCTTGAGGGTCTTGCCCGCCTTGAACTCCGCGATCTTGTACGGGCCGAGGGAGACCGGGGCGGTGTCGTACTTCGCCTTGGTGTCGGTCTCCTCCGGAACCACGGAGTAGCCCGGCATCGCCAGCGTCATCGGCAGGTCCGGACGCGGGGTGTCGAAGTGGAAGATGACCGTCTTGTCGTCCGGCGTCTCCAGGACCGAGTCCGGCAGGTGCTTCTTGCCGAAGCCGCCGTCCGGCAGGGCCTTGCGGTAGTCCGCGCCGCTCAGCCAGTTCTGGAGGTAGGTCGGGCCGTCGAAGATGAACTCGGCGTAGAGGCGCTCGACGGTGTGACGGATGTCGGCCGAGGTGATCTCGTTGCCGTTCTCGTCCTTGATGCCGTCCTTGAGCGTGTACGTCCAGGTCTTGTTGTCGTCGGACGCCTTGCCGGAGTCGGTCGCGAGGTCACCCACGACGGCGACGCCGCCCTTGCCGTCCTCCTCGAAGTTGGTCAGACCACGGAAGACCAGGTTGGCGAACTGACCCGCGTCGGAGACGTAGATCTGGCCCGGGTCCATGTGGGAGAGGCCGGACTCCTGGTAGACCGTGATGGTGCCGCCCGGCTTGGCCCCGGGGACCTTCTCGGCCGGACCGGTGGAGGCCTTGGCGTCCAGGTACGCGACGCCCTCCTGCTGCTCCTTGGCCTTCTCCTGCTTCTCGCTCTTGTCCTTGCCGGTGTCGCCGGTGTTCTCAGAGCAGCCGGTGAGCGCGAGGGACCCGGCCGCGATGGCGACCAGCGCGGCGCGCGCTCTGCGCGAGGTGAACGACTTCATAGCGGTGAATGCACCTACCTGTCGGTTGTTATCCATGAGTACTGCCTGACGCGGCTGGTAGGCCGACGCGGGGGCGGCAGCCACCCCCCACCAATGGACGGGTCAGCGCCCGGACTTGGGGTCGAAGGCGTCCCGTACCGAGTCTCCGAGGAGGTTGAAGCACAGGACGAAGATCACCAGCGCCACACCCGGGAAGAAGATGAACGCGGCATCCTGCTGGGTGTACTGAGCGCCAGCGGCGAACAGCCGCCCCCAGTCCGGGGTGGGCTCGACGAAGCCGACGCCCGCGAAGGAGAGGAAGGCGATGGTCAGGATGGTGCTGGGCAGCTGGTACGTGAACTGCACCAGCACCGGCGTGACGATGTTCGGCAGGACCTCCTTGCGGATGATCCGGCCCGGTGAGGCACCCGAGACCTTGGCGGCCTCGATGAACTCCCGCTCACGCAGTGCCAGCACCACCGAGCGCACGAGGCGGGCCATGCCCATCCAGCCCAGGACCCACAGCACGATGAGGATCGCCAGCGCCCGGAAGTACGTGGGCGTCTCCTCCTGCGGGTCCACGAAGAACGAGGTCACCACGGGCATGAAGGCGATGAAGAACAGCTGGGAGGGGAAGGACAGGAAGAAGTCCGTGATCCGGCCCAGCCAGTAGTCGGTGCGGCCGGCGAAGTAGCCGCCGATCAGACCGATGATCACGCCCGTGACGGTCAGCAGGACCGACACGCCCAGCGCCATGAAGAGCGACGTCCTCATGCCGTACACCAGCATGGCGAAGAGGTCGCGGCCGTACTGCGGCTCCACGCCGAACCAGTGGTCGGCGGACATGCCGCCGAAGTAGCCGAGCGGGAGCCCGAAGTCGTCCAGGATGGGCTTGTCCGCGTACGTCGGGTCCTGGCCGTACAGGGTGTACGGGTCCGTGCCGCTGATCGAGGTGAGCAGCGGCGCGCAGAGCGCGATGACGAAGTAGAAAATCACTACGCCCGCGCAGAACATCCCTGTACGGTCACGCCTGAAGCGCTGCCACATCAACTGCCCGGGAGAGCGACCCTCAAGCTTCTTGGGGCCCTCGGCGACCTCGGAGGTCGCGTCGAGCTCTGGGTCCAAGGCGACCGCGGACCCGGAGCCCTCGGCCTTCGTCGGACTGGTCATGTGTGTTCTTCCCCCGGGGGGTTGGAGAGTTGAGCGCAGCACAGATACCGGCAGGTTCTGTGGTTTGGGGGAACTTTCGCCAAACGCATCAACGCGCGTCAAGGGCAGAAGACATAGGGATCTCCCTACCGAGCTTTTTTTGAGCAAAAATTGCAAAGATTGACACCTTGGCGCGCTTGACAGGTGCGATCGATAATCGACAGTTCCCGTCGAACCGGACATTTTGCAGGTTTACATGTCCGAAACTTGAGCGCAGCCATACCGATATCCGAACAGCGTGGTTCAACTGTCATCTCTCGACCTCAGAAGCCCTTCCGGTGCCCTTCCGAGGCCGTTCCGTGACCCTTTCGCGAGCACCACGACGACCCGGCTCCCGCGGCGGGGGGCCGGGTCGTCGCGCCGGGGCGCGTCAGCCGTGCTTGGCGCGGCTCGCGGCGCGGGCGCGCTCGCGGGCGTCCAGGCTCACCTTGCGGATGCGAACCGCCTCCGGGGTGACCTCCACGCACTCGTCGTCGCGGCAGAACTCCAGGGACTGCTCCAGCGACAGCTTGCGCGGCGGGACGATCGACTCGGTCACGTCGGCCGTGGACGACCGCATGTTGGTGAGCTTCTTCTCCTTGGTGATGTTCACGTCCATATCGTCGGAGCGGGAGTTCTCACCGACGATCATGCCCTCGTACACCTCGGTGCCGGGCTCCACGAAGAGCACGCCGCGCTCCTGGAGGTTCGTCATCGCGAACGCCGTGACGGCGCCGGAGCGGTCGGCGACGAGGGAGCCGTTGTTCCGGGTCTGGAGCGGCCCGAACCACGGCTCGAAGCCCTCGTGGATCGAGTGGCCGATGCCGGTGCCCCGGGTCTGGGTGAGGAACTCCGTCCGAAAACCGATCAGTCCGCGCGAGGGCACGACGAACTCCATGCGGACCCAGCCGGAGCCGTGGTTCGACATGTTGTCCATCCGGCCCTTGCGGACGCCCATGAGCTGGGTGACGGCGCCCATGTGCTCCTCGGGCACGTCGATCGTCATCCGCTCGACCGGCTCGTGGACCTTGCCGTCGACCTCCTTGGTGACGACCTTGGGCTTGCCGACGGTCAGCTCGTAGCCCTCCCGGCGCATGGTCTCGACGAGGATGGCCAGGGCCAGCTCACCGCGCCCCTGCACCTCCCAGGCGTCGGGCCGCTCGGTGTCCAGCACCCGGAGGCTGACGTTGCCGATCAGCTCCCGGTCGAGCCGGTCCTTCACCTGGCGGGCGGTGACCTTGCGGTCCTTCACGACCGCCTTGTTGTCGGCGCCCTTGCCGGTGCCGCCCCGGCCGACCAGCGGCGAGGTGTTCGTACCGATCACCATCGAGATCGCGGGCTCGTCGACCGTGATCAGCGGGAGCGCGATCGGGTTCTCCGGGTCGGCGAGGGTCTCACCGATCATGATGTCCGGGATGCCGGCCACGGCGCAGATGTCGCCGGGCCCGGCCTTCTCGGCGGGCTTGCGGGTCAGCGCCTCGGTCATCATCAGCTCGCTGATGCGCACGCTGTGGACGGAGCCGTCGCGCTTCATCCACGCGACCGTCTGCCCCTTCTTCAGCTCGCCCTGCTGGACGCGCAGCAGCGCGATACGGCCGAGGAAGTTGTCGGCGTCCAGGTTGGTGACGTGCGCCTGGAGCGGGGCGTCCGCGTCGTACGTCGGCGCGGGGATGTGCTCCAGGATCGTCGAGAAGAACGGCTCCAGGCTGTCGCTGTCCGCCGGGACCGTGCCGTCCTGCGGCTTGGTCAGCGAGGCGATGCCGTCCCGGCCGCAGGCGTAGACGATCGGGAACTCGATCTGGTCCTCGTCGGCGTCCAGGTCGAGGAACAGGTCGTACGCCTCGTTCACGACCTCGTCGATACGGGCGTCCGGCCGGTCCGTCTTGTTGATGCACAGGATGACGGGCAGCCGCGCCTGGAGCGCCTTGCGGAGCACGAACCGGGTCTGCGGCAGCGGGCCCTCGGAGGCGTCGACGAGCAGGACGACACCGTCGACCATCGACAGCCCGCGCTCGACCTCGCCGCCGAAGTCGGCGTGGCCGGGGGTGTCGATGATGTTGATCGTGATCGGGTCCCCACCGGCCTTCGGGTGGTACTTCACCGCCGTGTTCTTGGCGAGGATCGTGATGCCCTTCTCACGCTCCAGGTCGTTCGAGTCCATCATGCGGTCGTCGACCGTGTCGAGCTGGTGCGCGGCGAAGGCACCGGCCTGCTTGAGCATGGCGTCCACGATCGTGGTCTTGCCGTGGTCGACGTGGGCGACGATGGCGACGTTGCGGATGTCGTGACGCGTTGCAGTCACAGCCATAGTGCGGCGTACTCCCGGGGTGGTGAGGAGGGCTGCGCGTAGGTCTGCGATACGCGCACCCTGCCGGGCTTGACACGCCTCGGCCTTATCCCATGGTACGGGGCGCCCGGGCAAGGGGCCGCGCGGAGGGGCGGCGGGGGGCTACGAACGGGACGGGGACGGGCTGGTGGACACCTGTTCCGACGGCTTTCCCGACGGCTTTCCCGACGGCTTCTCCGAGCGGCTTCCCGACTTCTTCCTCAGGAACCCCATGTCCTCGTACACCGGCGTTCCCATCCCGAAGGCGCCGACGTTGGCGAGGCCGGTCCGGGTGGCGACCAGCTGGGGGCGCTGGTAGAGGGGGAGGGAGCCCGCCGCCGCCCAGATGCGGGCGTCGGCCTTGCGGAGCAGGGCGCGGGACTCGCCCTCGTCGAGGGTGCCGACCGCCTGCTCGAAGAGCTGGTCGACCTGGTCGGTGCCGACGCGGGTGTAGTTCTGCTCGACGTTCAGGGAGCCGTCCGCCGCCGGCACCGGCTTGGCGTAGATCGGCCGGGCGTCGGTCGCGGGGAAGGGCGACGTGGGCCAGGAGTAGAGGGCGAGGTCGTACTCGCCGGACGCGATGTGGTCCTTGAAGTAGCTCTGCTCCCCGACCTTGGACACCTCGGTGCGGATGCCGACCCGGTCCAGCATCCGCCGGATCCGCTCCGCGACCGTCGCCAGCGTCTGGGTGCCCGGACCGGACGGCAGCACGAAGCGCAGGGAGAGCGCCTTGCCGTCCTTGGCCAGCGGGCCCGGCGCCGACCTGGCGGGCGCGGCCGTGCCCTTCGGCGCGTAGGCGCCCGGGGCGCCGCCCGGCTTCAGGTGCTGCTTGCCGTCCTGCGCGAGGTCCTCGTCGCCGCCCCGGCCCTTGTCGTCCTGGCCGACGATGTAGGTGCCGTCGTCGTCCCCGTCATCTCCGTCATCTCCGTCGTCGCCCTGGCCCTGCTTGGAGCCCGCGGCCTTCTCGCCCTTCTCGCCCTTCTTCTCCGCCTTCTCGCCCTTCTCGCCCTTCTCGCCCTTCTCTTCCTTCACCTTCCCCGGCTCCCACCCCGCGTCCGCCAGCAGGGCCCGGGCCTCCTCGGTGTCCTGGCCGCCGAGCGCCCCGCTGCCGTCGGCGTAGGCGGCCTGGCCGGAGAGCGCGACATGGCTGCCGACCGGCTTCGCGGGCAGCCCCAGCGGCTTGAGGACGACACGGGCCAGCTCCCGCCGGTCCAGCGCCCGCGCGACGGCCCTGCGCACCCGCTCGTCGGCCAGCGGGCCCCCGGCGCCGTTCAGGGCGAGCTGGGTGAACGCGGGCTCCAGGGACTTGCGCACCTCCACGGCGCCCCCGCGCCGCCCGAGCCTTCCGGCCGTCGCCGCGTCGATCTCCGCGACGTCGATCCGGCCCGCCGTCAGCGCGGCGGCCCGCTTCCCGCGCGGCACCTCGCGCAGCACGATCCCGGAGAGCTTCGCGGGCCGCCCCCACCAGCGCGGGTTGCGGGCGAGGCGCACCTCGTCGTCCGCGCGGTCGACCTTCTTCAGGACGAACGGCCCCGCCGTCAGCTTCAGCGTGCGCCGCGCCCCCTCGTTGAAGGCGTCCGGCGTCCCCATGACCTCCTTGGGGTACAGCGGGGAGAACAGCGACTTCCAGTCGGCGTAGGACCGCCTGAAGGTGACCTTGACCTCCAGGTCGCTGGCGCCGCGCTCGATCCGCGCGATCCGCTCGTACCCGGCGTTCCGGGCGGTCCAGTAGGCGCTGTCCTTGCCGGACAGGGCCCGCCACTGCGCGGCGAAGTCGGCGGCGCCGATCTCGCGTCCGTCGCTCCAGACGGCCTGCTGGTTGAGCTTGTAGAGGACGACCTGCTGGGGCTCGGTCTCGACGATCTTGGCTGATTCCAGATAGTCGGGGTTGATCTCCGGGCGCCCCCGCTCCCCCGTCCGGTACAGCGTCGGCAGCACCGCCTGCGCCACCCGCGTGGTGCCCGCGTCGGCGTCGGCCTGGAAGGCGTTCAGCGTCTCCGGCACGGCGTCCACGGCCCATCGCAGGGTGCCGCCGTCGGCGATCCGGTCCCGGGCGGCGGGCGCGGTGTCCGGTCCGGCCAGCGGTTTTCCGGCGGGGTCCGGGGAGCCGCACCCGGCGAGACCCGGGACCACGAGGGCGCCCGCGGTGAGGAGGACGGCCGAGCGCGTGACCGCGCGCAGTCCGACGCCGTACTGGGACATCTCTGGTTACCTCCGGAGGTCACGGGCATGACGATCACTTTGGCGGTTTAAGACGGTATACGGCGGTATATGGAGCTGATCACATCTATGGCGGCCTACTGAAGAGGAAAGGGTTCAGCAGCGGACGGCGACACGGCGACAGCCCCCGCCAACCTCACCCGTACGGCGCAACCACACCGCCCGTGCACCCGCGGGCCCCAGCCAATCGGTGCACGTCCCTTCCCACCGGCCGGTGTGACGCGCAACACTCGCAGGCGCATGAACGTCACCTGAACGTTGCCGCCCACGGCCGCCAGGCCGACGGAAGTGAGGTCACGTCATGTCCGTGCACGACGAGCTCGACTCGGTCCAGCGCTGTCTCGACGACCTGATGAGGTCGGTGAGCCGACTGGAACAGCAACTGGGCAGCGGCGGAGTGGACATCCGCCGGGTCCGCGCCGACTGCGCGCACCTGCGCGAGAGCGTGGCACTGCTGCGCGAGGGGGCGGCCACACCGGGCAGCACCCGGCGCCAGGAGCTGGTCACCATCTCCGACGCGCCCTACGACAGCGCCCTGTGGACCGACTCGGACGACGAGGGCCTCGGCGCCCGCAACCGACACGCGCCGTGAACCGCGGCGCCGCCCAGCCGTAGAGCCGACCCGACCGGAGTCAAGACTTGGCCACTGGTACGGAACCCCCGACGACAGAACCCCATCCGCCCGGCGCCGGTGTACGGTCCGCCACCCGCGCCGCCATCGCCGCCCCCCACCTGCGGACCGACCGCTGGTGGCTGGCCCCGGCCACCACCACCTTCGGCCTGCTCGCCTTCATCGTGTACTCGACGTGGCGGGCCTTCGTGAACGCCGACTACTACGCGGCGCCGTACGTCTCGCCCTTCTACTCCCCCTGTCTGGCGGAGAACTGCGAACCGATGCGGGCGGGCCCGAACTGGGAGCTCTTCGGTGGCTGGTGGGGCCTGTCCCCCGCCATCCTCATCCTGGTCTTCCCGCTCGGCTTCCGGCTGACCTGCTACTACTACCGCAAGGCGTACTACCGCGGCTTCTGGGCCTCGCCACCCGCCTGCGCGGTCGCCGAACCGCACCGCAAGTACACCGGCGAGACCCGCTTCCCGCTGGTCCTCCAGAACCTCCACCGGTACTTCTTCTACGCGGCGTTCCTGGTCGCGGGCGTCCTCACCTACGACACGGTGCTCGCCTTCCGCGACGAGGACTACGAGTGGGGCCACATGGGCCTCGGCACCCTCGTGTTCCTCGTCAACATCGTCCTCATCTGGGCGTACAGCCTCTCCTGCCACTCCTGCCGCCACATCGTCGGCGGCCAGCTGAAGCACTTCTCCAAGCATCCCGTGCGCTACCGCATGTGGCGGTGGGTGGGCCGGCTCAACGACCACCACATGGCCCTGGCCTGGGCGTCCCTGGTGAGCGTGGCGCTCGCCGACTTCTACGTGTATCTCGTCGCGTCCGGCGCTTTCGACGATCCGAGGTTCTTCTGATGACCGTGGTGGAGCGACAGCAGTGGGACGTCGTCGTGATCGGGGCGGGCGGCGCCGGACTGCGCGCCGCCATCGAGGCGCGCGAGCGGGGCGCCCGTACGGCCGTGATCTGCAAGTCGCTGTTCGGCAAGGCGCACACGGTGATGGCGGAGGGCGGCATCGCCGCGGCCATGGCCAACGCCAACGAGCACGACAACTGGCAGGTCCACTTCCGGGACACCCTGCGCGGCGGCAAGTTCCTCAACCAGTGGCGGATGGCCGAGCTGCACGCCCGTGAGGCGCCGGACCGGGTGTGGGAACTGGAGACCTGGGGCGCGCTGTTCGACCGTACGAAGGACGGCCGGATCTCGCAGCGCAACTTCGGCGGCCACGAGTACCCGCGCCTCGCCCACGTCGGCGACCGCACCGGCCTGGAGCTGATCCGCACCCTCCAGCAGAAGATCGTCTCCCTCCAGCAGCAGGACCACAGGGAGACCGGCGACTACGAGTCGGGGCTCAGGGTCTTCCAGGAGTGCACGGTCACCCGCGTTCTCAAGGACGGCGACCGGGTCTGCGGGGTCTTCGCCTACGAGCGTGAGTCGGGCCGTTTCCTCGTGATCGAGGCGCCCTCCGTGGTGATCGCCACCGGCGGCATCGGCAAGTCCTTCAAGGTCACCTCGAACTCCTGGGAGTACACCGGAGACGGCCACGCGCTGGCCCTGCTCGCGGGCGCGCCCCTGCTGAACATGGAGTTCGTGCAGTTCCACCCGACCGGCATGGTCTGGCCGCCGTCCGTGAAGGGCATCCTGGTCACCGAGTCGGTGCGCGGCGACGGCGGGGTGCTCCGCAACAGCGACGGCAAACGGTTCATGTTCGACTACGTCCCGGACGTCTTCAAGGAGAAGTACGCCGAGACCGAGGACGAGGCCGACCGCTGGTACGACGACCCCGACCACAACCGCCGCCCGCCCGAACTGCTGCCCCGGGACGAGGTGGCCCGCGCCATCAACTCCGAGGTGAAGGAGGGCCGCGGCTCCCCGCACGGCGGGGTCTTCCTGGACGTGTCGACGCGGATGCCCGCCGAGGTGATCAAACGGCGGCTGCCGTCGATGTACCACCAGTTCAAGGAGCTGGCGGACGTCGACATCACCGCGGAGGCGATGGAGGTCGGGCCCACCTGCCACTACGTGATGGGCGGTATCGCCGTCGACTCCGACACGACCGCCGCGCGCGGGGTGCCGGGGCTGTTCGCGGCCGGTGAGGTCGCGGGCGGGATGCACGGCTCCAACCGGCTCGGCGGGAACTCGCTCTCCGACCTGCTGGTGTTCGGGCGCCGGGCGGGCTGGCACGCCGCCGAGTACGCCCAGGGCCTGACCGGGGCACGGCCGGTCGTGGACGACGCCCAGGTGGACACGGCGGCCGAGGAGGCGCTGCGGCCCTTCTCGGTGACCGGCGAGAACCCGTACACCCTGCACCAGGAGCTCCAGCGCACCATGAACGACCTGGTCGGCATCATCCGCCGGGAGGCGGAGATGGAGCAGGCCCTGCGGGCCCTGGCCGAGCTGCGGGAGCGGGCCGCGCGGGCCGGCGTGGAGGGGCACCGCCAGTTCAACCCGGGCTGGCACCTCGCCCTGGACCTGCGGAACATGCTGCTGGTCAGCGAGTGCGTGGCGCGGGCCGCGCTGGAGCGCACCGAGTCGCGCGGCGGCCACACCCGGGAGGACTTCCCCGGCATGGACCGGGCCTGGCGACCCCTGAACCTGCTGTGCGCGCTCACGGACGACGACGCCGTCGCCCTCACCCGGGAGACCACCGAACCCGTCCGCCAGGACCTGCTCGCCCTCTTCGACAAGGAGGAGCTGGTCAAGTACCTCGCCGAAGAGGAGCTGTACGAATGAGCAGCTACGACGCCCACTTCAAGGTGTGGCGGGGGGACGCCGAGGGCGGTGGCCTGGCGGACTTCGAGGTCGAGGTGAACGACGGCGAGGTGGTCCTCGACATCATCCACCGCCTCCAGGCCACCGAGGCGCCCGACCTCGCCGTCCGCTGGAACTGCAAGGCGGGCAAGTGCGGTTCGTGCTCGGCGGAGGTCAACGGGCGGCCCCGGCTGATGTGCATGACCCGGATGTCGGTGTTCACCCGCGACGAGACGATCACCGTGACCCCGCTGCGGGCCTTCCCCGTCATCCGCGACCTGGTGACGGACGTCGGCTTCAACTACGCCAAGGCGCGGGAGATCCCGTCCTTCGTGCCGCCCGCGGACCTCGGTCCCGGGGAGTACCGGATGATGCAGGAGGACGTGGACCGCTCGCAGGAGTTCCGCAAGTGCATCGAGTGCTTCCTGTGCCAGGACACCTGTCACGTGGTCCGGGACCACGAGGAGAACAAGGCGGCCTTCGCGGGCCCCCGCTTCCTGATGCGGGTCGCCGAACTCGACATGCACCCGCTGGACGCCGCCGCCGAGTCCGGCCTGGACCGCAAGACCACCGCGCAGGACGAGCACGGCCTCGGCTACTGCAACATCACCAAGTGCTGTACGGAGGTCTGCCCCGAGGGCATCCACATCACGGACAACGCCCTGATCCCGCTGAAGGAGCGCGCGGTGGACCGCAAGTACGACCCGCTGGTGTGGCTGGGGTCGAAGATCCGCCGCCGTACCGGCTGACGACGGGCGGTCAGGGGGCGGGCGTGGACTGCCGTGCCCGCCCCGGCCGCTGGGCCAGCACCTGTACGAACAGGCCCGCCGCGAAGCACGCCATGCTGCCCAGCGCGAGGACGGCGTACCCGGTCTCCGACCCGTCGTACGAGCCCAGCGACACCGAACCGCCGAGCCCGGCACCGGCCGCCAGCGTGCCGTACCCGTACAGCCTCGGCCGCGGGATCCGCCCGCGTCCGTACGGCGGCACCCACCCCGTCACGGCCCCGGTCACGCCCATGGCCACGGCGGCCACCACGACCGCCACGGCCACCGTCAGCAGCATCCCGTACATACCGCACACCCTCCCAGCCGGGCGGAGGCGGCGTCGAGAGCGCGGACGGTAACGGAGGCGGCTCCAGCGGTCGCGGGCCGCCATTCCTGGTCATACGCTCCCACATGTGACGCCATCCTTGATCGGGGGCCGGACGCGGCGGGGACGGGGACAGATAGCCGCGCGCATCGCCCAGGGGCTGCTCGGGGGTGCCATAGCGGTGCTGTGGCTCTGCCTGGTGCTGCCGAGGGTGACGCCTCGGGCGCGGGGCCCGGTCGCGGGCGCGGCGGTGCGGGAGGACGACGGGACGCACACCGCCGACCTGGTGCTGCCGCTGGTGGCCGCGGTGGCGGTGCTCGCGCTCGCCGCCTACGGGTACGTACGCCGCACCCGGCGCGCGGCGACCCGGACGACGCCCGGTGGGGCACGGACCGCCGCGGCGGGCGGCGCGCCGCTCACCGAGCTGGACGCGCGGGCCTGCGCGGCGCTCGTCGAGGCCGACGACGGTCTGCGCGCCGGCCGCGTGGAACTCGGCTTCGCCGCCGCCCGCTGCGACCCGGCCGCCCTGGAACCGTACGAGCGGGCGGCGCGGGCGGCCGGGACGGAGCTGCGGGCGGCGTTCGCGATCCGGCAGCGCTACGACGGTGGCGTCCCCGGCGACGAGTCGGCGCGGCGCCACGCGCTCGCCGGGATCGTCGGCCGGTGCGCGGAGGCGGGTCGGCGGCTGGACGCGGAGGCGGCCGGGCTGGCGCGGCTGCGCGGCCTCGACCGGGCGCCGGGCGCGGCCCTGGAGGTCGCGGAGGGACGGTTCCGGGAGCTGGCGGGGCGTACGACGGGGCTGTCGGCGACGCTCGACGCGCTGCGGGAGCGGTGCACGCCGGGCGCCACGGCGTCGGTGACCGGGTACCTCGAACTGGCGAAGGACCGGCTGGTGTTCGCCACCACGCGGCTCAACGAGGCCCGGCAGTCCGCCGACCTCGGCCAGCCCGAGCACACCGCCGGGCACCTGCGCGCCGCCGAGGACGCGATTGCCGGGGCCGCCGTCCTCGTCGCCGCCGTCGACCGGCTCGCCGGTGAGCTGACCGCGGCGGCGGAGCTGCTCCCGGCCGCGCTGACGGGGGCGGAGGCGGAGCTGGCGGGGGCCAGGGAGCGGGCGGCGAAGGGCTCCCCGGGGGTACCCGTGGGGGAACTGCGGGCCCGGGTCCGGCAGGCGGACGTGGTGCTGGGCTCCGTACGGGAGGAGCTGACGGCGGGGCGGGCGTACGACCCGGTGGAGCTGCTGCGCCGGACCGTGCGGGCGGTGCTGCCGGTGGCGGACGGGCGGGCCGGGGTGGTGGGGGCCGCCGCGCTGCTGGTGGCGCGGCACGCCACGGCCGCCGCGGACGACTTCGTGGCCACCCACCGGGGCGTGGTCGCCGCCGAGGCCCGCACCCGGCTTGCGGAGGCCCTGCGGCTCCTCGCGCCCGGCCCGGAGAGGGACCTCCTCGCGGCCGACGACCTGGCCCGGCACGCCCGCCACCTCGCGGAACAGGACGTCCGCCTGCACGGCACGCCCCGCTGAGGGCTCAGAACAGGCTCAACAGGGCCTCGGCGGGGTCGGCGAGGGTGGTTTCGCCGTCCGGGAGGGGGAGTTCGAACCAGACCGTCTTGCCGCGCGGGGTGCGCCGGGAGCCCCACGCCGCGGAGAGCAGGCCGACGAGCTGGAGGCCCCGGCCGCCCTCGTCGGTGTCGCGGGCGCGGCGGCGGCGCGGCTGCACGAGTCCGGCGTCCCAGACCTCGCACACCAGGGTGCGGTCCAGCAGCAGCCGGAGTCTGATCTCGCCCTCGCCGTACCGCAGGGCGTTCGTCACCAGTTCGCTGACCAGTAGTTCCGTGGTGTCGACGAGGGGTTCGAGGTCCCAGCCGAGGAGCTGGTCGCGGGCGTACTCGCGGGCCCGGCCGACGCTGCGCGGTTCGCGCGGCAGGGTCCAGTCGCCGACGGACTCGGTGGGCAGGCCCTGGACGCGGGCCATCAGCAGGGCGATGTCGTCCTCACCGTGGTGCGGGTCGAGGGTGTTGAGGACGTGGTCGCAGACGTCCTCCAGGGGGCGCGTGGGGTCGGTGAGCGCGCCGACGAACGCCTGGAGGCCCTCGTCGAGGGGGTGGTCGCGGCTCTCGACGAGGCCGTCCGTGTACAGGGCGAGCAGCGCGCCCTCGGGCAGTTCGACCTCCACGTCCTCGAACGGCTCCCCGCCGACGCCGAGCGGCAGCCCCGGCGGTACGTCGAGCATCAGCGCGGCCTCGCCGGGTTCGACCAGGACGGGCGGCAGATGGCCCGCGTTAGCGAAGGTGCAGCGCCGGGTGACGGAGTCGTAGACCGCGTACACGCAGGTGGCGAGGTAGACCTCGGACAGGTCGGCCTCGCGGGGGCGGCGGGCGGCGCGGGTGGCCTGCTGGATGCCGCCGGGGGTGCCGAGGCCGCGGGCGATCTCGTCCAACTGGGAGAGCACCTCGGCGGGTTCCAGGTCGAGCTGGGCCAGGGTGCGGACGGCGGTGCGCAGCTCGCCCATCGCGACGGCGGCGCGCAGCCCGCGCCCCATCACGTCGCCGACGACCAGCGCGGTGCGGTGGCCGGGCAGTTCGATGACGTCGAACCAGTCGCCGCCGACCTCGCTGGGCCGCCCGGAGGAGACGTTGCCGGGCAGGTAGCGGCAGGCGATGTCCAGGCCGGAGGCGACCGGGTCGCCGGGCGGGAGCAGCGACCGTTGCAGTATCAGGGCGCGTTCGTGCTCGCGGCGGTAGAGGCGGGCGTTGTCGATGCACACCGCCGCCCGCGCCGCCAGCTCCACCGCGAGGTCCCGGTCCCGGTCCCCGAACGGCTCGCTGCCCTTGGTCCGGGCGAACTGGGCCAGTCCTACGACGGTGTCGTGGGCGACCATCGGCACGGCGAGGGTGGACTGGACGAGGCCGCCGTCCTCGGCGGGCACCCGGCGGGGCCGGGCGGTGCGCAGGGCGTCCGCGCAGGGTGAGTTGAAGGGGTAGTGGTGGACGGCGCCGACGGCGACCTGCTGGCCGCTGCCGTAGAAGGGGGCGTCGGAGACGGCGCTGGCGAAGGCGACGCGGCGCAGGTCGGCGCTGCCGTCGGGCAGTCCGGGCGGGGTGCCGTCGCCGATCAGCAGGCCCTGGTAGAGGTCGACGGTGGCGAGGTCGCAGAAGCCGGGGACGACCACGTCGAGGAGTTCGCGGGCGGTGGTCTCCAGGTCGAGGGAGTTGCCGATGCGGGCGCCCGCGTCGTTGAGGAGGGCGAGGTTGCGGCGGGCGGCGGCGGCCTCGCGGGCGGCGGCCCGGCGGGCGGTGATGTCGGTGCCGAGCCAGGCGACGCCGATGGGGCGGCCGGTGCCGCTGTGCACGCGGTAGAGGTTGACGGACCAGTGGCGGCGGTCGTCGGAGCCGGGCACGAAGCCCGTGATGTGCATGTCGGTGATGGAGTCACCGGTCTCCAGGACCCGGCGCAGGGTGGCCGAGACCCGCTCGGCCTCGCCGCGCGGCAGATAGTCGTGGACGCCCTTGCCGCGGTGGTCGTCGGGGGTCCCGCCGAAGGTGGACGCGAACCGCTCGTTGGCGCGGCGCACCCGCAACTCGGCGTCGATGAGCAGGAATCCGAACGGGGACTGGCCGAAGATCGCCTGCGAGGCGGCGAGGTCGGTCTCGATGCTCCGCAGCACGCGGACGTCGACGACGATGCAGACGGCGGCCTTCTCGCCGCCCTCGGCCCGGGTCGGCATCACGTAGATCTCGGCGAGGGCCTCCACCGCGGGCCCGCCGTGCACCGGGTCGGGCAGCCGGACGGGTACGACGCCGGTCCACTCCCGCCCGTCGAGGATCTCGGCCATCTTCCGCTGGCCCTCGACGCGGTGGTCGGGGTCGATGAACGCCTGGATGGGGTCCAGGCCGAGGGCGTGTTCGGCGGCGATGCCGAACAACTGCTCGGCGCGTACGCTCCACTGGTCGACCAGCCCGTCCGGCCCGATGGAGAACGACGCCACCTTGACGTAGTCGTACAGGGACCCCGGCGGGCTGCCCTGCCAGATCGCCTCCCCGCCTGACGCGCCCGCAGCGGCGAGGGCGCCTGCGGCCAACGTCCGTGCGGCGTCGGGGGAGTCGTCGAGGGCGTCGGAGACGGACGTCCCGGCGCGCCGCTCGGCGCCGCCCGGCCTCGCTGGGACCGCGGAAGGGTCCGTCGCCCCGTCATCCCTCGCGCCGTCCGACGGGTCCTCGGACTCCGTGGCCTTCGCTGGTATCTCGCTCACGCGAACCGTCCCCTCCAGCTCACCGCGTCCGGCACCGGTCACCGGGTGCGGCTGCCCGCAGTATCCAGCACTACGGCGCCCCACGACACGGTGTTCACGATCACAACATGGTCCTGGTGCTTTCCGGACCGGGCGGTGACAACACTTCCAGTCTTCTAACCAGCGGACACGCCCTCGAATCACACTGGTCGACAACCGGTAGGGGCGGGGTCGCGCCGGTGTCCGCCGCGGCTCACCCGGGCACCGTCAGTTCGAACCACACCGTCTTACCGGTCTCCCCCAGGCGGGTGCCCCAGCGACGGGTGGTGGATGCCACCAGTTGCAGGCCACGTCCGCTCTCGTCGTCCGGCCGGGCCGCGCGCTCCCGGGGCGGGTAGGGCAGCGGATCGGAGACCTCGACCAGCAGCACCCCGTCCGCCGCGCTCCTGGCGTCCGGGCGCACCAGCCGTACGCCGATGGGTCCGGTGGCGTGCCGCAGCGCGTTGGTGACCAGTTCGCTCACCAGCAGGGCGGCGAGGTCGCCGACACGGTCGAGGTCCCAGCCGTGCAGTTGGCGGCGGACCTCCCCACGGGCGGCGCGTACGGCGCCCGGGTCCGCGGGGAACGTCCATTCGGCGTGGTCGCCTGCGGTGTCGGTCACGCCGACCACTTCCCAGCGCATGAGCCCCACCCCCGTACCCCACGTCCGGTTTCGTGGGGTTAAAGAGGACATACCCGATATCAGGGACCCGGTACACCCAGGAGCGCGAGCGCCTCGCGGACGGCCGGGACGTCCTGGTCGAGCCAGTCGACGTCCCAGACCTCGGCGGGGGTGAGCCAGCGGAGCCGGTCGTGGTCCTCAAGGGGCCGGGGGGCCGCGCTGCCGGGACACAACCGGGCGGTGAGGACCCGTAGGACGTACGGCGGTCGCAGGGGCCACTCCCCCGGGATCCGCTCACCGGTCTCGGCGTCGACGCCGAGTTCCTCACGGAGTTCGCGGACGAGCGCCGCCTCCAGCGCCTCGCCGGGTTCGACCTTGCCGCCGGGCAGTTCCCAGCGCCCGGCCGTCTCGGGGGGCGCGCTACGGCGCGCGGCGAGCAGTCGGACGCCGTCGCCCTCGCCGTCGAGGAGGGCCGCCGCGACCACCACGATCCGTTCGCTCATGCGCCGGAGCCTACGGGAGGGTTGGCGGTCGACCCGCGCTCAGTCCTGCTCGGCCGGGGCCGCCCGGCCGACGCGCTCGACCCAGTAGAGCTGCTTGTGACCGCGGCTGTCGAGGCTGTCGGCGATCTTCTGCGCCTCGGCGCGGGTGGCGTACCTGCCCACGCGGTAGCGGTTGCCGTTGTCGTCCTGCCGTATGACGAGCCAGGGCAGAGTGACCGTGCTGTCGTTCACCGCACCCACCCCCTTCCCGTCCGCGGTCGGTGCCGTGCCCCACCTTCTGACGAAACCGCAATCCGCATATGCCCGAGCGTACGCCTTACCTTCACGGAGCGGATACGGCTTCTCACAAACAGGTACGCAACCAGCCATGCCACAGGGGGCGCACAGCACCGAACGCGCCGCTCCCAGAACCCGGCGCTTCCGGTCAGCGGCATACCGCCGCCCCCTCGGCATCGCGGGAACGACCTGCGAGAACGACCGGAATGCAGTGCCGGCCCGCGGCCTCGGACGGGGTCCGGTGCCGGGGGCAACTGCCGTACGGGCGTGCGCAACCACGCGCCTGTGTGCGCTACTTCACCGACCCGCCGTGGGCTACCTCACGGGCAGGTGGTAGGCGACCCGGTACCGGTCGGCGGGGATCACCACGTCGGCGGTCTCGACGGCGCGGCCGGAGGCGTAGAAGGTGCGTTGCACGACCAGGACGACATGGCCGGGGACGCCGCCGAGGGCCTGCAACTCCTCGGCGAGGCCGGGGCGGGCGCCGACCTCCTCGGTGACGTTGTCGACGACGACGTCGATGGCGGCCATCCGCTCGACCACGCCCATGCCGCCGAGCGGGCCCTCCTCGGGCAGCATCACGGGGGTGCGGCCGGTCAGCGCGAGCGGCTCCCAGGAGGTGGAGAGCATCATCGCCTCGCCCGCCTCCCGGAACACGTACCGCGTGCACATCACCTTCTCGCCGGCCTCGACGCCGAGCCGCTCGGCGATGGCGCCGCTCGCCTCGGTCCGCGCGCTGCTGGACTCCCAGGTGCCGCGGGCGGCGGCGTCGGCCTGCTCCTGGCGGAAGGGGGTGGCGCCGCCGGACGGGCGGTAGCCCGAGCGGGCGATCCGCCGGGGCACCGGACGCTCGCGCACATACGTCCCGGAGCCGGAGCGGCCCTCCACCAGGCCCTCGGCCATCAGCACCTTGCGCGCCTCCAGGGCGACGGTGTCCGAGACGCCGTACTCCTCGCGGATCCGGGCCTGGGAGGGCAGCCGGGTGTGCGGTGGCAGCAGACCGTCGACGATCTTCTTGCGGAGATCACCCGCGACGCGCAGGTACGCCGGCTGCTCACCGAATGTCACTGGCCGCTCCCATCAGGTTGTACAGACAGCCACAGCGTGGCAACCGTGGGTTGGAGCGTGCAAGCAGAGGCCAGGGAATCACCCGATGTGATGACATGCGGGTCGGAAGGGTTTTACACGTCCCCCGTGGCCTCCCCGGGGTCCTCCCCGTAGAGGTACGCCGGTGGTGACGTGTCCAGGCCAAGCGCCTCGCGCGCGGTGACCGTCGCCTCGCCGTCGTAGAAGCCGTACGCCTTGTCGTAGTGCTCCCAGTAGGTCTCCGGGTCGGTGGCCGTGCCCGCCTTCCGCCAGTGTCCGCGCGCCGACTCCAGTTCCTCGAGGAGCGCGGTGAGGGGCTGCTCGGTGTCGGACCGCCAGGTGTGGTCGCGCAGGACGTCGGCCTGCTCGCCGAGCACCTCCTCGACCTCCTTCGCCCACTTCCGGTTCCCCGGCAGGTCGTCCTCGGGGTACTCCTCGGGCTCGGTGTCCAGCACCAGGTCGACGGCGCGCACCGCCTCCAGGTACGCGAGCTGGTCGACGTCGAAGTCGGCGCCGTCGTGGCGGAGCGAGCCGGTCAGCTTGCCGCCCTCGTCGGTGTCGCCGAAGACGCAGGTGATCTCCCGGTCGCCGAGCCGCCAGCTCTCCGAGGTGGGTGCCAGGTAGTAGACGTCGACGTCGTCGGGGACGGCCCAGCTGTCCAGGGCGTAGTACCCCATGAGGGAGTAGCACTTCTCGTCGGCGACCCCCGTGACGTGGTCGTCGCCGGGGTAGTCGCCGTCGCCGTCCGGCAGGGTGACGGTGGCGAAGACCTCGCCGTCGTGCTCGCCGGAACAGGGCACGGTGTCCACGTCGTAGGTCACCCCCTGGAGGGAGCCGGAGGGGGTGTCGAAGCAGTCGCCCTCGTCCAGCGAGAAGCTCGCGCCGTCCCGGACGCCCTCCTTGACCCCGTCCCAGAAGCTGGACGCGGCGCCCGTGCCCAGGACCAGCGCCCACAGCAGCACCCCGGCCGACGACAGCGCCGCCCCGGTGACGGCCAGTGACCTGCCCCGCTCGCCCTTGCGCCGGATCTGCGCCAGCGCGACCAGCCCGAGCACCAGCCCGACGCCGGGCAGCAGGCACAGCACGCCGAAGACCAGGGAGGCGACGGCGACCCCGTTGAGGGGCGGCTGCGGAGCCGGGGGCGGGAAGGGGAACGCGTACGGGTACGCCTGGGGGTGCGGGTACGCCTGCGGCTGCGAGTACGGCGTCGGGTGCGGGTACGGCGGCTGCGGCGGAGCCGGGTACGGGCCCTGCCGGCTCTGCGGGTCCGGGGGCGGGAAGGGCCCCGGGGGCGGAGGAATGGACACGTGTACCGTGCTCCCGGTCGTGACGGTGGCTGGACGCGCGCGCGAAGGGCGTGCGCGGCTGGGCGCATCGTAAGCGGGCGGGCGAGGTCGGCGCTGGGGTGCCCCCGTGCCGGGGAGGGCTGGGGGCGTGGGACAGCTGGCGGCGCGGGCGGCCGTGGGCGCGGTGAACGGGCTGACCGCCCGCTGGGCCGGGACGGTGGCGCGGGACCGGAACACGGCCTTCGCGGCCCCCGGTGTCTGGCCGCTGCTGGCGTTCCTGGCGGACGGCGCGGACGGCCACGCGCGCGTGGAGCTGGCGGACGCCCTCGGCGTGCCCGCGGACCAGGCGGCGTCGGCCGCGCGCCAGGTGCTCGCCACGCTGGACGGGGTGCCGGGCGTCGACTCCGCCCTCGGACTGTGGACCCGGCGGACCGTGGAGCCGCACGCGGCCTGGCTGGCCGGGCTGCCCGCGCGGGCGCACGGTGTGCTCACCGGGGACGAGGCGGCCGACCAGCGCGCCCTGGACGCCTGGGCGGCGGAGCGGACCGGCGGGCTCGTCGACCGGCTGCCGGTGGCGCTGACCGACGACACCGAACTGGTGCTGGCGAGCGCGCTCGCCGTGCGCACCGGCTGGCTGCGCCCGTTCCGGGACCGGCCGTTCATCCCGGAGACGGGGCCGTGGCGGGACCGCGTGCTGCCCGGCCTCCTCCGGGTCAGCTCCGTGCTGGACCGGATCGGCGTGGCGGACACGCCGGACGGCCGGGTCACCGAGCTGAAGGTGCTCGGGAACACCCCGGTGGACGTCCATCTCCTCCTCGGGGAGGAGCTGATGACGCCCGGTCAGGTGCTGGGCGCGGGCCTCGGACTGCTCACCCGCGCGTATCCGTTGGTGCCGGGCGGGCAGTTGCCGTACGGGGAGGCGGGGCCCGGGGTGCGGGTGGTCCGGGAACTGGACACGCGTCCGGCGCCGCCCACGCTCGACGTCACGACGGTGGCGTTCGACCTCACGGCACACCACGACCTGCTCGCCGCGCACCGCCTGTTCGGGCTGACCACCGCCCAGGACACCGGCCGCGCCCACTTCTCCGGCGTCAGCGACTTCCCGCTGGCCGTCGGGTCGGCCGCGCAGTCCGCGACGGCGAGCTTCGGGGAGCGGGGCTTCGAGGCGGCGGCGGTGACCGCGGTGGCGGCGGTCGCCGGTGCTGCCGCGCCCGCCCCGCGCTACCGCACCACCACCGTCGAGGCCTGCTTCGACCGCCCCTTCGGCTTCCTCGCCGTGCACCGCAGGACACGGCTCGCCCTCGTGGCGGGCTGGGTCGGTGACCCGGGAACCCACCCCGAGGGCGAGGAGACTCACGATCCCTTCGGCGTCTGACCTCAGGTCAGAACTGGAGCGCCCAGGAGTCGATGCGTCCGGTGTCGTAGTTGGCGTTGTCGCTGACCCTCAGCCGCCAGGTGCCGTTGGCGGCCTCCGAGGAGGCGTTGACGCCGTACGTGGTGTTGATGTTGTCCGCGCTGCCGCCGGAGCCGTACGACTTGAGGGTGTACGCCGTGCCGTCGGGCGCGATCAGCTGGACCTGGAGGTCGCCGATGTACGTGTGCACGATGTTGACCTCGACGGCCAGGCTGGACGGCGCGTTGCCGGAGACGCCGGAGACGGTGATCGGCGACTCGACGGTGGAGTTGTCGGCGATCGCGTAGTCAGCGGTGTTCTCGAAGCGCGGTCCCGGCGGGGTGGTGGGTCCGCCGCCGACGTACAGCAGGCGGTTGGGGGAGCCGCTGCCCGGGTTGGAGACGACGTTCGGGGTGGCGGCGGAGACCAGCGCCGAGGAGACCTGGGCGGGCGTGGCGGCCGGGTTGTCGGCCAGGTACAGCGCCGCGGCACCGGCGACGTGCGGGGTCGCCATCGACGTACCGGAGATGGTGTTGGTCGCCGTGTCGCTGGTGTTCCAGGTGGACTTGATCGACGAGCCCGGCGCGAACAGGTCGAGGACCGTGCCGTAGTTGGAGTAGCTGGCGCGGGCGTCGCTTGAGGTGGTGGCGCCGACCGTGATGGCCTCCGTCACGCGCGCGGGTGAGCGCGTGGAGGCGTTGGTGGACTCGTTGCCCGCGGCGACGGCGAAGGTGACACCGGAGGCGACCGCGTTGCGTACGGCGGTGTCCAGCGCGGAGTCGGCGCCGCCGCCGAGGGACATGTTGGCCACGGCGGGCTTGACCGCGTTGCGGGCCACCCAGTCGATCCCGGCCACGACCTGAGCCGTCGTACCGGAGCCGGAGTTGTTCAGCACGCGGACGCCGACGACGCGGGCCTTCTTGGCGACGCCGTAGGAGGTACCGGCGACGGTGCCCGCGACGTGCGTGCCGTGGCCGTGGCCGTCCTGGGCGGTGTTGTCGTTGTCGACGGCGTCGTAGCCGTAGGAGGCCCGGCCGCCGAAGTCGCTGTGGGTGATGCGGACACCGGTGTCGATGATGTACGCGGTCACGCCCTGCCCGGCGGAGTCCGGGTAGGTGTACGAGCTGTTCAGCGGGAGGTTGCGCTGGTCGATCCGGTCCAGGCCCCAGGAGGGCGGGCTGGGCTGGGTCGCGGCGATGGTGAAGGTGCGGTTCTGCACCACGGAGGCCACGGCCGGGTCGGCGGCGAGACGTTTCGCCTCGGTCTCGGACGCCTCGACCGCGTAGCCGTTGAGGGCCTTGGTGTAGGTGCGCTCGATGCTGGCGCCGTACTTCTTGGCCAGCGCGCGGCCCTCGGCGCTGCCCGAACGGGCCTCGTCCGCCTTGAGGGTCACGATGTAGCTGTCGGCGACGGCGTTGGCCGCGCCCTCGTACTGGATGTGGCCCTGGGCGGGGGCCGCGTCGGCGGGCAGCGCGGTCATGAGGCTCGCCGCGAGCGCCGCGGTGGCCGCGATGCCGGTCGCGGCCAGTCTTCGACGGACGTGGAAGTGGGGAGTACGCATCACTGCCATCTGAGGGGTCCTCCTCAATCGGTGGTGCGTTGGTGGTGCTCCGGTGGGGGGTGGTGCGGGATGGCGCTGACGCACCGGCGGAGACCGACAGTGATCAGGTCCATGTCAACCCGATCAATCGCGGAGGGCACGGCGTGGTGCGCCGCGCCGAACACGTGCGTCAGGCGAAAGATTGAGGGATCCACAGGAATTGCACAAGGGGCCCCGCGCTCATCGGAGCGTGGCGGGCGTTGTCAGTGGGTCCCGTCACGGTGACGGGGACTTGACCGAAAGAGGCCGTCCGGCGAGGGAGCCGGGGCCCTGCCCGGCGCCGGTGCGCTCCCGCCCGGCCGGCCCCACCGCGCGCGGCACCAGGTGCGGGACGGCGGTGCTCGTCCTTGGTGAGCGGGCTCCGCACCGTCTGCCTGGACGACGGCCCCGGCGACCACCGCCCCCGGCGCGCCCACCGGCCGCGTCTGGGCGACCTGGACCCGGTCGTCGCCTCCGAACTCCGTGCCGCCCTCACGGAGGTGACCACACCGTGACCCCGCCCCGGCTCACCGCGCGCCCTTGACCTCGTCGTGCCGTCCGAGGAGGCGGAAGGCGCCGTCGCGGACCTGGTAGAGGAAGTTCGTGCCGAGGGGCTTCAGGACCTGGGTCTTGTCCTGGCTGAAACTGAGCCGCTTGGCCACGCCGTCGTGGGAGACACGGAAGATCCGCTCGGCGATCCGGCCGGGTTCGACGTCGGTCTCCCCGCCGAGGGCGGCGATCGTACGGGCCACCAGCTCCACGGCGTCGTACGCCTCGGCGGCCCAGCGGCCGGGATCGTCGCCGTAGCGGCGGCGGTGGGCGGCGGTGAACGCCTTGGCGGCCGGGGAGGTGGCCGACTGCGGTGCGGTGTACGGGGCTCCGAAGACCCAGCCCTCGGCGGCGGCGCCCGCCTCCGCGAGGAACTCGGGCCGCATCACGGGCTCGTACGCGGCCCGGGGCCCGGTGAAGCCCTCGGCCGCGAGCACGCGGGCGCAGGCGGCGGCGCGGCGCGGCCCGGTACCGGCGAACACCACGGCCTGCGGCCGGTCGGCGAGCGCGGCGCGGACGGCGGGGCGGAAGTCCTGGTCGGCCGCCACCGGGTAGGCCGTGGCCGTGCCCTCGGCGGGTGGAGTGGCCTCCATCTGGCGGGCGTTGTCCCAGGCGGTCGCACCGGAGGCCCGGTCCTCGATGACGGCGGTGCGCTCGGAAGGCCGTACCCGGCTCAGGTAGTCGAGCAGGGCCAGGTGGCGGTGGGCGCCGTTCGCCCGGGTCACGCACAGGGTGCGCAGTTCGCTGGTGGACAGGGTGGTCGCCGCCGTGTCGACCGACACGAGGACGACCGGCAGCTCGGCGGCCCCGTACAGCGGCGCCGCGGCCTCCGCGGTCGCGGTCGCCGTGGGCCCGAGGACGGCGCGCACCCGGGGGTCGTCCAGCACCTGGCGGGCGACCCGTCTGGCGCGGGCCGCGTCGCCCGCGTCGTCGTGGGTGGTCAGGGCGAGCCGGAAGCGGGCGTCGGGGCGGGCGTTGTGCGCGGCGACGGCGAGGCGCGCCCCGTGCTCGTGCGCCGTGCCCGTCTCCCGCCCGGGACCGCTCAGGTCGGCGTGCAGGGCGAGGGTGTGGGTCGGCAGCTCCCCGGAGGAGCCGCCGCCCGCCGGGGACCCGCGCCGGGACAGCAGGACGGCGGCCCCGGCGGCGGCGACCACGGCGGCCACCGAGCCGCCGACCGCCAGCACCCGCCGCCGCGAGGTCCCGGCCGGCGGCTCCGCCCCGGCCCCCTCCCCGGCCCTGGTGGGCGGCTCCGACCGGGGCGGCGGCACCAGCGCCCGCGCCGACCGCTCGGCCACGAGGCGCAGCAGGTCGGGGGGCAGCCAGTCGCCCTCCGGTTCCGCGGCCTGGGGAGCGCCGAGGGGTGCCGACGTGGGGGCGATCCCAGACGCCGGGGCAGGCGCCACCGCCGACACCGCGGGCTCGGGCCCCGCCGCGGGCTCGGGCCCCGCCGCAGGCTCGGGCCCCGCCGCAGGCTCGGGCCCCGCCGCAGGCTCGGGCCCCGCCGCAGGCTCGGGCCCCGCCGCAGGCTCGGGCCCGGCGGTGACCGCGGGCGCGGGCGCCGACCCGCCCGTCCCCCGCCCCGGCGGCCCCCACCCCCGCAGCACGTCCCGCACCTCCCCCGCCGTGGGCCGCCCCTCGGGCTCCTTGGCCAGGCACCGTCTGATCACGGCGCACGCCGACGGCGGCAGCGCGCGGTCCAGGCCGGTCAGGTCCGGCTCCTCGTGGACCGTGCGGTACAGGACCGCCGCCGGGTCGCCGGTGCCGAACGGCCGCCGCCCGGTCGCCGCGTACGCCAGCACGCAGCCGAGGGAGAACACGTCGCTCGGCGGCCCCACCGCGCTGCCGGAGGCGCGGGCCTGCTCGGGGGAGAGGTAGCCCGGCGTGCCGATGACCGCGTCGGGCGCGGTGAGCGCGGTGGTCCCGGCGCCCTGGGCGATGCCGAAGTCGATCAGCCGGGGCCCGTCCCGGGCGAGCAGGATGTTGCCGGGTTTGACGTCCCGGTGGACCAGTCCCGCCGCGTGCACCTCGGTCAGCGCCGCCGCCAGCCGGACGCCGAGGGTGCGGACGGTGGCCACGGGCAGCGGACCGTGGCCGTCCACCGCCTCGGTGAGGGCGGGGCCGGGCACGAAGTCGGTGGCGAGCCACGGCTCGCGCGCCTCCGTGTCGGACGCCGTCACCGGCACCACCCAGCGCCCGTCGAGCCCGCTGGCCAGCCGCACCTCACGGCGGAACCGGGCCCGGAACGCCGGGTCAGCCGCGTGCTCGGCGCGGACCGTCTTCAGCGCGCGCAGCGCACCGTCCGGGGTGCGGGCCAGGTAGACGGTGCCCATGCCGCCCGCGCCGAGCCGGGCCAGCAGCCGGTGCCCGCCCAGGGTCTCGGGGTCGTCGGCCCTCAGCGCGCGCATACCGCTCCCGCCGTCACGCGGCGTTCACCGGGCCGACGTAGGTGAACCGCCCGTCGTCGACGCGGAGGTGGTGGACCGTGTTGGTCCTGAGCCGGTTGCTGTCGTTGAACTCGTAGGTGGTGACCTCTCCTTGGTACCGGGCCTTGGCGACGGCGTCCGCGATCCGGGCCCGGCTGGGCCGTCCGTCGCCCCCGGCGGCGAGGGCGGAGAGCCGGTCGGCGAGCAGCCAGGTGGTGTCGTACGCCTCGGCCGCCCAGACGCCCGGCGCGCCGCGGTACCGCTTCCGGTAGGCGGCGGCGAAGGCGCGGACGGACTTGGCGTCGGGCGGGACGTACGAGGTCAGCGTCTGCCAGCCGTCCGCCGCGGCGCCCGCCGCGGCGGTGAACCCGGCGGTGGCGGAGTCCGCGTCGAGGAACCGCGGCCCCGTGAAGCCGCGTTCGGCCAGGGCCCGGGCGACCTTGGTGGCGCGTTCGGCGGTGCCGGTGTAGTAGAAGCCGTCGATGCCGTGGTCCAGCATGTCGTCGAGGACGGAGGTCACGTCGGGGGCGGCGGCGGGCACGACCCGGGTGTAGAGGTTCAGCCGCACGGTCGTGGCCGCGCTGCGGGCGATGAGCACGTACTCCATGCCGAGGATGCCGCCCGCGCGGTCGACCAGCAGGCCGGGCCGGAAGGACCCCTGGGTGCCGAGGGTGGTGACGGTGGTGTAGGCGCCGTACGCGGCGACGGGCGCGGTCTGGAAGTAGCGCTTGGCCTGGATCAGGGTCGACACCGTGGCGCTGGTCGAGGTCTCGGAGACGGTCAGCAGGGGCAGTCCGGCGGCGTTGTAGATCTCCAGGGCGGCAGCGGCGGAGTCGTAGCCGGTGGGGCCGACCACCGCGAGCAGCGCGCGGTCGCCGGTCAGGTCCCGGGCCACCTGCCGGGCGCGGGCCGGGTCGCCGCCGTCGTCGGCCACCCGCAGTCCGAGGTCGAACGGCCTGTCGTCCCGGGCGTTGAACTCCGCCACGGCCAGCCGCGCGGCCCGCTCCTGCGCCTGTCCGGCCTGCCGCTGCGGTCCGCTGAGGTCGGCGTGCAGCCCGATCGTCCAGGGCTGGGTCGCGGACGGCTTGTCGTCGTCCCCGCTCAGCGCCGCCCACAGTCCCGCGCCACCGCCCGCCGCGAGCAGCAGCGCGCCGCCCGCGCCGAGCGCGAGCACCCGGCGGCGGCTGGGCGCCTTCGGTCCGCCGTCGGAGAGCCGGGTCGGTTCGATGCCGGGCAGTGCCAGCATCTCGGCGGCCCGCGCGGCGACCATCGCGACTACCGGGTCGGGCAGCCAGCCGATGGCCCCCTCGGGGGCGTCCTCCACCAGCGCCTCGTCCACCTCGGCGGCCGAGGGCCGGTCCCCCGGCTCCTTGCCGAGACAGCGTCCGAGCAGTTCCCGCAGCTCCGGGTCGGGTACGGCGTCCAGCTCCGGGTCGTCGTGGACGGTGCGGTACAGCAGCGCGTCGACGGCCCCGGTGCCGAACGGCGCCCGCCCGGTGGCGGCGTAGGCGAGCACGCAGGCCAGCGAGAACACGTCGCTCTGCGGGCCGACCCGCTGCCCGCGCGCCTGCTCCGGGGAGAGGAAGCCGGGGGTGCCCACCACCAGGCTCTCCGCCGTCAGCGCGGTCTCCTCGACCGCCGTGGGCCGGGCGATGCCGAAGTCGATCAGCCGGGGGCCGTCGGGGGCGAGCAGCACGTTGCCGGGCTTGACGTCCCGGTGTACGAGTCCCGCCGAGTGCACCGCGGCCAGCGCCCGCGCCAGCACCTTGCCGAGCACCCGCACCGCCCGCCCCGGCAGCGGCCCGCAGGCGACGACCGCCTCGGCGAGCGAGGGTCCGGGCACGAACGCGGTCGCCAGCCACGGCACCTCGGCCTCGGTGTCCGCGCCGAGCACCGGCACCACCCACGGGCTCTCCACGCGCCGCGCGGAGGCGGCCTCACGCCGGAACCTGGCGCGGAACTCCGGCTGGTCGGCGTACTCGGGCTGGATCGCCTTGACGGCGGCGAGGTCCCCGCCGTCCTCCGTGCGGGCGAGGTACACCACGCCCATCCCGCCCGCGCCGAGCCGCCCCAGCAGCCGGTGACCGCCGAGCCGCGAGGGATCGCTGGGAAGCAGCCGCTCCATCAGGCGCCCTCCCCGGGGTCCTCGGACTCCCCCGACTTCTTGGAGTCCTCCCCCGCGTCCCCGACCGGCCGCCCGATCGCGTCCTGCACCCGGACCATCATCATCGGCCCGGCCGTCCCGGCGAGGGCGTTCAGCTCCTCCTCGTCCTGCCCCCGGCCCCCGCACACCGAGGTGCTGACCACCACCGGCCCCAGCTGCAACTGGTTCCACCAGTACGGGTACGGCCCCCCGCGGGTGTCGCTGACGCACGCGCCGGTCTCGTACAGCATGTCGTCGCTGTGGTTGTTGGCCCCCTCGCCACCCGCCTGCGCCTGCGACGTGAGGCCGGTCAGCCGCTCCCCCTCGCTCAGTGTCTGCTCCTCGCAGCCGAGGGCCTCCTCCAGCATCCCGGCCTGCTCCCACGCCGCGTCGAGCGCCGTGCGGTGGACCGTGACGGTGGCCGACATCCGGGCCTCCCCCTTCCTGCCCGCGGCGGGCACGGCGTAGTGCCGGGTCAGGGTGGCCAGTACGTCGTCGGGCAGCTCCTCGCGCTGCCACACACAGTCCTCGCCCAGCACCGCCCACCGGCTCGGATCGCTCTCGTACGGGGTCCCCCGCACCGCCTTGGAACCGAACATCTCCGGTCCGCCCAGCACCTTCCGGATGAGCGTCCGCGCCTCGTCCGCGGTACCGGGCAGCTTGGCCGGATCGGCCTCGACGGTGGGCGCGGTGACGGGGCGCGGCTCGGCCTCGGCGCCGGGTGCCGCGGACGCGCTCGCCCGTGGAGACCCGCTGGCCGCGCCGCTGGACCCGCCCCTGCCGCCGTCCCCGTCCGTGCACCCCGCCGTCAGCGCCCCGCACACCGCCAAGGCGCAGCAGACGCCGAGCACCCGTGCGTGCTCCACGCCCTCACCCCCTCCTCCGGTTCCCCGGCGACCGCGGTCGACGGCCGCCCCCTGCCGGTACCGATGCCACGGGGGTCGCCTGCGGTTCCGCTCCCCGGGCGTCAGTACGGCCCAACTCTCGCTGAGTGGAAGCCAGTTCGGAAGGCACCGGGAGACGCGGGGCGCCCATCGCGCGGCTGTCGCCTCCCCCGTCCCTCCCGCCTCTCACGTCACAGTTTGATCACGTAGCGTTTTCTTCACATGTCCATGGCAAATGTTGCCCCGAGCAAAAGTCGCGGTGGGGACTTCGTGAAACCTGGGGTGGGGTCGTGGGCGTGAGACGGGTGCGTCGCTTCGGCGGCGGACGGAGCGGACGGATACGGGCGCTGGTGTCCACGGCGACCGCGGCGGCGGTCCTGGTGGGGCTGCCCGCCTGGGCGCCCGTCGCCCGGGCCGCGGCGGCGGACGAGGCCGGGCCGCCGCTGTCGGAGGGGCAGCGGGCGCTCGCCGAGGCCGCCGAGTCGGGCGAGCGGGTCGAGGTCGTCGGGGAGCGGTCGGAGCGGACGACGGTCTACGCCAACCCGGACGGGTTCACCTTCACCCTGGAGGAGTCCGCGGTCCCGGTCCGGGTCGCGGCCCCCGACGGCGGCTGGCGGACGCCCGACGCCACCCTGGAGGTCCGCGCGGACGGGACCGTGGCGCCGAAGGCCGCGGCCGTCGACATGGCGTTCTCCGGCGGCGGGCGCGGCGCGCCCCTGGCGAGGATCACGGCACAGGGGCGGTCCCTCGAACTGGGCTGGCCGGGCAGGCTGCCCGAGCCCGAACTCGACGGGACCGAGGCGCTGTACCCGGAGGTGCTGCCCGGCGTCGACCTCAAGGTCACGGCGTCGGTGGAGGGCTTCCGGCACGTCCTGGTGGTCAGGACCCCGCGGGCCGCCGCGTCGCCGGAGCTGAGGGAGATCGACTACACCCTGGGGACCACCGGTCTCGACGTCGTCAAGGGCGCCGCGGGCAACCTGACCGCGGTCGACGACGACGGCAACCGCGTCTTCCGCGCCCCGCCCGCGCAGATGTGGGACTCCGCGGGCACCGAGGCACCGGAGCCCTCCGGCGCCCGGACCATGTCCCTCACCGCGGCACCCGCCCCCACCGCGACCGGGAACGCCGCGGCCGGGTCCACCGAGCCCACCGCGGGCGACCACGTCACCACCATGGACGTCAAGGTCTCCGACTCCGCGCTGACGGTGGTCCCGGACGCAGGGATGCTCACCGGCACCGGCGCCGCCGACTTCCCGCTCTACATCGACCCGACCGTGACCTGGGGCGAGTCCGAGCGCACCCTGCTGCGCAGCGACGGCTACGAGTCGTACGGCTGGGGCAACGGGGACGACGGCCTCGGCAAGGGCGTCGGCAAGTGCGGCACCTGGTCGGGCTACTACTGCGGGCCGGGCTACGTGCAGCGGCTCTACTTCGAGTTCTCGCCCGCCAGCCTGAAGGGCAAGCAGGTGCTGGACGCCACCTTCCGGGTGACCGAGCCGTGGGCGTTCCAGTGCGACCCGCGGTGGGTGGACCTGGTCCGCACCAACAACATCTCCTCGTCCACCACCTGGTCGTCGCGGCCCACCCACCTGGACCTGATGGGCGACCGGCACGTCTCGGCGGGCCGGGGTTCGCTGTGCGACCCCGACTCCCCGGACGCGCCGATCGAGTTCAACGACAACCCCGAGGAGACCAACGAGAACCTCACACCGACCGTGGAGAGCTTCGCGGCGGGCAAGTTCTCGCGCCTGACGCTGATGCTGAAGGCCCACGACGAGACGGACACCTCGGCGTGGAAGCGGTTCAAGAACGACGCCGTGCTCTCGGTCGACTACGTGGGCCTGCCCGCCAAGCCCACCGGCATCGGCCTGGTGACCGGCTCCGGCACGGTGTGCGAGACGGCCGAGTCGGACCCGGCGATCGTCTCCGACCCGACCCCGGGCCTCACCGCCACCACGCAGACGGCGTCGGGCGGCGAGAAGGACGCCCAGCTGCGGATCTACTTCGACGTCGACCACAAGAACACCGACGGCACCTGGTCGGACACCACCGCGGGCGCCGGCGACCTGCGCCCCTCCAGCGGGTACGTCGGCGACGGGGTGAAGCTGTCCATGTCCTGGTCGACGCTGACCGAGGGCAAGCTCTACCGGTACCGGGCGTGGGTCCGCTCGTACTACGACAGCGGCGGCAGCTACCTGTCGGGGCCGTCGAACGCCTCGACGACCGGCTGGTGCTACTTCAAGGTCGACCCGACCGCGCCCAAGGCACCGCGGATCTCCGTGGCCGGCCCGTACTCCGTGTGCACGGACACCGCGTGCGCGCCGGGCGGCGGCCCCGGCCAGCAGGCGACGCTCACCTTCGCGCCCGCCACCGGGGACGCCAACAACGTCGCCTACCAGTACAAGCTCTCCTCGGCCGACGCCTGGTCGACGGCGGTCGACGGCTCGACGGTGACCCAGGCCGTCACCCCGGCCCGCTCGGGCACCCACAGCGTGTACGTCCGCGCCCAGGACGACGTCGGCCGCTGGGGCGCCCAGGGCGTGGTGGACTTCCTGGTCGCCTCGGGCGCGGGGCCGGTCGGCCGCTGGCACTTCGACGAGGCGAGCGGCGCCGCCGTCGACGCGGCCACGGCGGACGGCACCGACGACGCGACCCTGGGCGGTGGCGCCGTACGCGACGACCGGGGACGGCGCGGCCTGCTCACCCACGACGCCGAGGGACAGCCCCTGCCGGAGCTGGTCACCGACCAGGGCCTGGCGCTGGACGGCACCACCGGCTACGCGGAGACCAGCGCGCCGGTGCTGGAGACCCGTTCCGCCTACACGGTCTCGGCGTGGGCGCGGCTGGACCGGGGCGACACCAACGCCTCCGTGCTGGCGCAGCCCGGGGCCGACGGCAACACGTTCATGCTCTGGTACCTCGCCGACGTCAAGCAGTGGTTCTTCGGCGTGCTCGACCCGGACGGTTCGACCGTGCGCGGGCGGTACTCGGTCTTCCCCGCCCAGACGGGGGTGTGGACGCACCTCGCCGCCAGCTACGACCCGTCCTCGGGTGCGCTGGTCTTCTACGTGGACGGCCGCCGACAGGGCCAGCCCCTGACGGTCACCAGCTCCTGGGCGTCCAACGGCGGCCTGCAGATCGGCCGTTACAAGTTCCCGAGCGGCAGCTCCACGTACCACTTCCCCGGTTCGATCGACGAGGTCGCCGTCTGGCAGCGGGTGCTGACGCACGAGGAGGTCGCGGACGAGACCCGGCTGCTGGTCTCGGAGAACTACGCGGGCGTCGAACTGGTGGCGGACTGGAACGCGGCCCGGGGCAGCGGCACGACCGTCGCGGACACCACGTCCGGCTACGGCCGCGACCTGACCCTGACCGGCGGCGCGTCCCTCGCGGGCGAGGCCATCGTCCTGGACGGCGTGGACGACGCCGCCACGACGGCGGGCCCGCTGGTGTACGACCACGCGCCGTTCACCGTGAGCACCCTGGTCGAGCTGGACTCGGCGAAGCTGCTGACCAAGGACGTCGGGTACACCGGCCAGGTGCTCGGCCAGCGCACGGCGGACGGTTCGGCCTGGGGCTTCTGGTACGAGCTGACCGGCAAGGACACGGTCCTCGACGAGGAGACGCTGGAGGAGCACACGGTGCCGGTCGGCCTGTGGCACTTCGGGCGGCTCAACGCCGACGGCACCTGGTCGTCGGTGGTCTCCGACGAGGTGGCGGCGCTGGACAGTCCGGTGCGGCTGACCGGGACCTACGACTCGGTGTACGGCACGATCACCCTCTACCTGGGCTACGGGCGCAACGGCGAGCCGAAGGCGTACACCGTGCAGCTCGGCACCGGGGACTTCGCCATCGGCAAGGGCTTCACGGGCGGTACGTGGAAGCACTTCCTGCCCGCCCGGGTCTTTGAGGTCCGGCTGTGGGCGGGGGCGATGGCGAGCCCGGAGCAGATCGAGACCCGCGTGGGCGACTGAGGACGCCCGTGCGGCGCCGCCCCCGACGGGCGGCGCCGCACGCACCACGAGCTGACTTCCACGGACTACGGGGCAGGGACGGTCGACCATGGCATTTGGCATAGGCACATCAAGCAGGGAACGGGACGGCGGAAGACGGGGCCGCGCGGCGACCGTGGCCGTCCTCGCCCTGTCCGTGGTCGTCCCCACCGGCCTCGTGGCCCCGGTCGCCCAGGCCGCGCAGCAGGCGCTCGGCCGCCCCGACCTGCCCGACCAGCGCGTCAGCAAGGTCAGGGAGGTCGAGGGGCCCGGCGCCGGGAAGGCCCGCGCCAAGGCCGCCAAGGACCGGGAGGCGGGCGCCGAGCGCGCCCGCCGGGCCCGTACGGAACGCGAGGTGTCCTGGCCGGGACCGGGCGACGCCCGCCTCGAACTGGCCCCCGCCGACCACGCCCGGGCCACCCCGGGCGGCCTCCCCGTCACCCTCGCCCCCGCCCGGGGCGAACGCGCCGCCGACCCCGGCACCACCGCCCGCGTCACGGTCCTCGACCAGAAGACCGCACGCGAGGCGGGCGTCACCGGCGTCCTGCTCACCGCGGAGGCCGACGCCTCTGGCCAGGCCCGGCTCACCGTCGACTACGGCGACTTCGCCTCCGCGGTCGGCGGCGGCTGGGCCTCCCGGCTGCGCCTGGTGAGCCTGCCCTCCTGCGTCCTGGACACCCCCGGCGAGGCGGCGTGCCGCACGGCCACCCCGCTGCCGTCGTCGCACAACGACCTCGCCGACCAGACCGTCACCGCCACGGTCACCCTGCCCGGCGACAGCGGCGGCCCCGCCGCGCAGCTCACCGGCGCGGCCTCGGCGGGCACCGCGGTGTTCGCCGTCACCGCCACCGACCCCGGCGCGGGCGAGTCCCCGTCCGGCTCCGGCGACTACTCCGCCACCGAGCTGTCGGAGTCCTCGTCCTGGGAGGCGGGCGACAACTCCGGCACGTTCACCTGGAGCCACGACTTCAACGTGCCGTCCGCCGCGGCCGGTCCGACCCCCGAGCTGTCCCTGAACTACGACTCGGGCAGCGTCGACGGCCGTACCGCCGCCACCAACAACCAGGGCAGCGCGGTCGGTGAGGGCTTCAGCGTCACCGAGTCGTACATCGAACGCTCCTACAACTCCTGCGACGACGACGGCCACGACGACGTCTTCGACACCTGCTGGAAGTACGACAACGCCCAGCTCGTCCTGAACGGCAGGGCGAGCCGGCTGGTGAAGGTCTCCGGCACCTGGGACAGCACCTGGCGGCTGGCCAACGACGACGCCTCCGTGGTGACCCGCTCCACGGGCGCCGACAACGGCGACGGCAACGGCGAGTACTGGACCGTCATCACCGGCGACGGCACCAAGTACGTCTTCGGCCTGGAGAAGCTCGACGGCGCCACCGACCAGCGCACCGGCTCCACCTGGACCGTCCCCGTCTTCGGCGACGACTCCGGCGACCCCGGCTACGGCAACGGCGACTCCTTCGGCGACCGCGCGGTGACCCAGGCGTGGCGGTGGAACCTGGACTACGTCGAGGACACCCACGGCAACGCGTCGACGTACTGGTACGCCAAGGAGACGAACTACTACAAGAAGAACAAGGCCACCACCGCCAACGCGGCCTACACGCGCGGCGGCTACCTCAAGGAGATCAAGTACGGGCTGCGCGAGGGCGCGCTGTTCACCGACGCCGCCGACGCCCGGGTGACCTTCGGCCACGCCGAGCGCTGCACCGCCGCCGACTGCTCCTCGCTGACCAAGGACACCGCGAAGAACTGGCCCGACGTGCCGTTCGACGCGCTCTGCACCGACGGCGACACCGACTGCCTGGCCTCCGGACCGTCGTTCTTCTCCCGCAAGCGGCTGACCGGCGTCGCCACCTCCTCCTGGAACGCCGCCACCGGCGCCTACGACCCGGTGGACTCCTGGGCGCTCACCCAGGAGTACCAGGACGGCGGCGACATCGGCGACACCTCCGACCACGTCCTGACGCTGAAGTCGATCCGCCGCACCGGCAAGGCCGGGGACACCGACATCGCCCTGAACCCGGTCACGTTCACCTACCAGTGGCGGGAGAACCGCGTCGACGGCACCGACGACATCCTGCCGCTGACCCGCCCCCGCATCTCCACGGTCACCTCGGAGACCGGCTCCCTCACCACCGTCACCCTCTCCTCCCCGGAGTGCGTGCGCAGCGAGGTGACCGGCGCCGCCGAGGACACCAACACCCGCTCCTGCTACCCGAGGTACTGGAACATCAACGGCTCCTCCGAGGCGTCGGTGGACTGGTTCCACAAGTACCGGGTGCTGGCCGTCGTCGTCTCCGACCCGGCCGGGCACAACGACGCCGTCGAGTACGCCTACGCGTACCAGGGCGCCGCCTGGCACCACAACGACGACCCGCTCACCCCCAAGGCGGAGCGCACCTGGTCCGACTGGCGCGGCTACCGCGAGGTGACCGTCCTGACCGGTGCCACCGGCGCCACCCGCTCCAAGACCGTCTCCCTCTACATGCAGGGCATGGACGGCGACCGGAAGAAGGACGGCACCACCCGCTCCGTCTCCCTCGCCCCGCTGGCGTCCCCGGCGGTCGGCGCGGCGAGCATCACCGACAGCGACCAGTACGCGGGCACGCGCCGCGAGCACGTCACCTACGACGGCGCGACCCCGATCACCGTCGAGGTCAACGAGCCGTGGTCGAAGGAGACGGCCCGGCAGAGCGCGCCCGACGCCCCCGACCACGTGGCCCGCTACGTCCGCTCCGCGAAGTCCACCACCCACACCTACCTGACCGGCTCGCGGACCTGGCGCGCCCGCACGGTCGCCACGACCTTCGACGGCTACGGGATGCCGGTCACGGTCGACGACTCCGGCGAGGTCGGCAAGGGCGGCGACCAGACCTGCACCCGCACCTGGTACGCCCGCAACGACGCGGCCGGGATCACCGACCTGGTCTCCCGCACCCGTACCGTCGGCCAGTCCTGCTCGGTGACCGACACCGCCCTGGACCTCCCGGCGACCCCGGAGACCCGCGGCGACGTCCTCACCGACACCGCCACCGTCTACGACAACCCGTCCGCCACCGCCTGGACGGCGTCCCAGACCCCGACCAGGGGCGCCGCCACCTGGACCGGCCGGGTCTCCGGCTACTCCGCCACCGCGGGCGCGGACGGCCTGCGCCCGGCCACCGGCTGGCAGCGGACCACGGCCACCACGTACGACACCCTGGGCCGCCCCGTCGACGTCACCGACGCCGAGGGCAACACCACCGACACCGCCTACACCCCGGCCGCCGCGGGCCCGCTGACCAAGACGGTCGTCACCAACCCGCTCGGCCACAGGACCACCACCTTCCTGGACCACCGGCACGGCCAGGAACTGCGCGTGTACGACGCCAACCTGAGGAAGACCGAGACCGCCTACGACGCCCTCGGACGGCTCACCGCGGTCTGGCAGCCCCACCGCAACAGGGCCGCGGGCTACAGCGCGAGCACCACGTACGCGTACCGGATCAGCGCCACCGAACCGTCGTACGTCTCCACCTCGACGCTCAGGCGGGACGGCGAGACGTACAACACGACCTACGAGTTCTACGACTCGATGATGCGCCCCGTGCAGACCCAGTCCCCCACCCCGGTCGGCGGCCGGATCCTCACCGACACCCGCTACGACAGCCGCGGTCTGGAGTACGAGAAGTACGAGGACATCTTCGACAGCACCAGCGCCCCGAACGGCACCTACACGCGCGAGGAGTACGGCGAGGCACCCCGGCAGACCGAGACCGTCTTCGACGGCGCGGAGCGCGAGATCAGCAGCACCCTGTACGTGTACGGGGTGAGGAAGTGGTCGACGACCACCACCCACACCGGTGACTCCACCGCCACCAGCGCCGTCCAGGGCGGCACCGCGACCCGCACCATCACCGACGCCCGGGAACGGACCGTGGAGACCCGCGAGTACGCGGGCCCGAGCCCGGCGGACCCCCAGTACGGCGGCGGTCCGGGCACGGCCTCGTACACCAGCACCCGGTTCCGGTACACGCTGGACGACCTGCAGACCGAGGTCACCGGCCCCGACGGCGCCAAGTGGTCCTACGGCTACGACCTGTTCGGCCGCAAGACCAGCGCCGACGACCCCGACAAGGGCCTGACGGAGCTGGCCTACGACACGATGGACCGCCCCACGCGGACCACCGACTCCCGGGGCCGGTCCGTCATCACCGGCTACGACGCCCTCGGCCGCACCACCGGCACCTGGACCGGCTCGAAGACCGACGCCAACCAGCTCACCGCCTACACCTACGACGGCCTCCTCAAGGGCGAGGCGGACGCCAGCATCCGCTACGTCGGCGGCAGGGCGGGCCAGGCGTACACCGAGACCGTCACCGCCTACGACAGCATGTCCCGCCCCACCACCACCGAACTGACCCTGCCCGCCTCCGACCCGCTCGCCGGGGCGGGCGCGGCCACCGTCCGGTTCGAGACCAACTACAACATCGACGGCAGCCTCCAGAACGCCAAGGAGCCCGCGCTCGGCGGCCTCCCCTCGGAGATCGTCGACTACGGCTACACCGGCACCGGCCAGCTCACCTCGCTGGGCGGCAGCACCGGCTACCTCCTCGACGTCGACTACTCCCCCCTCGGCGAGGCCCGGCAGGTCGTCCTCGGCACCGCCGACACCGAGGAGCACAAGAAGGCGTACGTCACCAACACCTGGGAAGAGGGCACCGGACGGCTCCTCGGCAGCCACGTCACCGACCAGACGCACCCCTACAAGCTCCAGAACCTCCTCTACACCTACGACCAGTCCGGCAACGTCACCTCCATCGCCGACACCAGCACCCTCGGCGGCACCGCCGCGCCGGAGACCCAGTGCTTCACCCATGACGGCCACCGCCGACTGACCGAGGCGTGGACGCCCTCGTCCCAGAACTGCTCCGACACCCGCGGCACCAGCGCCCTGGGCGGCCGGGCCCCGTACTGGACCAGCTACACCTACAACGACGCGGGCCAGCGCACCACGGAGACCGTCCACACCAGCGCCGCCACCACCACGACGACCTACTGCTACACGAAGACGGCCCAGCCGCACGCCCTGACCGGCACCAGCCAGACCGCCGACTGCACCACCCCGGACCGCGCCTACGACGTCGACAGCGCGGGCAACACCACCACCCGCCCCGACGGCACGACACCCCAGTCCCTGACCTGGTCCGACGAGAACCGCCTGGCGACCCTCACGGAGAACAGCAGGACCACGGACTACCTCTACGGCGCTGACGGCACCCTCCTGATCCGCGCCACCGAGGACGGCGAACGCGTCCTGTACGCGGGCGCGACCGAACTCCACCTGCGCGCCGACGGCACCACCTGGGCGCAGCGCCACTACGGCTCCGACGACCTGACGGTGGCCGTCCGCTCCAACGAGAGCGGCAGCAGCCAGCTCAGCTACCTGGTCGCCGACGAGCACGGCACCGCCTCCCTCGCCATCGACGCCACCGACCAGGCGTACTCCCGCCGCTACCTGACGCCCTTCGGCGCCGAGCGCGGCAGCGCCACCGGCCCGGCCTGGCCCGACGACCGGGGGTTCCTGGGCAAGACCACCGACACCGGCACCGGCCTCACCCATGTCGGCGCCCGCCAGTACGACCCCGCGGTCGGCCAGTTCATCAGCGTCGACCCGCTCCTGCAGACGGGCGTGAACCAGACCCTCAACGGCTACAGCTACGCCGTCCAGAACCCGGCGACGGTCGCCGACCCGTCCGGCCTCGGCGTCCCCGAGTGCCAGCAGCCGCAGAAGTACGGCATCACGTGCCGGGGCGGCATCCCGGTCAGCACCGGCAAGAAGAAGTCCGGCGGCTCCGAGGGGCCGGTCCGGGCCTGCCGCTGCGGCAGCCGCCCCCCGCTGGTCAAGGGCAACACCAAGCCCACCGGCCTGGGCGGCATCCCCGGCCGCCGCAACATCCAGCTGCCCTCGACGCCCGCCCCGAAGGGCTGGCTCAAGACGGTCCCGCCGCCCAACCCCGGCCCCGCGCCCAAGAAGGACGACGGGTTCTGGGGCAAGCTCAAGGGCGCGGCGCGCGGCACCGGCGGCTGGCTGAAGGAGACGTTCACCACCTGGGACGGCTGGAAGAACAGGGTCATCCCGGGGCTGGCCTTCGGCACCTGCGTGGTGGTGTCCGCGGGCGTCTGCACGGTGGCGGGCGTGGTCGGCGTGGGCGCGACCTTCGTCGGCGACGGCCTGACCACCGGCAGCTGGAACTACGCGGCGGCGGGCAAGAGCCTCGCCTGGACCCTGGCGGGCGGCGGCGTGGCCCGCGGTCTGGCGGGCAGCTGGCGCGGCTCGGCCTTCGTGACCCGGACCCGGGTCAAGACCGTCTCCGAGATGGAGAACGTCACGATCTACGGCTACCGCAAGACCGTCGACTGGGGCGCGACCCAGGCCAACATGACCCTCAACCTGGGCAACTCGCTCACGTTCTGCGGGGTGGGCGCGTCCAGCCCGGGGGTGGCGGCGGGCTGGTGCTGAACCCGACATGAGAGCCTGAGGCGCCGTCGAGGGGCCGGGAACGGAGGAGAGCGATGACCAGAACACCAGCACCGGGTCGTACGACCGTGCTCCGCCGCCGTTCCTGGCCCGTCCTGTGCGGGATCGCCCTGGTGGCCCTCGGCATCGGCATGGCGGCGGCCGTCTGGAAGGTCACCTCGGTGAGCGGCTTCCGCAGCGGCTGGCAGGGCATCCCCGTCTACCTGGCCCTCGCGGGCGTCCTCGGCAGGATCGCCCACTGCAAGGTGGTCCTGCGCGAGGACGCCGCCCTCGTCGTCAACCCCCTCCGCTCCCACACCCTGCCGAGGTCCGCCATATCCGCCGCCGGGGTGGACGACCACGGCACCCTGGAGCTACGGCTCGACGAGGACCACACGGTCGGGGCGTTCGCGTTCGGCGGCTCGCTGGTCGACCGGGTGCGGGGCACGAGCGAGCAGGCGGCCCGGACGGTCACCGCCTGGCTGAACGCCCCCCACTCCACGCCCCCGGCCCCGCCCCGGGCCCACTGGACCCGCGCCCCCTACGCCGACGCCGCCCTCGCCGCGTGCGCGGTGACGGCGGCGGTGGGCGCGCTGTGGATGGCGCTCAGCGGGGGCTGACCTGCACCCGGCGGCGGGGGCGGCGGCGTCGCGTCCAGCGGACCGGAGAGCCGGTGCGCGAGGTGGTGGCCGAGAGCGGCCGTCTCACGCGCTTCCGGACCCGCCTCGCGCAGCACCCACAGGGCGGTGACCAGCAGGGGCCGAGACCACCGGCACCGCCGTCGGCCAGCGTCTGGGCATGCCGCCCCTCCCGCACCGCCGAGACGGCCCGTTCGTGGTCCTCGGCCACCCGCGCGGCTGCCGAGCCCCCTTCCCCTCCCACGCGGCACCCAGCGTTCCAGGAACCCGTGGGCGGTACGAGGGGAGCGGCCCGCAGCGTTCGACCGCACGCGTTTCGGAGCACCCCCTCCCCTTTCTCACCGACCCCGGCGCGTGTAGTGCGTACGCACCAGGACCGCCGGGGAGCCGGCTCCACCGCACCAGGCGAGGACGGCGACAGCGGACGATGCCCGGCCCCGGTGCCGGAGGGAAGGGTGGAAGCCGCGTGGATGCCACGCCTTCCCCCTTACCGCCTGCGGCGTCTGGAGTGATCAGTTCATGGCGACAATTCTCTACCGGCTCGGACGGTGGGCCTTCCGGCGGCGCCGACTCGTGGGCGGTGTGTGGCTGACCGCGCTGCTGCTGGCCGTGGTCGCCGCCGCCGTGGCCCCGGCCGCGGAGGACGAGGACCTCTCCATGCCCGGCACCGAGTCACAGCGGGCGTTCGACCTGCTGGACGAGCGCTTCCCGCAGTCCCACGCCCAGGGCGCCGAGGCCCGCCTGGTGTTCCGGGCGCCGGACGGACAGCGGATGACGGCCGGGCAGCACCGGACGGTCGTCGAGGACACCCTCGGCTCGCTCACCGACGGCGACCAGGTCGCGTCGGCCACCGACCCCTACGACACGGGCGCGGTCAGCGAGGACGGCACCGTCGCCTACTCCACGATCACCTACACCGCCGACGCCGTGGACCTGACCGGGCCGACGAAGACCGCCCTGGAGGACGCCGCGGACCAGGCCCGGGACGCCGGGCTGACCGTGGAGGTCGGCGGCTCGGCCCTGGACGCGGACGAGGCGCTGGGCGGTACGACGGAACTGGTCGGCGTGGCCGTGGCGGCGGTGGTGCTGGTCCTCGCCCTCGGCTCTCTGGTCGCCGCCGGCCTGTCGCTGCTGACCGCCTTCGTGGGCGTGGCCATCGCCTTCGGCCTGGTCTCCGCGCTGGCCGTCCCCCTGGGCCTGACCTCCACCGTCGCGATCCTCACCCTGATGCTGGGCCTCGCGGTCGGCATCGACTACGCCCTCTTCATCACCTCCCGCTACCGCGACGAACGCGCCCGGGGCCGCGCACCGGAGGAGGCCGCGGGCCGGGCGGTGGGCACGGCCGGGTCCGCGGTGGTCTTCGCCGGTGCCACCGTCTTCATCGCCCTGGTCGGGCTGGGCGTCGTCGGCATCCCCGAGCTGACCAGGATGGGCCTGGGCGGCGCGGGCGCGGTGGGACTCGCCGTCCTCGTCGCGCTGACCCTCGTCCCCGCGCTGTTCGGCTTCTTCGGGCGCCGGGTGCTGTCCCGCGCCGCGCGCAGGGCGGCCACCGACCACCGGACACCCCCCGCCGCCACCGACCGACCCGGTCTCGGCGCCCGGTGGGCCCGCTTCGTCCTGCGCCGCCCGGCCGCCGTGCTCCTGACCGCCGTACTCGGCCTCGGTGCCGTCGCCGTACCCGCCCTGAGCCTCGAACTCGGGTTGCCCGGCGACGAGTCGAAGTCGACGGAGACCACCCAGCGCCGCGCCTACGACCTGCTGTCGGATGGCTTCGGCCCCGGCTTCAACGGCCCGCTGACGGTGGTGGTGGACACGTCGTCGGCGTCGGAGCCCGCGAACGCCGTCACGGACCAGGTCGCCAGGACCGTACGCGAGGTGGACGGGGTGGCGTCGGTCGGCGACCCGGTCCTCAGCAGCAGCGAGGACACGGCCGTCCTGACCGCCGTCCCGCGCACCGCGCCGAACAGCGGCGAGACCAAGGACCTGGTGCACACGATCCGGGACACGGTGTCCGGCGTCGAGGCCGACACCGGCGCCACCGTCCTGGTGACCGGCACCACCGCGATGAACATCGACATCTCCGAGGCGATGTCCGACGCCCTCGTCCCCTATCTGACGGTGGTCATCGGCCTGGCGGTGCTGCTCCTGACGGTGGTCTTCCGCTCGGTGCTCGTCCCGGTCAAGGCGGCGCTCGGCTTCCTGCTGTCGGTGGGCGCGGCCTTCGGTGTCCTGGTCGCCGTCTTCCAGTGGGGCTGGGCGGCGGACCTGCTCGGCATCGAGCAGACCGGACCGGTGATGTCGTTGATGCCGATCCTCGTCATCGGCATCGTGTTCGGCCTCGCCATGGACTACGAGGTGTTCCTGGTCAGCCGGATGCGGGAGGCGTACGTCCATGGCGCGTCCCCCGGCGAGGCGGTGGTCAGCGGGTTCCGGCACAGCGGACGCGTGGTGGCCGCGGCGGCGATCATCATGATCAGCGTGTTCGCCGGGTTCGTCGGGATGAGCAACCCGACCATCCAGACGATGGGCGTCGGCCTGGCCTCCGCGGTCGCCTTCGACGCCTTCGTGGTCCGGATGGCGATCGCCCCCGCGGTGCTGGCGCTGCTCGGACGCAGGGCCTGGTGGCTGCCTCGTATCCTGAACCGTGTGCTGCCGAACGTGGACATCGAGGGTGAGGCGCTGAGCGGACGCGTCCCGGGCCTCGCGACCGGAGGGGACGCGGCGGCGCCGCGGCTCCCCCTCGGCCGACGCTGAGCCACCATGACGTACGAGGACGGCGGCGGAACCGGCTGGCGGCGCGAGGCGGCGCTCATCGCGACGGCGTTCGCGCTCTGCCTGTTCGGCGGCGCGCTCGGGGACGACGGCAGCGCGCTGACCCCGCCGCCCACCGCCGCCTACCTCATCGCCGTCGTCTCCTGCGCCGTACTGCCCGTACGGCACCGGGCGCCCCTCACGGCGATGGCGGTCACGACCGCGACCGGCGTGCTGGTGCCGTTCGTCGGCCTGCTGCTGAGCCCGCTCATGGTGGCGCCCGCCGTGATCGCCGCCTACTCGCTCACCGTGCGCCCCCTGCGCCGCGAACGGCAGGCGGTGAGCGCGGTGGCGCTCACCTCGGTGGCGCTGCTGGTCGCCTTCACGCCCGTGATCGGCGCGCTGTCCTGGAAGGACGCCAGCAGGATGGGCGCGGTGGCGGCGTTCCCGCTGGTGGCGGGCGTGTTCGGGCACTCGGTGCGGAACCGGCGGGCCTACCTGGCGGCGGTGGAGGAGCGGGCGCGGCGGGCCGAGGAGAGCCGGGACCGGGAGGCGCGCCGGAGGGTGGCCGAGGAGCGGCTGCGTATCGCGCGTGAACTGCACGACCTGGTGGCCCACCAGATCACCCTGGCCAACGCGCAGGCCACGGTCGCCGCCCACCTCTTCGACAGCCGCCCCGAGCAGACCCGTAAGAGCCTGGGCGAACTCGTCGAGACCACCGGTCACGCCCTCGACGAACTCCGCGCCACGGTAGGCCTGTTGCGCCAGTCCGGCGACGGGGAGGGCGGCACCGCCACCCCCGCCGAACCGGCACCGGGCCTGTCCCGTCTCCCCACCCTCCTCGAATCCTTCCGCCGCGCCGGTCTTGAGGTGACGGTGCACGAGGACGGCACGGCCAGACCACTCCCACCCGGCGTCGACCTCACCGCGTACCGCATCGTCCAGGAGGCCCTGACCAACGTGACCAAGCACGCCGGTACCGGCACGGCCCGGGTACACCTCGCCTGGACCCGCGACCGGGTGACCCTCACGGTCACCGACGACGGCCGAGGCGAGACGACTGCCGCACCCCCGAGGGACCGCCCCCCCGGCTACGACCTGATCGGAATGCGCGAACGCGCCACCGCGGTGGGCGGCCACCTCTTTGCGGGCACCCGCCCGGAGGGCGGCTTCCGGATCACCACGCACCTCCCGGCCCCACCCCCACGAACGCACGACGCGGAGTCCGGCCGGAAGGAGTCCCCATGACCCTCAGGGTGCTGCTGGCGGACGACCAGGCCCTCCTCCGGAGCGCCTTCCGCCTGCTCCTCGACAGCGCCGACGACATCACCGTGGTCGGCGAGGCCGCCGACGGCCGGGAGGCGGTGCACCTCACCCGGCGGCTCCGCCCCGACGTGGTCGTCATGGACATCCGTATGCCGGACCTGGACGGCCTGGCCGCCACCACCCAGATCTGCGCCGACCCCGACCTCCAGGCCACCCGCATCCTGGTCCTCACCACCTACGAGACCGACGAGTACGTCGCTCAGGCGCTCCGCGCGGGCGCCGGCGGCTTCATCGGCAAGGGCATCGGGGCCGAGGCCCTCCTGGACGCGGTCCGCACGATCGCCGACGGCGACACCCTGCTGTCCCCCGCCGCGACCCGCTCCCTGGTCGCCCGCTTCCTGGCCACCCCGGACGCTCCTCCGTCCCACGCCCCGGAGGAACTCGCGACCCTCACTCCCCGCGAACGCGAGATGGTCACCCTGGTGGCGACGGGCCTCTCCAACCAGGAGATCGCCGACCGCATGTACCTCAGCCCCTTCACGGTCCGCGCCCACGTCCAACGCGCCATGACGAAGCTGCACGCCCGCGACCGAGCCCAACTGGTGGTGATCGCCTACCAGTCGGGCCTGGCCCCGCGCTGACGCCCCAGCCGCGCCTGCTCCTCCTCCACGATCTGACGGGCCATCGCCGTGTCGGAGACGTCGACGGCGTCCGGCGTCGACTCGGCGACCGCGCTGCGACGCGCGTACGCGTCGAACAGCCGGGTCTTGTCCTTGAGCATCTCCACCATCCGCTCGTCCACCCCGGGCGTGGCGAGCAGCCGGTGCACCTGGACGGACCGCACCTGCCCCATCCGATGGACCCGGGCCACGGCCTGGTGCTCGATGGTCGGCTTGACCTGCGGCTCACAGAGGATCACGACGGACGCGGCCTGCATGTTGAGCCCCACCCCCGCCGACTCGATCTGCGCCACCAGGACCGCGTGACCCGCCACGGCGGCGAACTCGTCGACCAGCCGCTGCCGACGCACGGGCGGCACACTCCCGGAGATCGGCCCGAACACCTGACCATTGGAGCGCTCGAGCGCGTGCGTCACACCGTGCAAGACATCCCGAAAATAGGAGAACACCACAACTTTCACCCCATTCTCGGCAGCGTCCTGAACGATCTCACGCAACCGCTCCAGCTTGGCCGACTTCTCGGGGCGCGCGTACGCCGCCCTGCGCATCGCCATGAAGTTGCCCGCGAGCACGGCCTCGCGGTAGGCGTCCTCGTCCGACGCGCTCAGCTCCTCCCACTCGTCGGTGTGCTGGAGGGCGGGCAGTTCGGCGAGCACGTCCACCTGGTTACGGCGCAGATAGACCGGCGCGACGGCCTTCCGGAACGCCTTGGACCCGACCACCCCGTCCCGCTCGTCAATGCCCTCCGCCAACTCCGGCCGCAGAAGGCGCACGAGACTACGGAACTCGGAGACCCGGTTCTCCATAGGCGTACCGGTCATGAAGAGGACACGCTCACACCGCGCGGCCCACTCGGCCACGACCCGGGACCGACGGGTCGCCGGATTCTTCACGTAGTGCGCCTCGTCCACGACAAGCATCCCCAGCTCACCGTCCCGGGGCACCGGAAACCCCCGCAGGGCGTCGAAGGTCGTCACCCCCACCCCGCCCCGCTCCTCCCACTCGGCGAACGCGTCCCGCCGCTCCGGCCCGTGCAGAGGAAGAGCACGCAGCCCGCTACGGCCCCCGATCTCACGCGTCCAGTTGATAAGCACACTGGCCGGACAGACAACGAGAAAATGACTCCGCCCTTCGACGGCGGCGAGATGAGCGAGCACAGCAAGAGCCTGAATGGTCTTCCCGAGCCCCATCTCGTCCCCGAGGATCACCTTGCGCTGCGCCAGCGCGAAGCGCGCCCCGAAGGCCTGGTACCCGCGCAACGACACCCGCCGATGCCGATCGTCCAGCCCCTGCTCACGCACCCGCTCGGCGACGTCGTCGGGCAGATACCCCTCGGCGGCGGCGGTGTCGGGGCTACGGCCGGAGATCTCCGCGAGGAGGCTGTAGTACTCGGCGGACCGCAACTCGAAGTCGACCCAGGCCGCGGCCTCGTCCGAGGCACGCAGCAGATCCACCGAGGCCTGCGCGAACAACTCCGGTACGCCGCCCCGCTCCGCCTCCTCGGTCAGCCGCCGAACCTCCGCGACGGCCTCCAGCACCCTGACCCTCCGGGCCCCCCGCGTCAGAAGCAGCCGCAGCGGACGACCAGCGGGACCGGCCTCACTCAGCAGCGGCCCGAGCCGCCCCGAAAGCTCCGTAGCGGCATCAACGGCCCGCCGCGTACCGGGCCCCGCCTCCACCAACACGTGCAACGCCATGACGAGTGCGGTGGTACGGGGCTCGGGCCGATCGACGTCGATCTGAACGGCGACGGTCTCCCGAACGGCATCGGCGATCTGCCGCGCCGCGGCGACGACCTGATCAGCGGTCCGCTGCCCCACACCAGGAATCTGCCGCAACCGGTACGGCCCGGCGTCCAACACCTCCCGAACCGACCGCAGCCCACTCCGCTCCACCTCCCCCAGCCGCAACCGCCCCTCGGTGACCTCCTTCAGCCGCCCCACCGAGATGCCGCCGAGCGCCTCCTCCACCGCCGCGTCACAGATCGGCTCCAACGCCCCCCGTACGGCCTCGACGGCCCGCCCGTGATCCTCGACGACAGCCCGAGCCCCGTCACACAGCCGCCCACCCCCGACGACCACCCCCCGCTCACTCCGCCCCATCCCCGCCCCGTCCCTCTCTCCACCGTCCCCGCATAGTGCCACCGCGGCCCCGGTGAACTAGAAGGCAATCCGACGCCGAGACGGCCACCCAACATCTGCGATACATCTGCGGGCGCCGGTGCCGTTTCCAGCTCAGTCAGCGGTACCCGGTTCCACGACCCACTCGGCCTGCAGCCCGCTCACCGAAGCGATCATGTCGAAGTCGCCCTCGCAGTGCAGGACCGTGGCTCGATGCCGCTCGGCGGTTGCCGCGATGAGCACGTCGGCCAGCGACAGCGCCCGGTGAAAACCGGCGTTCAGGGTCAGAGCCTGGATCTCAAGCGCCCGCTCGAACTCTTCGTCGTTGCAGGGCAGGTAGTCGAATCCACGGAGCAGAGTGCGCAGCCGTAGCACCTCGGGCTTTCCGCGTGCCGAGTACAGAACCTCGTACTCGGTCGGAGCGCACACCGCCAGGAGCCCGTCGCGGTCCAGCGCGCCAAGCCGCGCACGCACCGCCGGTTTGCCCAGGCGAGCCGAGGAGCGCTGCCCCGGTGAAGCGGTCGTCTCACTGGTGCAGACCTCGCGCGCTATCGCGTGGCCAGCGCGTTCATCGCCTTCCCAGACCGCCAGGTCATAGCTCAGGGCCACCCTGCGCCCTACGCCGATGACAGCGCACCTTCGGTGCCACGGGAGCATGGGCAACCAGGGTGCACGTTGTTCCACACGGTGATCACCGGCTCGACCAGCGCCCACTGCTCGTCGGAAAGGCCGCTCTTGCGGGGCTTGCGCTCGCTCACAGCGACCAGCCCAGCACGCCCATAGCCGCCGACCGGCGGGATATCGTCCTGCCATACGTTCAGGTGACGACACATCGCCTATGTACTCGTGTACCGCTCCCTCCGTCACGCCTCAGCACTCCTATGCACCACGCCTACCCCGTCAAGCCATTTTCCCCGCACCCCCCAACCGCCCGGCTCACCTGTACCGACTGATCCGACCAGCCCATACCCCCAGAACCCCTCCGGCTCTCAGCGACAGGTTTGAGCCGAGTGCCGTCCTGGTCGACGCGTTCTGCTCGGCCTCTCCCCAACTAGGTACGGATACTCAGGCCCGGTTGAGCGATCGCGCGGACGTCACGCAGCGCACCTGCCCCGTAACGTCTTCTGCGGCAACCTCTTTAAACACAACGGAAGTCGGACGAAGTCCGCCCGGGCGGAGCATCCGGGCCGCGGGGGAAGGGACCGCGCATGGCGTGGGACGAGTGGGACCAGCTCAAAGCCGATGCCGCAGCACGCGGCGGCCCGGCCCAGACGCAGATCAACGGCATCCCGGCTGACGGGGGTTCCGGACCCACCCAGAGCGGCGTCACCGATGGACTCAAGTCGACCAAGGCCGCATGGAACAAGGCGGGCGAGGACGTCGGCGGACTGAGGGACGACATCGGCAAGGCCCTCACCAAGCTGTCGGACGGACAGAAGGGGCTCGGCGACGACGCGGGATGCCTGAGTGTCAGCGCCCAGCGGGACGTGTACAGCTCCTGGGCTCGCTATGTGAAGTCCGTCAACGAGCGTTGCGGCAGCGTCAAAGAGGTTCTTGAGCAAGTCGGTCATGACCTACTCCTGACCGACGAAGGGGTCCGCGCCGCGTTCGGCAACATCGACCTCAAGTACGCGGACACTCCCGCCGTCGGCGGCCAGGGTTCGGGTCGGTGACGGACAGCCATGGACCTCGCCACGCTCAAGAAGCTGAAGCCGTCTGAGTACGAGCAGGCCGCCGACGGTTACCGCGCGGTCGGTGACATGGCCAGCGCGTCCAAGGACGAGATCGACAACGTCATCGCGGCCGGGATGCGTAAAGCCCTCAAGGGACAGGCTCTCGACGCCGCGCTCGGGGAACTCAAGCAACTCTCGGCCAACTTCCACTACATACAGATCGAATGCGGCCTGGTCAGCACGGCGCTGAACGGTTTCGCCTACGACATGGACGCGGCGAGGAAGAAGCTCCTGTCCGCGCTTGACGATGCGGAATCCCGAAAACTCACGGTCAACGCGGACGGCAGCGTCACCTACCCGGAGGGACAGCCGAGGAACGGAGTGGAATTGCCGCCCAAGGGCGGCACAGTAAGTGGCACCACCGACCCCACCGCACAGGCTGTAGGTCGCCAGGCGGCGGGTTTCGACCCCAATACGCATCACGCCGAGGCCCTGGCCATCGCGGACCGTGTCGCCGCCGCCCTGAAGGAGGCCACGGAGGCGGACGCCAAGTGGGAACCGAAGATCCGGGCGCTGAAGGCTGACGACGACCTCACCGTGTCAAACCGGGACCTCAAGGACGCCCAGTCGGACATGGCCGGCGTCCGGGACGCCGGCAAGAGGTACCTGGACTCCATCGGAGGGCCGCCGAAGGACGGCAAGCCCCAGGCCAATGCCGACTGGTGGCAGGGGCTCTCTGCGGAGGAGCGCGAGGCGTACCTGTCGCTCCGTCCCGACCTTGTCGGCCAGTTGGACGGCCTCCCCGCTGACATCCGCGACGAAGCCAACCGCGTCGTGCTCGACGAGAAGCACGCCGAATACCAGCTACGGATAGACTCGCTGCCGAAGCCGCCCACCAATGAATGGACGTGGATCACCGCGGGCGGATACCCATCCAAGGTGCACACCGATGAATGGATGGACTGGAACAGGAAGTACGGCGACGAGTACCGGCGCCTGAACTCCTCCCTCAAGGGCATGAACGCCATCCGTACCCGATTCGACCAGACCGGCGAGGGGGGGCTGCCCGAGGCGTACCTGCTCGGATTCAGTCCGGAAGGCAACGGCCGGGCGATCGTGGCCACTGGCAACCCCGACACCGCCCAGAACCAGGCTGTGTACGTACCAGGCACCACCGCGAACCTGAGCAAGGTCGGGGGCGACATCGACCGGATGACCGAGCTGTGGCGCCAGACGCAGCAATCAACACCGGGCGCTTCGGTGTCAACCATTACGTGGCTCGGCTACGACGCTCCGCAGAGCATCGTCAAGGACGCTCCGTTCGAGCACTACGCCTACGACGGAGCACCCGCCTACCGGCAGTTCATGGACGGCCTCGAGACCTCACACAGTGGCCCTGACGACGCCCATCGCACTGCCATCGGCCATTCCTACGGCACCACCCTCATCGGAGCCGCAGCCCAGACGGGAAACCTCAACGCCGATGACGTGATCCTCGCCGGAAGCCCCGGCGTCAAAGTGGGTTCGGCCGACGAGATGGACGTACCGCATGGCCACGTCTGGAACGAGGAAGCCGACGGCGACCCGGTCCCCGACATCGGCCGCTGGGGCCACGGTGGCAGTCAGTGGAAGCTGGGCGGCGGCACCTTCCTCATCCCCAGCGACGAGGTCTTCGGCGCCAACCAGATGAACACACAGCCCGAGACCAGCGGCCCCACGTCCACCACCGGGTCCGAAGGCCACAGCGAGTACTGGAACCACGGAACAACAGCGATCAAGAACCAGGCACTCGTCGTGGTCGGCGAGTACGGTGACGTCACTGCTCCCCGGTGACCGCCCCTGGCCGTGCCCCACAAGCGCGCCTCAAACACTCACCACCCTGCCGGACAACTCATAGGACCCGCATGCCTTCCGCCTCTCCCCACGCCCCCCGATGGCGCCGCCGTGGCATTGCCCCCCTCGCTCTCGTAACGACCGGCCTACTCATCAGTGGATGCGGCATGACTGACAACAACGCGAGCACGTCTCCGTCGAGCGACGCCAGCACATCGGACGGCTCTTCGCCGGAAATTCCGTTGGCCGGCACCGCCACGACCGATGAAGGTGTCGCCGCCGTGAAAGCGGTCTCCAGCCAGATCTACGACTTCACCGGCGTGGCTGGCACTGCCTCCGAGCCGGGTCCCGGGATCAAGGCGTGCGAGGGCAAGGACCCTGACACCTACTTCCAGGTCTACCATCCCTGGAACTTCAGGCCGAAGTCCGGCTCCGACAACGACGTGGCCATGGGGAACCTCAAAGAGAAGCTGAGCACAGACGGCTGGGTGATCAAGGACTCCTACCGCGACAACAGCGCGAACAAGAACCTCAACCTCATCGCCGACAACGACTCCAAGAAGATGAGCGTCTGGGTCGTCGCCTACAGCAAGCGGACCACCCCGAGCCTCGGCATCGAGGTCACCTCGGGCTGCTACCAGGTCCCCGAGGGCGAGACGATCGAGCACTCTTGACCGAGAGCGTTACCCCACCTCTGCCGGTGCCGACACGTGTTCCCGACCCAGTCGGCGGTGCCCGGCTCCCCGACCCACTCGGCTCGCAGCCCGCTCACCGAAGCAATGTGTTGAAACCGGTGATCCGCCGAATGCTGATAGCTGCACCGCCACGCACTGACTAACCGTCGAAAGGCAGAAAGCAGACCAGGGGGAATCACACCGCCACGAGCCGGACCCGATCGCCGCACAGCTTGGCCATGTCGGCAGTGTCGGAAGTCAGCATGACCACGGGGCGGTGCTGTCGCAGCGCGGCCTCGGCGACGGCCGCATCGATCGCGTACTTGTGTCCGTGCAACCCGGCATTCATCAGCAACTTCGAGGCAGCCCTCGCCTCCTCGTCACCGACCGGGACGACCCGCAGCCCGGAAAGCACCCAGTTCAGGCGTGACTTGTTCGTACGGGCGTGGACGGCCTCGATGATGGTGAGCGCACTGATCACGACCTCCATGCCGCGCGAGCGCGCCTCAGCGATCAGAGCCACCACCTGCTCTTCGTCAGCGAGCAGCTTCGAGAGTCCCTCGCTGTCGAGGACGAGCGTCCCCTCGTGACTCAGCCTGCGGCGGGCCACTCGGCCTCCTCGGCGAACACCTCGTCGAAGACCTGCCGCGCCCGCTGACGAGCCGGCCCGGAGACCGGCCCCTTGCGGCTCTCGTAGTCCGCCAGGTACTCGTCCAGAACCTGCCCGCGCAGCTCACGCTCAACCGCCTCGGCGATGAACGCGGAGAACTCCCGCTTGCCCACCCGAGCCCGGATCGCCTCCGCGGTCCCCTCCGGCAGCGACAAGCTCACCCGCGTCGCTGGCCCTTCCCCGATGCTGTACGTCGCCTCAGCCATGCCCCCGATTGTGTCAAACGAGTAGGAAAAGCGCCACGTCCGCACTACCTTCACAGCTCTGCCAGCGCCCCCGCTCGCACAAATTCCAGCACGGGCACCCCCATCCCATCCCAGCGCCATCCCAGCACGGGAAAAAGCTAAGGGCCCGACCCCGAAGAGTCGGACCCTCTCTGAGCTGCAAGTTTGCCAGATCAGCGACGTGGTGATGCGTCAGCCGCTACACATTGAAGCGGAACTCCACCACGTCCCCGTCCCGCATCACATAGTCCTTGCCCTCCATGCGGGCCTTTCCCTTCGCGCGGGCCTCGGCGACCGAGCCCGTTTCGACCAGGTCGTCGAAGGAGATGACCTCCGCCTTGATGAAGCCCTTCTGGAAGTCGGTGTGGATGACTCCGGCGGCCTCGGGGGCGGTGGCGCCGCGCTTGATGGTCCAGGCCCGGGACTCCTTGGGGCCTGCCGTGAGGTAGGTCTGGAGGCCGAGGGTGTTGAAGCCCACGCGGGCGAGGGTGGCGAGGCCGGGTTCCTCGGCGCCGACGGATTCGAGGAGTTCCAGGGCGTCCTCCTCGTCCAGTTCGGCGAGGTCCGCCTCCAGCTTGGCGTTCAGGAAGATCGCCTCGGCGGGGGCGACCAGGGCGCGCTGTTCGTCCTTGAAGGCGTCGTCCGTCAGCTCGTCCTCGTCGACGTTGAAGACGTAGAGGAAGGGCTTCGTCGTGAGGAGGTGCAGGTCGTGGAGGAGTTCCGCGCGCTCGCTGCCCTGGACGATGCCGTGGGCGAAGAGGGTCTCACCCTTGTCGAGGATCTCCTTCGCCTCCTCGACCGCCTTGACCTTGGCCACCAGGTCCTTCTTGATCCGGGACTCCTTCTGGAGGCGCGGGAGGACCTTCTCGATGGTCTGGAGGTCGGCGAGGATCAGCTCGGTGTTGATCGTCTCGATGTCGTCCTTCGGCGAGACCTTGCCGTCGACGTGGACGACGTTCTCGTCCTTGAAGGCGCGGATGACCTGGCAGATCGCGTCGGACTCGCGGATGTTCGCGAGGAACTTGTTGCCCAGGCCCTCGCCCTCGGAGGCGCCGCGGACGATGCCCGCGATGTCCACGAAGTCGACCGTCGCCGGAAGGATGCGTTCCGACTTGAAGATCGACGCCAGCTGCGCGAGGCGGGCGTCGGGGACGCCGACCACGCCGACGTTGGGCTCGATCGTGGCGAACGGGTAGTTGGCCGCGAGCACGTCGTTCTTGGTCAGGGCGTTGAACAGGGTCGACTTGCCGACATTCGGCAGACCGACGATTCCGATCGTGAGCGACACGTTCTCGACTTCCCGTGCGTGAGGAGGGCCCAGAGGGTCAGGCGAACCCCCAGTCTAAGGGGTGGCCGCACCGGGGGCGGCGATCAGTCGAACGTCTGGCCAAGGTGCGGGCAACGGCGTGTCCGAGAGCTGATTCGGCACATAAAACGACCTAAGTTGGTCGAGTGGAGCAACACAGGACGCGACCTGCCCAGCACGGACCGCGACGCGGGACGGCTCCGCTGCCGCCACAGATGAGGCGGGGCGGGGTTCGCTCCGCCTCCCAATCCAACGCCCAATCCAACGCCCAGCCCAACGCCCGGTCCGGCGCCCGGTCCGCATCCCGGTCTGTCCCCCGGTCGGACGGCAGCCCCGCGGGGGCCCGGACCCGGGCGTCGCCAGCCGTCGGCTCCCTCGTGGCCCGGCTGCCCGGGCCCCGGCTCACCGGGCTCGGGTGCGGGCTGTTCTGCGTCGCGCTGATGCTGCTGCTCGGCTGTCTGGTGCGGCTGCTCTTCGGGACGTCGCCCACCGTGTACGGCGTGCTCTTCCTGCCGGTGTGTCTGCTGAGCGCGCTGTGGGTGCGCAACGGGGACCTGCCCAGCGCGCCCGTCGTGGTACCCATCGCCTTCGCCGCCGGGCTGCTCTTCGTCGCCGACAGCGGGGACGGCGGCTTCGGCGGGCATGTCGTCGGGCTCGCGACCACCCTGGCCACCGAGGCGGGGTGGCTGTACGGCGGGACCCTCGTCACCGGGGTGATCGTCACCGTACGGAAGGTGCGGCTGATGGGGAGGGGGCGGGGGCGCCGGGTTCGCGGTGACCGGCGCCCCTCCGGCTGAGCCTCGTCAAGGCCCCCGGCACCCGCCCTCAGGCCATGACCGACGCCGCCCGCATCGCCGCCCCCACGATCCCCGCGTTGTTCTGGAGTTGCGCCGGGACGATCTCCGCCCTGATGCCGTCGATGTGGTGGAGGAACTTCTCCGACTTGCGGCTGACCCCGCCGCCGACGATGAACAGCTCAGGCGAGAACAGCATCTCCACATGGGCCAGGTATCTCTGCACCCGGTGCGCCCAGTGCTCCCACGTCAGGTCGTGGTCCTCCTTGGCCTTGCTGGAGGCGCGCTTCTCCGCGTCGTGGCCGTGCAGTTCCAGGTGGCCCAGTTCCGTGTTGGGCACGAGCACGCCGTCCGTGAAGACGGCGCTGCCGATGCCGGTGCCGAAGGTGAGCAGGATGACCGTGCCCCTGCGGTCGCGCCCGGCGCCGAAGGCCATCTCGGCGACGCCCGCCGCGTCGGCGTCGTTGACCACCGTGACCGGCAGGCCGCCGAGCCGCTCGCCGAACAACGCGCGCGCGTCGGTGTCGATCCAGCTCTTGTCGACATTGGCCGCCGTACGGACCGTCGAACCGCCGGTCACCACGCCCGGGAAGGTCAGCCCGACCGGGCCCGTCCAGCCGAAGTGCTCGACGACCTGCCTGACGCCGTCGGCCACCCCGTCCGGCGTCGCCGGATGCGGGGTGAGTACCTTGAACCGCTCCGCGGCCAGGTCGCCCCTGTCCAAGTCCACAGGGGCGCCCTTGATACCGGACCCGCCGATGTCCACACCGAAGATCTGCATGGCCCTACGTTACGACGGGGGACGGACAGTCACTCCTGGGCGGTACCCGTGCGCCCCGCGATCAGCGACGCCGCCTCCTCGCGCAGGTCCCGGCGCAGTTCCTTGGGCAGCGAGAAGGTGATGGACTCCTCGGCCGCCTTCACGATCTCCACGTCCGCGTAACCGCGCTGGCCGAGCCACTCCAGGACCTGCTCGACCAGCACCTCGGGGACGGACGCGCCGGAGGTGACGCCGACCGTGGTCACGCCCTCCAGCCACGCCTCCTCGATCTCGTCGGCGAAGTCCACCAGGTACGCCTCCCGCGCCCCGGCGAGCTTGGCGACCTCGACCAGGCGCTTGGAGTTGGAGGAGTTCCGGGAGCCGACGACGATCACCAGCTCCGCCTCCGCGCCCATCTGCTTCACGGCGAGCTGACGGTTCTGCGTGGCGTAGCAGATGTCGTCGCTGGGCGGGGAGATCAGCTGGGGGAACTTCTCCTTCAGGGCGTCCACCGTCTCCATCGTCTCGTCCACGCTCAGCGTGGTCTGGGAGAGCCAGACGACCTTGGACTCGTCGCGGACCTCGACCTTCGCCACGTCGTCGGGACCGTCGACGAGCTGGATGTGGTCGGGGGCCTCGCCGGAGGTGCCGATGACCTCCTCGTGGCCCTCGTGGCCGATCAACAGGATGTCGTAGTCCTCGTCGGCGAACCGGACGGCTTCCTTGTGGACCTTCGTGACCAGCGGGCAGGTGGCGTCGATGGTGGCGAGGCGGCCTTCGCGGGCCTCGTCGTGGACGGTCGGGGCGACGCCGTGCGCGGAGAACATCACGATGTTGCCGGGCGGCACCTCCTCCGTCCGCTCGACGAAGACGGCGCCCTTCCGCTCCAGGGTCTGTACGACGTACTTGTTGTGGACGATCTCGTGGCGGACGTAGACCGGGGCCCCGTACTGTTCGAGCGCCTTCTCGACGGCGATCACGGCGCGGTCCACACCGGCGCAGTAGCCCCGGGGGGCGGCGAGCAGGACACGGCGGCCAGGCGAAGCAGTCATGGGACCCATCGTAAGGCCGCGCCCCGCGGCGCCGAGTCGGTCACCCCGGGGCTGTCGGTGACTGTCAGTGGCTGCGACTACGCTCGCGGGCATGGCTGCCAACACGTCCGCGCAATCCCCGCTGCCCGTCGGTGAGGTGTCGCGGCTCATCGGGGGGTGGATCGACCGGCTCGGCGCCGTGTGGGTCGAGGGGCAGATCACGCAGTTGTCGCGGCGGCCGGGCGCGGGGGTGGTGTTCCTGACGCTGCGGGACCCGTCGTACGACATCTCCGTGAGCGTCACCTGCTACCGGCAGGTGTTCGACGCCGTCGCCGACGTGGTGAGCGAGGGCGCGCGGGTGGTCGTGCACGCCAAGCCGGAGTGGTACGCCCCGCGCGGGCAGCTGTCGCTGCGGGCGGCGGAGATACGGCCGGTGGGGGTCGGGGAGCTGCTCGCGCGTCTCGAACGGCTGAAGAAGGCGCTGGCGGCGGAGGGGCTGTTCGCGGCGGAGCGCAAGAAGCCGCTGCCGTTCCTGCCGCAGTTGGTCGGACTGGTCTGCGGCCGGGCCTCGGCGGCCGAGCGGGACGTGCTGGAGAACGCCCGGCACCGCTGGCCCGCCGTCCGCTTCGAGGTGCGCAACGTGGCGGTGCAGGGCGTGCACGCGGTGCCGCAGGTGGTGCGGGCGGTGAAGGAGCTGGACGCCCTCGACGAGGTGGACGTGATCGTCGTCGCGCGCGGCGGGGGCAGCGTGGAGGACCTGCTGCCGTTCTCCGACGAGGAGTTGGTGCGCACGGTGGCCGCCTGCCGTACGCCGGTGGTGTCCGCGATCGGGCACGAGCCCGACAACCCGCTGCTCGACCACGTCGCCGACCTGCGGGCCTCGACGCCGACCGACGCCGCGAAGAAGGTCGTCCCGGACGTCGGCGAGGAGTACGAGCGGGTACGGCTGCTGCGCGACCGCGCGCGGCGGTGTGTGCGGGCGTACGTCGACCGGGAGGAGCGCGGGCTCGCCCACGCGCTCGCCCGGCCGTCCATGGAGGACCCGCACCGGATGATCGACGAGCGCGCCGAGCAGGTCGCGGCGCTGCTCGACCGGGCGCGGCGCTCCTTCGGGCACCAGCTCGACCGCGCCCACTCGGATCTCACGCACACGCACGCGCGCGTGGTGGCCCTCTCCCCCGCGGCCACCCTGCAGCGTGGCTACGCGGTGCTCCAGAAGGCGGACGGCCATGTCGTCCGCGCCCCGGACGAGGTCACCGGCGGGGAGCCGCTGCGGGCGCGGGTGGCGGAGGGCGAGTTCTCGGTACGAGTCGACACTAAGATGGGCGAATGAGCGGCGAGGTGGATGAATGAGCAGCAAGGTGGATGAAGCGCTCGGGTACGAGCAGGCGCGTGACGAGCTGATCGAGGTCGTACGGCGGCTGGAGGCGGGCGGTACGACGCTGGAGGAGTCGCTCGCCCTCTGGGAGCGCGGCGAGGAGCTGGCCAAGGTCTGCCGACGCTGGCTGGACGGGGCCCGGGCACGGCTGGACGCCGCGCTGGCGGAGGAGGAGGCCGAGACGGAGGAGGGCGAGGACGGGGACGAGTAGCGGCGGAGGGCGCCGGTCCGGCGGCGGGCTGTGAAGCGGATCACCCCATCCCACTTTTGGTTGAATATTGAACTTCTGCGGCGTACTGTCGATGTCGTCAGCCACTCCCCCGGGCTGACGCCGCCAGACACGAGAAAGCCGAACCATGTCCCTCGTTCTTGACTCCGCCGCCCAGGACCTGCTGTTCCGCGAGGCCCGCACCGCGAACACCTTCACCGACGAGCCCGTCACCGACGAGCAGATCCAGGCCGTCTACGACCTGGTCAAGTACGGCCCGACGTCGATGAACCAGTCCCCGCTGCGCATCACGCTGGTCCGCTCGGCCGAGGCCCGTGAGCGCCTGGTGGACCTGATGGCCGACGGCAACAAGGAGAAGACCGCCAAGGCCCCGCTGGTCGCGATCCTCTCCGCCGACAACGAGTTCCACCACGAACTGCCCACGCTCTTCCCGCACTTCGAGGGCGCCAGGGACATGTTCGAGGGCTTCGGCCGCGAGGCCCGCGAGGGCAGCGCCACCCTGAACGCCGCCCTCCAGGCCGCCTACTTCCTCATCGGCCTGCGCTCCGCCGGACTGGCCGCCGGCCCGATGACCGGTGCCGACATGGACGCCGTCCGCAAGGAGTTCCTGGACGACGACCACACCCCGCTGATGATCGTCAACATCGGCAAGCCGGGCGAGAACGCCTGGTTCCCGCGCTCCCCGCGACTGGCGTACGACCAGGTCGTCACCACCGTCTGAGGCACCACGGCCTGAGGCACCACGGCCTGAGGCACCACCGTCTGAGACGCCCTTTCCGAGACGCGCCCGCGCACCCGAAGAGGCCCCCGGCATCCCGTGCCGGGGGCCTCTCCCGTTCGTGTCCCCCGTCGCGCTACGACATCTTCAGCGCACCGGCCATCCGCGCGAGCTGCTCGAACGAGCCCGTCCCCGCCACCACCGTCGTCGAGCCCTTGCCGTCGGCGGACTCCTCCAGCACCAGGGCGTCGTACCGGCCGCCGGTGTACCGGGTCCAGGTGCGGCCGCCGATCTCCTCGGTGTCCTCGGTCGCGGTGGCCCCCTGGCTGGCCTCCTTGATGAACCGCTTCCGCTGCTCGGTCGACTGCCCGATGGCCACGTACTCCCCGTCGGGAGCGTGGTAGCCGAGGTGCCAGGTGCCGTACGGCTCGCCCTTGTAGCGGACGGAGGTCGGCTTCCAGCCCTCCGGCAGCCCCTCCGGGGCGGCCACCGGGTAGTCGGCGGCGCGGCGTGCCGTGAGCAGTTCGATGCGGTAGTCCACCCGGGGGAGGTCGGGTTCCTTGTCGTCATGCGGGGTGAAAAGGTAGATCACCCCGGCCGCGAGCAGGCACACCAGGAGCGAGAGCACCATGCCGCGGATCGTCTTCTGCTTGCCATTCGTCCCTGCCACGCCCCCTATCGTCGCAGGTGACCCCTCGCGCTCATCCGTGGGGTGCCCTGCTCATTCTGTCGGCCTGCGGCTAGAGTCGTCGCCAACACCCTCATCCGGCCGTCGTCGTATCAGAAAGGTGCGCACCGATGACCGAGCATCATCTGCCGTCCGAACTCGATGTCCCCTCCGAGGCCCCTGACCGCAACCTCGCCCTGGAACTCGTCCGGGTCACCGAGGCCGCGGCGATGGCCGCGGGCCGCTGGGTCGGCCGCGGCGACAAGAACGGCGCCGACGGGGCGGCGGTACGCGCCATGCGCACCCTCGTCTCGACCGTCTCCATGAACGGCGTGGTCGTCATCGGGGAGGGCGAGAAGGACGAGGCCCCGATGCTCTTCAACGGGGAGCGGGTCGGTGACGGCACCGGCCCCGAGTGCGACATCGCCGTCGACCCGATCGACGGGACGACGCTGACCGCCAAGGGGATGCCGAACGCGATCGCCGTGCTGGCGGCGGCCGAGCGGGGTTCGATGTTCGACCCGTCGGCCGTCTTCTACATGGACAAGCTGGTCACCGGCCCCGACGCCGCCGACTTCGTCGACATCAACGCGCCCGTGTCGGTCAACATCCGCCGGGTCGCCAAGGCCAAGCGGGCCACGCCCGAGGACGTCACCGTCGTCATCCTGGACCGGCCGCGGCACCAGGGGATCATCGAGGAGATCCGGGCGACCGGCGCCCGCATCAAGCTGATCTCCGACGGTGACGTGGCGGGCTCCATCCTCGCGCTGCGCGAGGGCACCGGCATCGACCTGCTGCTCGGGATCGGCGGCACGCCGGAGGGCATCATCTCCGCCTGTGCCGTGAAGTGCCTCGGCGGCACCATCCAGGGCAAGCTCTGGCCGAAGGACGACGACGAGCGGCAGCGGGCGGTCGACGCGGGGCACGACCTCGACCAGGTGCTGACCACCGAGGACCTCGTCACCGGGGAGAACGTGTTCTTCGTGGCGACCGGGATCACGGACGGGGAGCTGATGCGCGGGGTGCGGTATCGGTCGGAGACGGCCACGACCGACTCGATCGTGATGCGGTCGAAGTCGGGGACGGTGCGCAGGATCGACTCCGAGCACCGGCTGAGCAAGCTGCGGGCGTACAGCGCGATCGACTTCGACCGGGCCAAGTAGAAGTCGACGAGGAGAAGCGGGAGAGGGAACAGGAGAAGGAAGGGGTGCGGTTCCCCGCGCCCCTTCTCGGGCCTCAGCCCGCTATGCGGTTGGTGGCGCGGGCCGCCTTCTTCAGTTCCAGGTCGCGGCGGCGGCGCCGGGCGAGGACGACGCGACGCTCGGCGGCGGTGAGGCCGCCCCAGACGCCGTACGGCTCGGGCTGGAGCAGGGCGTGTTCGCGGCACTCGACCATGACCGGGCAGCGGGCGCAGACGCGCTTGGCCGCCTCCTCGCGGGAGAGCCGGGCGGCGGTGGGCTCCTTGGAGGGGGCGAAGAACAGGCCGGCCTCGTCGCGGCGGCACACCGCCTCGGTGTGCCAGGGGGCGTCTTGGTCCCTGTCCCGCACTGGCACCCGCTGGGCCGGAGCGGCAGCTACCTGCGGGGACGAATGCGGCGGTTGCAGCACGGTCTACTCCTGACGACGGCTTCGCGAGCGAGAGACGATGCAGCAAGGTCTACCCGCTGTGCGTGCGCCTATGCAGGGAGTCCCCAACCGCCCGGTCCACAAGGGTGGTTGGACACCCCTGTGGACCGCCGCGCCCCGCGTTCCCCCGGGCCCCCGGGCGTGGACTCACGCCAGCCCGCACTCCCTCCCGTTCAGCTCGAAGCCCGTCGGCGTGCCCGCGGGCGTGCCCGTTCCCTGGAAGCCGAAGCCGACCGTGCCGCCCGCCGGGATCGCGGCGTTGTGGGCGACGTTGGTGGCCGTGACGTCGGCGCCGCTCTGGGACGTGGTCGCGTTCCAGGCGCCGGAGACCTTCTCGGAGCCCTGGAAGGTCCAGCCCAGCTTCCAGCCGTCGATCGCGGTGCCGCCGGTGTTCCGCACCGCGACGTCGGCGGTGAACCCGCCCGTCCAGGACTGGGTGACCTTGTAGGTCACGGCGCAGGAACCGGCCGGGCTAGGCGTGGGCGTGGGAGTGGGCGTCGGAGTCGGAGTCGGCGTCGGAGTCGGCGTGGGGGTCGGAGTCGGCGTGGGGGTCGGAGTCGGTGTGGGCGTCGGCGTGGGCGTCGTGCCGTCGGGGGTCGAGCCCCACTGCTTCTCCGCGCCCTCCATCAGGACGATGCGGGGCGCGTCCACCGGCGTCGTGCCCGGCGTCGTCGCCGACGTGGGGTACGACCAGTCGTTCGACGGGTCCCAGGCCCCCGACGAGCTGATCCGGAACTGCACCTCCTTGCGGTACGCCGACTGCCCCGCCGGGGCGATGGTCGCGTTCGAGCAGTCCACCGTCACGTAGTAGACGCCGTCGCCGTACTCCGCGGCCCGCGTCGGCCCGGAGACCGTCCCGCACTGGTTGTAGTTGGTGGAGTGGCTGATCTGGTCCGGGGTGACCCCCGGCTCCAGCGTGAAGTAGTACCGCAGCGAGGCGTCGGTCAGCGCCCGCGCCGGCCACGCCGACTTGTTGACCAGGTACGCCTTGATCTCCGTGAAGCCCGGCCCGGTGGCGTTCACCGACGCCTGGACGGAGATCTCGGGCCCGTCCGGCTGCTCGGCCTGCGGGAAGTCGGCGAGCGGGCTGCCGCCGTACTCCCCGTAGAGGCGGGCCAGCGCGCCGGTGAAGGCCGCGTTGTAGTCGGTGGCGACCTCGTTGTTCACGTAGTTCGACCGGTCGTCGGTGTAGCTGTCGTCCGGCGCGCTGGGGCCGCCGACCAGGGCCCCGTACAGCGTGTGCCGGGTCTCGGTCGGGCTGGTGAGCTGGTCCGTCCAGGAGCCGTGGGCGGTCCGGTGGTGCGGTTTCGTCGGCGGGTTGGCGCCGAAGCCGACGACGTAGCTCGACTTGCGGGGGTTGTCGCCGAGGGCGTAGTTGATCTGCCGGACGGCGAAGTCGTGGTAGCGGCTCCTGCGCTCGCTGTCCCCGCTGAGCCAGTCCGCGTACTGGAGCGCCACGAAGGCGGTGTTGGCGGCGTACCGCAGGGAGCCCCAGCTGTCGAGCACGGCCTGCCCGCCCGGCGAGTACCGCACCCGCTGGCCGTTGACGCCGACCGTCCACCAGTCGAGCCAGCGGTTGGTGTCGTCGACGTACTTCTGCTTGCCGGTGAGCTGCGCCAGCAGCGCGTACGCCCCGTACGACGAGTCGTCCCAGGACAGCGTCCAGCGGTAGGACCGGGTGCTGGTCTGGGGCTCGGTGGAGAGGTTGTCGTAGGACGACTCGGCCTTGGCCAGGTAGGCCGCGTCGCCGGTCGCCTTGTAGAGCCAGATCGCGCCCCAGACCAGCTCGTCCTGGTAGCCGCTCCAGGAGTTGTAGTACGACTTCGCATCGGTGATGCAGTCGCTGTACTTGCCCCGGTACTGGTCCGCGAAGGCGTACAACTGCTTGGCGTGTGTCACCAGTTCGGCGGCGTACGCCGGGTCGCTGTCCGCGAACACCATCGACGACGACGCCATGGCCGCCGCGGTCTGGCCCGCGAGGTCGGAGCCGGGGCAGGACGCGTCGATCTTGTACGCGGGCCGGGCCATCGGCATGACCTCGGCCGGTCCCCACCACTTGTGGTCGTCCGCGCCGTTGCCGACCTGCCCGTACAGGACGTTCGGGGAGGGGTGCGCCTTGATGAAGTAGTCGTTGACGAAACGGAGGTTGTTCTTCAGGTGGGTGAGCTGCCCCGCGGAGGTGTACGCCGCCTTCTCCTCCACCCCGCCCCAGGCCAGCATGGTCGCGGAGAACGCCATCGGCAGGCCGAACTTGACGTGGTCCCCGGCGTCGTACCAGCCACCGGTCAGGTCGAGGCCGACGTCCTTGCCGTCGTCCAGGCCGGAGTCGCCGCGCCAGCCGACGCGGTTGAAGGCGGGCAGCTCGCCCGACTGCTGCGCCTCGTAGAACGCGACGGACTTCTGGAGTGCCTCACCGTAGTCGAAGGCCGGTGCCGCGGCGGCGGTGGTCGGGTGCGACAGCGGGAGGAGCAGGCCGGCGGCGACCGCGCCGACCACGGCGTACGCGGTGGTGCGGCGGGAGCGCCGTGGGGTCCTGTGGTCTCTTCCGGGTTTCAGGAGGGTGATCGCGCGCACGGAACGTCCCTTCCGACGGTCGGCTGGGGTGGGGGGCGGGTTCGGTGGTGCCGATAGTGCGGGTGGTACGGGTGGTACGGCCTTCCGCCCGGCGCCGTCGGACGGGCGCCGGGCGGACCAGGGGGCAACCGGGCGGACCGGGGAGCGCCCGTCAGGACGGCGGCGTGCCCCAGGCCAGGGCCGTGCCCGTGTACGCGGGGATCTTCGGGGCGTCCGCGTACGCCGTGGCCGTCGAGCGGCTGTAGTCGTCGGCCTCGTCGAAGTTCGACCAGTCCGACTTGCTCATCCGCAGCTGGATGTCCCCGGTGTCCCGCCCGGCCGCGAGCGAGCCCTCGGCGAACGACACCTCCAGGTAGGCGTCCGCGCCCGTGACCGGCGTGGTCAGGTTGACGACCCTCAGCTTCACCTGCGCGCACCCGACCACCGCGTAGTCACACCAGGCGCTGACCGACGGGGCGCCGTCGCGGGTGAAGTAGTAGCGCGCCGACACCGTGCTCAGGTCGACGGACGTGGAGCCCGGGTTCGCGATCACGAGGGACGGGTGGATGGCGTTGTCCGTCGCGGAGGTGTCGTCGTTCTTGTAGCGGACCTTCAGCGCGCCCGACGGGTCGCCGCCCCCGCCGTCCGCCTCGGTCGTCACGCTCAGCGCCGTGGACGCGGCCGACACGTTGCCCGACGCGTCCCTCGCCCGCACGGTGTAGCGGTACGCGGTCGAGGGCGACAGACCGGTGTCCGTGAACGACGTGCCGGTCACCGCCGTGGTGTTCGCCTTCGTCGTGCCCCGGTAGACGTCGTACCCGGCCACGCGCACGTTGTCGGTCGAGGCGGACCACGAGAGGGACACGCTGTTCGCGGTCTTCGCGGTGGCGGTGAGGCCGGTCGGCACGCTGGGCGCGACGGTGTCGTCCGGGTCGGGGGTCCCGCCGCCGTACACGTCGCTCAGGCTGACGCCCGTGGTGCTCCCGGCGCCGCCCAGCGGCACCTCGTGGTCGAGGCTGACGAACTTGCCGCCGTGCTGCCACAGGGCGGGCTTCAGCAGGGCGTACTTCTCCTCGTCCCAGGTCTTCCAGTCGTACCCGAGCAGACCGCCGGTGTCACCGGAGTTGGGGTTGATGCACCAGAAGGTCTGGTGGATGCGGTTCTCGACGATGAGGTCGCGCAGCGCCGTCATCCACTTCTGGTTCGGGCCGCCGTCGAGGAAGCCGCCCCATTCGCCGATGAGCAGCGGCGACGTGTTCTCCTTGTGCAGGTACAGCCAGTTGGGGTCCCAGACGTCCCGTTCGAGGGTCGTGCGGTCCCAGTCGCCGGTGAACCAGGGCTGGGCGAACACGAGCGGGCCGTAGTCGTGCGGCGAGTAGACGAGCTGGTCGCTGTCGGCGCCGAGGTCGACCGGGTGGTCGCGCACGCCGCGCAGGTTGCCGCCCCACCAGGTGGAGTGGTAGTCCGTCGGCGTCGTGGAGGTCCAGCTCACCCCGGCCTTGGGGTACACCTCGATGCCCTCGCACAGCACCAGGACGTTCGGGTTGATCGCCAGGACGCGCTTGCCCGCGGTCTCGCAGGCGTACTTGAAGTTGTCCTGGTCGGTCGAGCCGTCCCACTTGGCACGGGGGGTCTCGTTCGCCCTGCCGTGCGGCTCGTTCTCGATGTCCATGGCGACGAGGGTGTCGTTGGTCTTGTAGCGCGCCGCCACCCACTCCCACGCGCTGTAGAACTGCTCGGTGGTGATGTCGCCCTTCCACCACACCGGGTACACGTGCCCGGAGTTGTCGGCCTCCGCGCTGTGCACGTCCAGCAGGACCTTGATGCCGTACTGCTCGCACAGCCGCAGCCAGTAGTCGAAGACCTCCAGCGAGGTCTTGCCCTCCAGCTCGGGGTTGGCGTAGGCGTTGACGCCGGACGGGACGGTCGCCTGTCCCGCCTTCCACTCCAGCAGGAGCTGCGTCGAGATCGGCACCCGGACGATGTTGATGCCGCGGTCGGCCATCGACTTGGTGAGGTCGGTGATGTTGGCGGACCACAGCCCGTGGAAGACCCGCTCGGAGGCGTTGAAGCCGAACCAGTTGGCCCCGGTGAGCCAGACCTCGTCGCCGTTCGCGTCGACGATCCTGTTGCCCCGGGTGTGCAGCCAGTCGTCGCCCGCCGCGGCGGCGCTGGTCGTCGCTTCCTCGGCCGTCCTGGCGTCCGGCGCCGGGGCGGCCTGGGCCACCGCCCCGCCCGCGAGGCCGCCCACCGCGACGAGCGCCGCGGTCAGCACCGCGGCCAGGAGTCGTCGGGGGTGCCGACTGTCTCTTCGAAACTGCCTCACTATGCGCTGACCTTTCCGTCTGGAGCGGGAGAACGGGAGGTGCACGTGCGTGGAGCCGGAACGCGGGGCCCGCGCCGGGAGCGCTCCCAGGGACAGGAGCCGGTGGGAGCGCTCCCACCGCCTGCTTCGGCCAGGACTGTAGGGCCGTTCCACCCCCTTGGCAAGACACATCGCACGGTTCTCATCCGCCGTGAGGCAGAGCCGAGTTGGGGACGAAACAGGCCGATCGCTGTCCGATGTCTTGACGCCGCATCACTCACTCCCGACATTGGGAGCGCTCCCATCCCTGTGTGCGCTCCCGTAACCCGGAGCCGTCGCACACCCCTACTCCCCGAAGAGGACCATGGCGTGTCGCCTCATCAGCTCCCCCCTCCGCACCGGGTCCGCACGGCCCGTACGTCCCGCCGCCCGGGCCGGCGCGGCCGTCTCGCGCTGACGGTCACCGCCCTCACCGGGCTGCTCGCCGGTGCCCTGGCCACCACCCCCGCCTCCGGCGCCGAGCCCGCCGACGAACCGCCCGAGCTGATCGTCAACGGCGACTTCAGCGCCGGTACCGCCCCGTGGTGGTGGACCGAGAACAGCCCCGGCGCCGTGGTCGACGGGCGCCTGTGCGCCGACGTCCCGGCCGGCACGGCCAACCCGTGGGACGCCATCATCGGGCAGAACGGGCTCGCCCTCACGGCCGGTGAGGGATACACGCTCAGCTACACGGCGACGTCGACGGTGCCGGTCACCATACGCACCAACGTCCAGATGGCCGTCGAGCCCTGGACGACGGAGCTGTCCGCCGCCCAGCCGGTCGGGACGAGCGCCGAGCGCGTGACCCACACCTTCACGGCGGCGGCCGACCACGACGCCGCCCAGCTCGCCTTCCAGATCGGCGGCAGCGCCGAGGCGTTCACGTTCTGCGTGGACGACGTCTCCCTGCGCGGCGGCAGCGCACCGCCCCCGTACGAGCCGGACACCGGCTCGCCCGTCCGCGTCAACCAGGTCGGCTACCTCACCAACGGCCCGAAGAACGGCACCGTGGTCACCGACGCCACCGAGCCGCTGACGTGGACGGTCAACGCCGCCGACGGGACCCAGCAGGCGAGCGGCACCACCGCACCGGCCGGGGTGGACCCCACCTCGCGCCAGAACGTGCACACCTTCGACTTCAGCTCCGTGACCACCCCCGGGGACGGCTACACCGTCACGGTCGGGGAGGACGAGAGCGAGCCGTTCTCGATCGGCGACGACCTCTACGACTCGCTGCGCACGGACGCGCTCGCGTACTTCTACCACAACCGCAGCGGCATCGAGATCGACGCGGACATCGTCGGCGAGGAGTACGCCCGTCCCGCCGGGCACCTGGGCGTGAGCCCCAACCAGGGCGACACGGACGTCCCCTGCCAGCCCGGCGTCTGCGACTACCGCCTGAACGCGGCCGGCGGCTGGTACGACGCCGGTGACCACGGCAAGTACGTCGTCAACGGCGGCATATCCGTGGCCCAGTTGATGTCCACCTACGAACGGACCCTGACGGCACAGCACGCCGACGGCGCCCCGCTCGGCGACGGCAGGCTGCGGCTGCCGGAGCACGGCAACGCCACGCCCGACATCCTGGACGAGGCCCGCTGGCAGCTGGACTTCCTGATGCGGATGATGGTGCCGGAGGGCGAGCCGCTGGCCGGGATGGCGCACCACAAGCTCCACGACCGGGCGTGGACCGGTCTGCCGCTGCGCCCCGACCAGGACCCGCAGCCCCGTGAGCTGCACCCGCCGACCACCGCGGCGACCCTCAACGTGGCCGCCACCGCCGCCCAGTGCGCCCGCCTCTTCGCGCCCTACGACGCCGACTTCGCGGCCAGGTGCCGTACGGCGGCGGTCACCGCCTGGAACGCGGCCAAGGCCCACCCGGACGTCTACGCCGACCCGGACGACGGCACGGGCGGCGGCACGTACGCCGACAACGACGTGCGCGACGAGTTCTACTGGGCCGCGGCCGAGCTGTTCCTCACCACCGGCCAGGACACCTACCGCCAGGAGGTGCTGCGTTCACCGCTGCACGGCCACACCGACCTGGTCTTCCCGGCGGGCGGCATCTCGTGGGGGTCCGTGGCGGGCCTGGGCGCGCTGGACCTGGCGACCGTGCCGGGCAAGCTGACGGCCGACCAGCTCCAGTCGGTGCGGACCATGGTGACCGGGGCCGCCGACCGGTACGCGGCCGACTCGGCCGAGGCCGCCTACGGGCTGCCGTACGCGCCGTCCGACGGCCGCTACGTCTGGGGCTCGAACAGCCAGGTCGCCAACAACATGGTCGTCCTGGGCACGGCCCACGACCTGACCGGCGAGGCCGCCTACCGCGACGCCGTACTGCGGGGGCTCGACTACCTGCTGGGCCGCAACCCGCTCAACCAGTCGTACGTCACCGGGTACGGCGAGCGGGACTCGCACAACCAGCACCACCGCTTCTGGGCGCACCAGCTCGACCCGGCCCTGCCGAACCCGGCGCCGGGTTCGCTGGCGGGCGGTCCGAACAGCGGCATCGAGGACCCGGTCGCGCAGAGCAAGCTGCAGGGCTGCGCGCCCGCGATGTGCTACATCGACGACATCGAGTCGTGGTCGACGAACGAGATCACCATCAACTGGAACGCCCCGCTCGCCTGGGTGGCCTCCTACGTGGACGACCTGGGGAGCGGCGGCGCCCGCAGCCCGGTCTGTGAGGTCACCTACACCTCGACCCGGTGGGACGGCGGCTTCACCACGCAGGTCGTGGTGAAGAACACCGGCACCCGGACGGTCAGCCCCTGGCAGCTGTCGTGGACGTTCGGTGACACGCAGCGCGTGCGGGACCCGTGGGGCGCGACCGTCACCCAGACCGGCCCGCAGGTCGTGGCCGAGTCGCTGAGCTGGAACGCCACGCTGGCCCCCGGCGCCACGACGCGCTTCGGCTTCAACGGCACGGCGAGCGGCCAGGTGTCCGACCCGAGGGCCTTCCGGCTGAACGGCGAGTCCTGCGGGGTGCGGAGCTAGCCGGTGACGTCCCGGCGCGGCCCGCTGGTGCGCTTGCCCGTGACGCGGTCGAGGATGTCCGCGACGAGCTTGCCGCGCTTGGGCCGCGCCTCGATGTTGCCCAGCACCGACCAGCCCTCGACGTAGACGACGGGCGCCTCCGGGTCGCCCGCGTCCAGGCTGTCCACCTCGAAGTTGCCGAGGACGCCGCCGCCGGAGCCGTGCAGCGAGATGTTCGCCGGGACCCTGACCTCGACGTTGCCGAAGACCGAGATCGCCTTGATGACGACCTGCTGGTACTCGAAGAGGGCCTCGCTCAGATCGATCTCGACGCTGCCGAAGACCGAGTACGCGTGGATACGGCGGCCCACGCGCCAGCGCCCCTTGCGGGAGGCGTTGCTGAAGACCGCGACGACGTTGTCATCGGGGTCGACGGGTATCGCACCGGCGGCCGGACGACCGGGGACATGGGCGAACGGCGGCGCGGACGGCCGCTGCTGCCGGTCCTGGCCGCCGGGCAGGTCGCGGACGAGCGGGGTCAGCTCGCCGACCGTCCTCGCCCGGTACACCCGCTCGACCCGCTCGGCGTGCTCCTCGGCCGTCAGACGGCCCTCGGCCAGGGCGTCGCGCAGGACGTCCGCGATACGGTCCCGGTCGGCGTCGGAGGCGCGCAGCTCACCGGGGGCGGGAGCGGCGGCAGCAGGGGCGTCGGCGGCGGTGGCGGTCTGCTTCTCAAGGTCCACGCCAGCAGCGTACCGAAACACGATAGATCGCGATACCCCCCCTCCCTCCCCGACTGAGCCTCACCTCACAGCCTCGCTCCTCCCGCCAGGTTCTACGCTGGTGAGCGCCGCCAACGAGGGCGGCGGCCGTCGTCGAGTGAGGAATGGGCGAGATGCCTGAGTTCGCGTACACCGATCTGCTCCCCATGGGAGAGGACACCACCCCCTACCGGCTGGTGACCTCCGAGGGTGTCTCCACCTTCGAGGCCGACGGGCGGACGTTCCTCAGGGTCGAGCCGGAGGCGCTGCGCAAGCTCGCCGAGGCGGCCATCCACGACATCCAGCACTACCTGCGCCCTGCCCACCTCGCGCAGCTCCGCCGCATCATCGACGACCCCGAGGCGTCCGCCAACGACAAGTTCGTGGCGCTCGACCTGCTGAAGAACGCCAACATCGCGGCGGCGGGCGTCCTGCCGATGTGCCAGGACACCGGTACGGCGATCGTGATGGGCAAGCGCGGGCAGAACGTGCTGACCGGGGGCGGCGACGAGGAAGCGCTGTCGCGCGGCATCTACGACGCCTACACCAAGCTGAACCTGCGGTACTCCCAGATGGCCCCGCTCACCATGTGGGAGGAGAAGAACACCGGCTCCAACCTCCCCGCGCAGATCGAGCTGTACGCCACCGACGGCGGTGCCTACAAGTTCCTGTTCATGGCCAAGGGCGGCGGGTCGGCCAACAAGTCGTTCCTGTACCAGGAGACCAAGGCCGTCCTCAACGAGTCCTCCATGATGAGGTTCCTGGAGGAGAAGATCCGTTCGCTGGGTACGGCCGCCTGTCCGCCGTACCACCTCGCGATCGTCGTCGGCGGCACCTCCGCCGAGTACGCGCTCAAGACCGCGAAGTACGCCTCCGCGCACTACCTGGACGAGATCCCGGCCGAGGGGTCGCCGCTCGGGCACGGGTTCCGGGACAAGGAGCTGGAGGAGAAGGTCTTCGAGCTGACGCAGAAGATCGGGATCGGGGCGCAGTTCGGCGGCAAGTACTTCTGCCACGACGTGCGCGTGGTGCGGCTGCCCCGGCACGGGGCGTCCTGCCCGGTCGCCATCGCCGTCTCCTGCTCGGCCGACCGGCAGGCCGTCGCGAAGATCACCGCCGAGGGCGTCTTCCTGGAGCAGCTGGAGACCGACCCGGCGCGGTTCCTGCCGGAGACGACGGACGAGCACCTCGCGGAGGACGGGGACGTCGTCCGCGTCGACCTCAACCAGCCGATGGACGCGGTGCTGGCCGAGCTGACGAAGTACCCCGTCAAGACGCGGCTGTCGCTGTCCGGGCCGTTGGTCGTCGCGCGGGACATCGCGCACGCGAAGATCAAGGAGCGGTTGGACGCGGGTGAGGAGATGCCGCAGTACCTGAAGGACCACCCGGTGTACTACGCCGGTCCCGCGAAGACGCCCGAGGGGTACGCGTCGGGGTCGTTCGGGCCGACGACGGCGGGGCGGATGGACTCCTACGTGGAGCAGTTCCAGGCGGCCGGCGGGTCGAAGGTGATGCTGGCCAAGGGGAACCGGAGCAAGCAGGTCACGGACGCGTGCGCGGCGCACGGCGGCTTCTACCTGGGCTCGATCGGTGGGCCCGCGGCCCGGCTCGCGCAGGACTGCATCAAGAAGGTGGAGGTCCTGGAGTACGAGGAGCTGGGGATGGAGGCGGTGTGGAAGATCGAGGTGGAGGACTTCCCGGCGTTCATCGTCGTCGACGACAAGGGCAACGACTTCTTCCAGAACCCGGCGCCCGCGCCGACGTTCACGACGATTCCGGTACGGGGGCCGGGGCTGGCGTAGGGGTTTGGCGGGGAGGGGGTGGTGGGGGTTGCGTTTTTCGCCCCTGCCACCCCTTCCCGTTCCCGACCCTGGGGGCTGCCGCCCCCGGACCCCCGCTCAGAGATGTCCGATGAACGCCGTCCAGGCGGTGCGGCCGAAGACTATCGCCGGGCCGTGGGGGTTCTTGGAGTCCCGGACCGGGAGGCCGGACGGTACGTCGGGGATGACTTCGAGGCAGCTCCCCTCGTTCCCTCCGCTGTACGACGACTTGCGCCACCCCTTGAGCGCCGAGGCGTCGGGGATCATGTGCTCAGTCATGTTGGCCGTAATCCTTCGCGATCGACCGCATCAGGGCCAGCGACTCCTTCTGCGGCAGGGCTTCTCCCAGCACGAGATCGTAAGCGGCCTGGATGCGCTGAACCAGCGCCGGTTCATCGTGCACGGTGCCCGAGAAGGCGCCCTCCTCGTAGGCGATCGGAGGCTGGTCGTCGAACCACATCAGCGTGACCATGCCCCCCAGGAGGGGGTGGGGCCCGTGCCCGAGCGGCAGCACGTGCAGTCGGATGCGCTCGCCCTCCACGAGACCCACCAGGTGCAGGATCTGCTCCGCCATCACCTCGGGTCCGCCCACTGGCCGCCGTAGCACCGCCTCGTCAAGTACGGCCCAGACGACAGGTGTGCGGGGATCGTCGAGCACGCGTGCCCGGTCGAGCCGGGTGGCGACAGCCTTGGCTCGGTCCTCCCCACACAGCGGCGGGTACGACGCGTCACGCAGCACGGCGTCTGCGTATGCCTCGATCTGAAGGAAGCCCGGCACGAAAGACAGTCCGAACTCCCGGATGACCTGAGCCTGTTGCTCCAACGCCAACGCCGCCTCGAAGTGCGCCGCCACCGGCCTGCGGTCGTTCCCCGGACGAAAACTCGTCAACGCCCCCCGCGTACCCAACACCTGGTCCAACCGCTTCGCGTCGTCCCGCGACGGCACCCTCCTCCCCGCCTCGATATGCGCGATGTGCGTCCGCGACATGATCGCCTCGTCCGCCAACTGCTGTTGCGTCTTGCCCGCCGCCTCCCGTTGCTCCCGCAGCCAGTCGCCGTACGTCGTCGTACCCACCCGACACCCCCTACGTCACTCACCAGAACCACGCGGTCACCGTCAGTGTGCACGGCACTCGCACCCCGTGTGGCCCAGTCGTCGGAACATCCCCGCCGCCCCGTTCGCTGTACGGGGTATGAGCGAATACCGGATCGAACACGACTCCATGGGCGAAGTCCGCGTCCCCGCCGACGCCAAGTGGCGTGCCCAGACGCAGCGGGCCGTCGAGAACTTCCCCGTCTCCGGACAGCGCATCGAGCGCGCACACATCGAGGCGCTCGCGCGGATCAAGGGCGCCGCAGCGAAGGTGAACGCGCGGCTCGGCGTGCTGGACGAGGAGGTCGCCGCGGCGATCCAGGACGCGGCCCGGGAGGTCGCGGAGGGGAAGTGGGACGCGCACTTCCCCGTCGACGTGTTCCAGACCGGGTCCGGGACCTCGTCCAACATGAACGCCAACGAGGTCATCGCCACCCTCGCGACCGAGCGGCTGGGGCGGCCCGTCCACCCCAACGACCACGTCAACGCCTCGCAGTCGTCCAACGACGTCTTCCCGTCGTCCATCCACATCGCCGCCACCGCCGCGGTGACGAGGGACCTCGTCCCGGCACTCGGCCAGCTCGCGGACTCGCTCTCCCGCAAGGCCGAGGAGTTCGCCGACGTCGTGAAGTCGGGGCGGACCCATCTCATGGACGCCACGCCCGTCACCCTGGGCCAGGAGTTCGGCGGGTACGCCGCCCAGGTGCGGTACGGCGTCGAGCGGTTGGAAGCCTCGTTGCCGCGGCTGGCCGAACTGCCGCTCGGCGGGACCGCCGTGGGGACCGGTATCAACACCCCGCCGGGGTTCTCCGCCGCCGTCATCGAGGAGGTGGCCCGCACCACCGGGCTGCCGCTGACCGAGGCGCGGGACCACTTCGAGGCGCAGGGCGCGCGGGACGGGATCGTCGAGGTCAGCGGGCAGTTGCGGACCATCGCGGTGGGGCTGACGAAGATCGCCAACGACTTGCGGTGGATGTCCTCCGGGCCTCGCACCGGGCTCGCGGAGATCTCGCTGCCCGACCTCCAGCCGGGGTCGTCGATCATGCCCGGCAAGGTCAACCCCGTCATCCCCGAGGCCGTGCTGATGGTCGCCGCCCAGGTCGTCGGCAACGACGCCACCGTGGCCACCGCGGGCGCCTCCGGCAACTTCGAGCTGAACGTCATGCTCCCCGTCATCGCGAAGAACGTGCTGGAGTCCGTGCGGTTGCTCGCCAACGTGTCGCGGCTGCTCGCCGAGCGGACCGTGGACGGGATCGTCGCCCACCGGGAGCGGGCCCGGGAGTACGCCGAGTCGTCGCCGTCCGTCGTCACCCCGCTGAACAAGTACATCGGGTACGAGGAGGCCGCCAAGGTCGCCAAGACGTCGCTGGCGGAGCGGAAGACCATCCGTCAGGTCGTGCTGGAGGGCGGGTACGTCGAGCGCGGGGACCTCACCGTCGAGCAACTGGACGAGGCGCTCGACGTGCTGCGGATGACGCGACCGTGACACGCGCCGCAGCGGACTGTGCCGGTGACACCTAAAATCCGTTCATGGCAGACGGTGGAGACACGAGACCCGCGGCGGCGTACTGGGCCCCGGGGACGCGCATCCTGTGGCGGTACCGCGAGAACGCGGGAGACCGCGTCCACATCGCGCGCCCCGTCACCGTCGTCCACGACGGCCCCGAACTGCTCGCCGCCTGGATGGCACCCGGCACCGAGTGCGTCCGGCCCGTGCTCGCCGACGGCACCCCGGTGCACCAGGAGCCGCTCGGCACCCGGTACACCAGGCCCCGGACGGTGACGCGCGACCGCTGGTTCGGTACCGGGGTGCTGAAGCTGGCGCGGCCCGGTGAGCCGTGGTCGGTGTGGCTGTTCTGGGAGCCGGGGTGGCGGTTCAAGAACTGGTACGTGAACCTGGAGGAGCCGCTGACCCGGTGGGACGACGGGGTGGACTCCGAGGACCACTTCCTCGACATCTCCGTGCACCCGGACGGCAGTTGGCACTGGCGCGACGAGGACGAGTTCGCGCAGGCCCAGCGGGACGGCCTGATGGACCCGGCGCGCGCCGAACGGGTGCGGGCGGCGGGGCGGGCCGCGGTGGACGTGATCCGCGACTGGGGGCCGCCGTTCTCGGACGGCTGGGAGAACTGGCGCCCCGATCCCGCCTGGACGGTTCCGCACCTGCCGGAGGACTGGGATCGTACGCCCGCGCGTGTGTCCTCATGAGACCCTTGTTGTGCCCCCGGGCAACAAACGTAGGATCGTCCTCCGCAAGGGCGCGTCACAGCAACTCCGGGGGTACGCGCCGGGTCTGACCAGTTGTCACCGAGGGGCGGGCAGGACGTGAGCGAGGGGTACGACGGCAACACCCGCGCGGGCCGCAGGTCCGCCGGTGACACAGCAACAGCCTCTGACCACGTGGGAAATCCGTTCCTGGGACACCCATTCCGGGTATCGGAACTCCTGCGGGACGAACTGCGCGTGCGGCGCACGGTGCGCACGACCCCGGACGGATGGACTCTACACGCGTGACGGAGCAGCCGATCTCCTTCGAACGCGCCCAGCCGGGCGCCGACCCCGCGATCCCCAGCGGGGCGATGGTGCACACCCCGGCAGCGGCCCGAAGTACGGATTTACCCGCCACCGCCGCGTCCAGCGGGCCCGAGCACGCCCAGCCGCCCGCCGCCGACTCCGGCACCCACCGGCCGCGCCCCGCGACGGCGGAGCACATCCCGGCCCAGCCCGCGCCCGGCCAGGACCGTGCCGCCGTAGGCGCCGGCGGTGCCGTCGGCCCCGCCGGCCAGGAGCGGCGCACCGGGCAGGGCGCGCTGACGCCGGGGCGTCCCACGCCGATGCGGCGGGACGGGGACCGGCTGCGGTTCGTGGGCGCCGCCACCCGGCGTATCGCCCGCGGCATCGACCTCGAAGAGATCGTGATGGGGCTGTGCCGGGCGACCGTGCCGACCTTCTCCGACGCGATCCTGGTCTATCTGCGCGACCCGCTGCCGGTCGGCGACGAGCGGCCCACCGGCCCGATGGTGCTGCGGCTGCGCCGCACCGACCGGATCCCGGAGGAGCGGGACACCGAGAGCGGTTTCCTGTCCGCGCCGCCGCCGGAGACGGAGCCCCCGGGGCTGGCCGAGCTGACGGCGGAGCTGTGCGAGGTGCGTCCCGGTGGCGCGCTCGCGGAGGTGCTGCGCGGGGTGCGCCCGGTGTTCGCCGACGCGCCCGCCGCCCGTGCCGCGCTGCCGGAACTCCTCGGCGGCGACTCCGACGTGATCGTCCCGGCCGGACAGCGGGCGATCCTCGCGCCGCTGCGCGGCCGACGCCGGGTGATCGGCGCGGCGGTCTTCCTGCGCCGCCCGGAACGTCCCGCCTTCGAGGCCGACGACCTGCTGGTGGCCGCCCAGCTCGCCACGCACAGCGCCCTCGGCATCGACAAGGCGGTGCTGTACGGGCGGGAGGCGTACATCGCGGACGAGCTCCAGCGCACCATGCTGCCGGAGACCCTGCCGCAGCCCACCGGCGTACGCCTCGCCTCCCGCTACCTCCCGGCCGCCGAGACCGCCCGGGTCGGCGGCGACTGGTACGACGCCATCCCGCTGCCCGGCAGCCGGGTCGCCCTCGTCGTCGGCGACGTCATGGGCCACTCCATGACCTCGGCGGCGATCATGGGCCAGCTGCGCACCACCGCGCAGACCCTGGCCGGTCTCGACCTGCCGCCGCAGGAGGTCCTGCACCACCTCGACGAGCAGGCCCAGCGCCTGGGCACCGACCGGATGGCGACCTGTCTGTACGCCGTCTACGACCCGGTAAGCCACCGCATCACCGTCGCCAACGCCGGACACCCGCCGCCCGTGCTGCTGCACCTGGGCGGCAGGGCCGAGGTGCTGCGGGTGCCCGCGGGCGCCCCGATCGGCGTCGGCGGCGTCGACTTCGAGGCCGTGGAACTGGACGCGCCCGCGGGCGGCACCCTGCTGCTCTACACCGACGGCCTGGTGGAGTCCCGGCTGCGGGACGTGTGGACCGGCATAGAACAGCTCCGGGAGAAGCTCGCCGCGACCGCGCAGCTCACCGGACCCGACCACCCGCCGCCGCTGGAGGCCCTCTGCGACGAGGTCCTCGACATGCTCGGCCCCGGCGACCGGGACGACGACATCGCCCTGCTCGCCGCCCGCTTCGACGGCATCTCGCCCAGCGACGTGGCGTACTGGTACCTCGACCCGGAGGAGATGGCGCCCGGCAAGGCCCGCCGCCTGGCCCGGCGCGCGCTGGCCCGCTGGGGTCTGGAGGAGCTGTCGGACTCGGTCGAGCTGCTGGTCAGCGAGGTCGTCACCAACGCCGTGCGGTACGCCTCCCGGCCGATCACGCTGCGGCTGCTCCGCACCGACGTGCTGCGCTGCGAGGTCGGCGACGACGTGCCCCAGCTGCCCCGGCTGCGGCAGGCCCGCGCCACCGACGAGGGCGGACGCGGGCTCTACCTGGTGAACCGGATGGCCCGGCGCTGGGGAGCGACCCGGCTGAGCACCGGCAAGGTGGTGTGGTTCGAGCTGAACGGCACCTGACCGGGCCCGGACCGCCACCTACCCCGCGGCTACTGCGTGTCGTTCCCGTCGCCGGGCGCGGCCGGGTTGTCCGGGAGTGGGATGTCGCTGGTCTCGGTGGGCGGCGGCTCGGACGTGGGGTCCTGCGTCGTCGGCTCGTCCGACACGGGCGGCTCCGTCGTCGGGTCCTGCGTCGTCGGCGCCTCGCGCGTCGGGGGTGCCGACGTGGTGGGCGCCTCGCTGGTCGGCTCCTCGCTGGGCGACTCCGACGGGGGCGCCTCGCTGGTCGGCTCCTCGTCGGGCTCGACCGCGGCGCCCTGGTCGGTCTCCAGGTCGAACTCGGTGACGCCGCCCATCGCGCCGAAGGTGTACTGCGCCCAGATCAGCGCCGGGAAGCCACCACCGTTGACGCGCGGCTCGCCGCCCGCCTCGTACATCGGGACCTGGTTGTGCGGGGGCTCGTGGTTCTCGCCGAACAGGCCGACCGACGTCACCAGGTCGGGCGTGTAGCCGGTGAACCAGGCCGACTTGTTCTCGTCCGACGTACCGGTCTTGCCCGCGACCTGCTGCCCGCCGCGCTCCGGGTTGTCGCGCACCGAGACCCGGGCGGTGCCGTCGTCGACCACGCCGGTCAGCACGGAGGTGACGGTGTCGGCGGCCTCCCGGCTGATGACCTGGTCGCCGACCGGGTCCGGCAGGTCGAGGGTGAGGTCCTTGTGCTCGGCGGCGCCCACGAGCGCCGGGGTGACCTTCCTGCCGTGGTGGTCGAAGGTGGCGTACACCCCCGCCATCTGGAGCGGGCTCGCGCCCATGGAGCCGAGGGTCTGGGCCGGGAACGCCTTCAGGTCGTCGCTCATGCCGAGTTCCCCGGCGACCTCCATCACCCGCTCCATGCCGACGTCGATGCCCATCTGCGCGAAGACGGAGTTGACGGACTTGTTCATCGCGGTCTGCACGGTGACGTCGCCGTAACTGACGTCGTCCTCGTTCGGGGGCGCGAAGCCGACCTGCCTGCCGTTGTCCACGGCGGGGCGCTCGCTGTCGCCGTCGTAGACGGTGTCGGCGGCGATCGGGTCGCCGTCCTGGGTCTCGGCGCCGTCCTCCAGGGCGGCGGCGAAGATCACCGGCTTGAAGGTGGAGGCGGCCTGGTAGTCGAGGCGGGTGGCGTTGTTGCGGAAGTGCTTGAGGTAGTCCACGCCGCCGTACATCGCCACCACCTTGCCGGTCTTCGGGTCGACGGAGACGGCACCGGCCTGGACGTCCGCGTCGACGTCGCGCTCCTTGGGGTCGAGCTTGCTGGTGAGCTGCTGCTTGACCGCCTTGACGAGCTGGGTCTGCTTCTTCTTGTCGATGTTGACGGTGATCGTCCAGCCGCCCCGGTCGATGCGCGCCAGCGCCTCCTCGGTGTCGGCGGCGGCGCCCTGCGCGACGAGTTGCCGGGCGAGTTCCGCGTTGGCCGCCTCGACCAGGTAGCCGGTCTGGCCCTCCATGCCGGGCGCGCCCGCGGGGTCCTTCGGCACCGGGAACTCGGCGTCCGCGCGGTCGGCGGCGTCGAGCCAGCCCTCCTCGACCATGTTGTCCAGGACGTAGTTCCAGCGCTGCTTGACCAGCGTCCGGCCGGTGTCGGAGGCGGACGACCAGTCGTACTGGCTGGGCGCCTGGAGCAGCGCGGCGAGGTAGGCGCCCTGCTCGACGGTGAGGTCGTCGGCGTCGACGCGGTAGTACGCCTGCGCGGCGGCCTGGATCCCGTAGGTGCCGCGGCCGTAGTAGCTGGTGTTGATGTAGCCCGCGAGGATGTCGTCCTTGGACATCTGGCGGTCCACCTTCAGGGAGATCACCAGCTCCTTGAGCTTGCGGGTGACCGTCTGTTCCTGGGTGAGGTAGTAGTTCTTGACGTACTGCTGGGTGATCGTCGAGCCGCCCTGCCTGCCCTTGCCGGACAGGGTGTTGAGGACGCCGCGCGCGGTGCCCTTCAGGTCGACGCCGGAGTCGCTGTAGAAGGACTTGTTCTCGGCGGCGACGAAGGTGCGCTGCACGTCCTTGGGCACCTGGGCGAGGTCGACGACCTCGCGGTTGACCTCGCCGGTGCGGGCGAGGGTGGAGCCGTCGGCGTACTTGTAGACGTTGCTCTGCTCCTGCGCGAGGGCGTTGCCCTGGGGCACGTCGATCATCAGGTACAGCACGATGAAGCCGCCGATGCCGAGCAGGCACAGGCCGAGGAACGTACCGAGGATCTTCTTCCAGGTGAACAGGCGGCGTATGCCGCTCGGACCGGCCGCACGGCGGCCGCGGCGCTGCCGCGCTCGCCTCTCTTCGGCTCGTCCCATGAGTCCCGTCGCTCCGCTTCGTTCTCGTCCGCCCCAGAAGGCTGTCCCAGCCTTGCAAGCTAACACCGGTATATATGACGAAGTCCGTCCGATCCGACCCTTTCCGGACGTGACAATCAGCACCCACCTCAATGAATCCGACGGCCGGGAGGCGGTGAGGGTTGCCAGGAGGAGGTAAAGTGATATCACTTAGTAAGCACAGAAACAGGGGGAACCCATGTCCGTACACGACACCGCACCCATCGCCGACGTCCCCGAGATGCCCGCGCCGCGCGTGCGGGAGTTCCAGGCGCACAGCATCGGCGGCGGGCTCGCCCTGCTGCTGGGTCTGGTGGGGCTGCTCGGCGGGGTGGGCATGGCGGTCGCCGCGGTGGCGGTCGACTCGCCCGCCGGGAAGGCCGCGCTGATCATCCCCGGCATCCTCGTCGCGCTCGCCGCCTTCCTCGCCATGTGCGGGCTGAACATGGTGGCGCCCGGTGAGGCCCGGGTCGTCCAGCTCTTCGGCCGCTACCGGGGCACGATCCGCCAGGACGGCCTGCGCTGGGTGAACCCGTTCACCAGCCGCACCAGGATCTCCACCAGGGTCCGCAACCACGAGACCGCCGTACTGAAGGTCAACGACGCCTACGGCAACCCGATCGAGCTGGCCGCGGTCGTGGTGTGGCGGGTGGAGGACACCGCGCAGGCGACCTTCGAGGTGGACGACTACATCGAGTTCGTGTCGACGCAGACCGAGGCGGCCGTCCGGCACATCGCCATCGAGTACCCCTACGACGCCCACGACGAGGACGGCCTCTCGCTGCGCGGCAACGCCGAGGAGATCACCGAGAAGCTCGCCATCGAGCTGCACGCGCGCGTGGAGGCGGCCGGGGTGAAGATCATCGAGTCCCGGTTCACGCACCTCGCCTACGCCCCCGAGATCGCCTCGGCGATGCTCCAGCGGCAGCAGGCGGGCGCGGTGGTGGCCGCGCGGCGGCAGATCGTGGACGGCGCGGTGGGGATGGTCGAGGCGGCGCTGGCCCGGATCACCGAGCAGGACATCGTGGAGCTGGACTCGGAGCGGAAGGCGGCGATGGTGTCCAACCTGATGGTGGTGCTCTGCGGGGACCGCTCGGCCCAGCCCGTGCTGAACACCGGGACGCTCTACCAGTGACGGCACCCGAGGAGGAGCCGGGGCGCCCCCGGCGCAGGCAGCCGCAGCAGCGCAAGCAGGTGCTGCTGCGGCTGGACCCGCTGGTGTACGAGGCGTTGGCGCGCTGGGCCTCGGACGAGCTGCGGTCGGCCAACGCGCAGATCGAGTTCCTGCTGCGGCGGGCGCTCGCGGAGGCCGGACGGCTGCCCGGCGAGGCGGGCCCGCTCCCCCGCCGGGGACGGCCGCCACGCAGCCCGGAGGGCCCCGAGCACCACCATCCCCAGGGCCAGTAGCACACCTGTGACAATCGGCCCTGACCTGCGGGGCCGCACCCGCTGCCGAGCACTGCACACAGGGCGTATACATGCCGTGTATACGCCCTGTGTACAGTGTTCGCCATGTCCATCGGTCACACCCTCCTCGGACTCCTGGAGTCCGGCCCGCGCCACGGCTACGACCTGAAGCGGGCGTTCGACGAGAAGTTCGGTCAGGACCGGCCCCTGCACTACGGCCAGGTCTACTCCACGATGTCCCGGCTGCTGAAGAACGGCCTCGTCGAAGTCGACGGCATCGAGCCCGGCGGCGGTCCGGAGCGCAAGCGGTACGCCATCACCGACGCCGGCGTCACCGACGTCGAGCACTGGCTCGCCACCCCCGAGAAGCCGGAGCCGTACCTCCAGTCGACCCTCTACACCAAGGTCGTCCTCGCCCTGCTCACCCGGCGCGACGCCGCCGACGTCCTCGACGGCCAGCGCTCCGAGCACCTGCGGCTGATGCGGATCCTCACCGACCGCAAGCGCCGGGGCGACCTCGCCGACCAGCTGATCTGCGACCACGCCCTGTTCCACCTGGAGGCCGACCTGCGCTGGCTGGAACTGACGGCCGCCCGGCTCGACAAGCTCGCCGAGGCGGTGAAGGCCAAGTGACCCCACCGCCCGGTTCCCTGCTCACCGCCGACCAGCTGCGCAAGGCCTACGGCCCCACCACCGCCCTGGACGGCGCCGACTTCTCTATCCACCCCGGCGAGGTCGTCGCCGTGATGGGCCCCTCGGGCTCCGGCAAGTCGACCCTGCTGCACTGCCTCGCCGGGATCGTCACCCCCGACTCCGGCTCCATCCGCTACGACGGCCAGGAGATGGCCACCATGAGCGACGCCCGGCGCAGCGCCCTGCGTCGCTCGGAGTTCGGGTTCGTCTTCCAGTTCGGGCAGCTGGTGCCGGAGCTGACCTGCGTGGAGAACGTGGCGCTGCCGCTGCGCCTCAACGGCCGCCCCCGCAAGGAGGCCGAGCGCGCCGCGCTCACCTGGATGGAGCGCCTGGAGGTCGACGACCTGCGCCGGAAGCGGCCCAGCGAGGTCTCCGGCGGGCAGGGCCAGCGGGTCGCGGTGGCCCGCGCCCTGGTCACCGACCCGCGCGTGCTCTTCGCCGACGAGCCGACCGGCGCGCTCGACTCCCTCAACGGCGAACGCGTGATGGAGCTGCTCACCGACGCGGCCCGCTCCACCAACGCCGCCGTCGTCCTCGTCACCCACGAGGCCCGGGTCGCCGCCTACTCCGACCGCGAGATCGTCGTCCGCGACGGCAGGTCCCGGGACATGGAGCGCGCCGTATGAGGGCCGTCCGCCAGTGGAGCCGCGACCTCGGCATGGGCGCGTCCTTCGCGTTCACCGGGCGCGGCGGCTGGGCGCGGGCCGTCCTCACCGGCGTCGGCGTCGGCCTCGGGGTGGCGCTGCTGCTGCTCACCACCGCGATCCCCAGCGCGCTGGACGCCCGGCACGAGCGGGCGGAAGCGCGCACCGACATCACCTACAGCCCCGCCGTCCCACAGGAGTCGGACCGCTCGCTGGTCGTCGCCGACGTCGACACCTCCTACCACGACCACGAGATCAGGGGCCGGGAGCTGGAGGCGGAGGGCGCGCGGGCGCCGCTGCCGCCGGGCCTGGACCGGTTCCCGGCGCCCGGCGAGATGGCCGTCTCCCCGGCGCTGAAGCGCCTGCTGGAGTCGGACGAGGGCGCCCTGCTGCGGGAGCGGCTGCCCGACCGGATCACCGGCACCATCGGCGACGAGGGCCTGGTCGGCCCCGCCGAACTCGCCTTCTACCGCGACGGCCAGGGCCTCGCCGAGCACATCGACACCTCCTACGTCACCCGGATCAACCACTTCGGCGGCGGCGAACAGCAGCCGTCCGAGCCGTGGGACCCGGTGCTGATCCTGCTCATCGTGGTGCTCTTCGCGGTGCTGCTGACGCCGGTCGGCGTGTTCATCGCCGCGGCGGTGCGGTTCGGCGGGGAGCGGCGCGACCGGCGGCTGGCCGCGCTGCGGCTGGTCGGCTCCGACAGCCGGATGACCCGCCGGGTCGCCGCGGGCGAGGCGCTCGCCGGGTCGGCGCTCGGGCTGGTCTTCGGGGTGGTCTTCTTCCTGCTCGGCCGGGAACTGGCGGGCTCCCTGGAGGCGTTCGGGATCAGCGTCTTCCCCGGCTACCTCAACCCGTCGCCCGCGCTGGCCGCGCTGGTCGCGGTGGCGGTGCCGCTGGCCGCCGTCCTGGTCACGCTGCTCGCGCTGCGCGGTGTGGTGATCGAGCCGCTCGGCGTCGTCCGTACGGCGAGGCCCGCGCGGCGACGGCTGTGGTGGCGGCTGCTGCTGCCGCTGGCCGGACTCGCCGCCCTGTACCCGATGACGGGCCAGGGCCGCGACCACGGCGACTTCAACGAGTACCTCGTCGTCGGCGGTGTCGTGCTGCTGCTGGTCGGCGTGACCGCGCTGCTGCCGTGGATCGTCGAGCGGTTCGTCGCCCGGCTCGGCGCGGGCGCGGTCTCCTGGCAACTCGCGGTGCGCAGGCTTCAGTTGAGCAGCGGTACGGCGGCCCGCACGGTCAACGGCATCGCCGTCGCGGTGGCCGGTGCGATCGCCCTCCAGATGCTGTTCGCGGGCGTCGAGGGCGACTACACCGAGCCGACCAGCGTCGACCTCACCCGTGCGCAGATGAGCGTGCGCCTGACCAGCGACGTGGCCGTGCCGACGGCCGCCGAGCGGTTCCGGCGGACGCCGGGCGTGCGGAAGGTCGCCGCCTACTCCGAGGGCGGCCTGGGCGACCGGCGCCGGGACCCGGAGCACACCACCCAGGTGACCGTCGCCGACTGCGCGGCCCTGCGCGAGGTGGCGGTACTGCCGTCCTGCCGGGACGGCGACGCGTTCGCGGTGGCGGGGGCCGAGTACGACACGGAGACACCGCTGCTGGCGAAGCCGGGCCGCACGCTCTACCTCGACCCGTCCTACGACGACGTCCAGCCCGGCCACGAGGTTCCCTGGACCCTCCCGAAGGGCCTGCGGGAGGCGAAGACCCGTACCGACATGACGGGCACCGAACGCGGCGGCTTCCTCCTCACCCCCGGCGCCCTGCCCGAGGGCGGGGCGCGGGCGCTGACCGGGCAGGTGTACCTGGCGGTCGACTTCTCGGTGCCGGACGCCGCCGAGCGGGTGCGCAACGCGGCCGCGGCCGTCGACCCGCTGGCGTACCCGATGACGTGGTCCGCCACGGACCGCTCCGACCGCTACGACTCCCTGCGCACCGGCCTGTTCGTCGGCGCCGCCTGTGTCCTCACGCTGATCGGCGCGAGCCTGCTCGTCTCCCAGCTGGAGCAGTTGCGGGAACGCCGCAAGCTGCTGTCGGCACTGGTCGCCTTCGGCACCCGGCGGCGCACGCTCAGCCTGTCGGTGCTGTGGCAGACGGCGATCCCGATCGCCCTCGGCCTGCTCCTGGCCGCCGGGGTGGGCCTGACCCTGGGCGCCGTACTGCTGCGGATGTCGGCGACCCCGGTCACGGTGGACTGGGTGAGTGTGCTGACGATGACCGGCATCGGCGCGGGCGTCGTCCTGGCCGTGACCCTGCTGAGCCTGCCGCCGCTGTGGCGGCTGATGCGGCCGGAGGGCCTGCGGACGGAGTGAGCTACGGCGCGCTGTCCCCGTCGGGGGGCGGCGCGGCCTCGACCGGCGGTGGGGGGCCGGACGCCTCCGCCGCCAGCCGGGCCCGCGCCGTCTGCTCCGCGTAGCCGCGCAGATAGCCGACGACCGTGTTGGTGACCGCCACCAGCGGCACCGCGACCACCGCGCCGCCGATCCCGGCGATCATGCCGCCCGCCGTCACCGACAGCACCACGGCGAGCGGGTGCACCCGCACCGCGCGGCCGAGGATGAACGGCTGGAGGATGTGCCCCTCGATCTGCTGCACGGCGAGGACCACGGCCAGCGTCATCACGGCGGTGAACACGCCCTGCGTGACCAGCGCGACGACCACCGCGAGCGCCCCGGACACCACCGCGCCGACCAGCGGGATGAAGGCGAACAGGAAGATGAAGACGGCCAGCGGCACGGCCATCGGGACGTCCAGGAAGTAGATCCCGAGCCCGATGAAGATGGCGTCGATCAGCGCCACGACCACCGTGCCCCGCACATACGCGGTCAGCGTCCGCCAGGCCCGCGGGCCCGCCCCGGCGACGCCCGGCCGGGCCGCCGCGGGCACCAGCTTCAGCGACCACTCCCAGATGCGCCTGCCGTCGTAGAGCAGGAACAGCGTGGAGAAGACGGCCAGCAGAATGCCCGTCAGGGTCTCGACGACCACCGTGACACCTTCGATGCCCGCCGACGTGATCTCGTCGCTGTTCGCCCCGACCGCGTCCCGGAGGCTCTCGGCGATCTCGTTGATCTGCTTGTCCGTGACGTGGAACGGACTGTCCAGCAGCCAGCGCCGCAACTCGTCGATGCCGTCCTGGACCTGGTCGGAGAGGTTGTCGATGTTCTCCATGACCTGCCAGGTCACGAACCACCCGATCAGCCCCATCACCACGAACCCGAGCACCGCGGTGAGCGCGGTCGCGGGCCCGCGCGGCACCCCGTACCGCCGCAGCCGCGCCACCGTCGGCTGGAGCAGCGCGGTGATCAGCAGCGAGGCCACGAACGCCAGCACCACCAGCTGTACGGCGCTGATGATCCGCATCAGCACCCACACCGTCCCGGCGAGCACCAGCAGCCGCCAGCCCGCCTCGGCGGCCACCCGCACGCCCCACGGCACGGCCTGCGCCGGGTCGGGGCGGGTCTGGACCAGCGGGGGGTGGTCCGGCGGGGGCGGCACCGGGGCGGGGACGGGCGGCTCCGACCGTTCCTCGGCCCGCTCCCGCTCCGCCTCGGCCCGGCGTTCGCTCCACCGCTCACTCATGGCGGTCAGCCCGGCCCCGAGCCGACCGACCCACCCTGGCACTCGCGACATGATCCGTCCTCTTCCCCCGCTCTTCCCCACCACTCCCCCCGGAGTCGTCGGATCCGACCGTACAGGGCCCCGTCCCGGACGGGGCGCGGGCCCGTGACAGCGCGAAAGCCCCTCCCCTAGGACGGGGAAGGGCTGCGCGGGGTTGAGACGAACCGGGCTGCGGCTCAGTACCAGTTGTTGGCCTGCCAGAAGCCCCAGGCGCCACAGGGGCTGCCGTAGCGGTCGTTCATGTAGTTCAGGCCCCACTTGATCTGGGTGGCCGGGTTGGTCTGCCAGTCGGCGCCGACCGACGACATCTTCGACCCGGGCAGCGCCTGGAAGAGGCCGTAGGCACCCGAGGAGGGGTTGACCGCCCGGTAGTTCCAGCTGGACTCGTGGTCCACGATGTTGCTGAAGCACGTCCACTGGTCGGCCGGGACCATCGAGCGTGCCATCGACTGGATCTCGGCGATCGAGTAGGAACTCTGGACCGCGAAGCTGGAGGCGTCCCGGGTGGCGGAGCGGCTGGCCAGTTCCTCGGCCTCTTCACGCTCCTTGGCCTCCTGGGCGGCCTTCTCGGCGGCTTCCTTCTTCTCGATGGCCGTCTGGGCGGCGGCCTTGCGGGCCGCTTCCTCCGCCTGCTTCTTGGCGCTCGCGTCCGCCGCGATGGCCTGGACGTCGGCCTGCTGCGTCAGGGAGGCGGTCTGCACCTGGGCCTGCTGGCCCGCGGGTATGTCCGCGAGGAGCGTCAGGTCGGTTGCCGCCGCCTCGGCGTCGTTGTCCTGGGCGGTGCTGCCCGAGGCAACGCCGACGACGCTTCCGACTGCGGTGACCGCGGTGGCCGAGGCCACTGCGAATCCCCGGACCGAGATCCGGCTCACACGGTTTCCTTCCAGCATCGCCCGCTTCGGTGACCCTGGCGGACGCAATCGTGCCCCTGACACTGGCCTCCCCAACTGCGGGGTCACGGGAGGCGCGGACCCGATGGGCGACTCCCGGCTCGGGAGTGCCGCGTGGTGCTCGGGCGGCATACGACGGTTGCTATGGAGTTGTGGCCTTTGGTGTGCCGTTGCGCTGGAGGCACAGGAGTGTCGTATGCGGGGCCTGACAGGATGGAGACTCTGCCGTAACCCGACGGGGCAAAGCAATTCCGAGTTGCGTGTGAAAGCTCACATGCGGTTTGCCCCCGGGGATTTCGACTTTCCACCCCACACGGCGGCGCCGCCCGGCTAGGCTCTCGGCCTTCACCGGGCGGCGCCAACTGCCGCGTAACCGCCCCGAGCTGGGGCGGGACGGTCAGATCTGCCCATCCTCCAGCATTTCGGTCACAAGGGCGGCGATCTGGGACCTCTCGGACCGGTTGAGCGTCACATGGGCGAAGAGGGGATGCCCCTTCAGTTTCTCGACGACGGCCACCACGCCGTCGTACCGTCCGACGCGCAGATTGTCCCGCTGTGCCACGTCATGGGTGAGAACGACCCGTGAATTGGCGCCGATCCGGGAGAGCACGGTCAGCAGGACGTTCCGTTCCAGGGACTGCGCCTCGTCCACGATCACGAAGGCGTCGTGCAGCGAGCGCCCCCGGATGTGGGTGAGCGGCAGGACCTCCAACATGCCCCGCGCGGTGACCTCCTCGATGACCTCACGGCTCGTCACCGCCGACAGGGTGTCGAAGACCGCCTGCGCCCAGGGGCTCATCTTCTCGGCCTCGGTGCCGGGCAGATAGCCCAGCTCCTGCCCGCCCACGGCGTACAGCGGCCGGAAGACCATCACCTTCTGGTGCTGCCGCCGCTCCAGGACCGCCTCAAGGCCGGCGCACAGCGCCAGCGCGGACTTGCCGGTACCGGCCCGCCCGCCCATCGACACGATGCCCACGTCCGGGTCGAGCAGCAGGTCGAGCGCGATCCGCTGCTCGGCGCTGCGCCCCTTGATCCCGAACGCCTCCCGGTCGCCGCGCACCAGCCGGACGTTGCCCTCGGGCGTGATCCGGCCGAGCGCCTTGCCGCGCTCCGACTGGATGGTCAGCCCCGTGTGCACGGGCAGGTCGGCGGCCTCGGGGACGTACAGGTGCCCTTCCTCGAAGAGGATGTCCACCTGTTCGCCGGGCAGCGTCAGTTCGGACATCCCGGTCCAGCCGGAGGAGTCCGTGATGGCGAGTTCGGCGCGGTACTCCTCGGCGAGGAGGCCCACCGAGGACGCCTTGATCCTCAGGGGCAGGTCCTTCGACACGACGGTGACGTCGAACCCCTCGGCCTGGAGGTTGCGGGCGACCGCGAGGATGCGGGAGTCGTTGTCCCCCAGCCGGTAGCCGCTCGGCAGCACGCTGGGGTCCGAGTGGTTCAGTTCCACCCGCAGCGATCCGCCGAGTTCCCCGATCGGGATGGGGGCGTCGAGTCGGCCGTACCGGACGCGGTAGTCGTCGAGCAGGCGCAGGGCCTGCCGGGCGAAGTAGCCGAGTTCGGGATGGTGCCGTTTGGCCTCCAGCTCCGTGACCACGACGACGGGCAGCACGACCTCGTGCTCCTCGAAGCGGCTCATGGCGTTCGGGTCGGCCAGCAGGACGCTGGTGTCGAGAACATAGGTGCGCCGGTCGGGCTTGTGGCGCTTTGTGCTGGTCACCACGGAAGGACGTACCCCCTCGGATGAGGTCGGGGAGCGACGGAGACGAGCTGGGCCGGTTGTCGGCCGCGGTGCACCGCGGGCCGGGAACCGGCCCTCCGCTGCTGCGTCCGTGCGGTGAACGCACGATCGGGCTGGTGCAAAGGGCCTCCCGGGCGGACGGCCCCGTGCCGTCCGCTGAGATCCGACACCCGTGGTTCGGGAGTCGACCTGTTGGGTCTATGCCCTCGAACACCCGCCGCCATGCCAGGGCATATGACGGCACGCCCGTGAACTCCGGGTGAAGCGCCGCCCGCTGGGGTCTACGGCCGGTGGGTCAGCCGCCGTAGCGGCGGTGGCGGGCCGCGTAGTCGCGCAGGGCGCGCAGGAAGTCGACCTTACGGAAGGCGGGCCAGAAGACGTCGCAGAAGTAGTACTCCGAGTGCGCCGTCTGCCAGAGCATGAATCCGGACAGCCGCTGCTCGCCGCTGGTCCTGATCACCAGGTCCGGGTCGGGCTGGGCGCCGGTGTAGAGGTGACGTCCGATCATGTCGATGTCGACGGCCTCGGCGAGCTTGGTCATCGGGACACCGCTGTCGTGGGCGTCGAGGAGCATGGAGCGCACGGCGTCGGCGATCTCCTGACGGCCGCCGTAGCCGATGGCGACGTTGACCGTTATCCCGTCGACGTGCGCGGTGTCCTCCTGGGCGCCCTTGAGGGTGCGCTGCATGTCGCCGGGGAGCAGGTCCAGGTTGCCGACGTGGTGGACGCGCCAGCGGCCGTCGGCGGCGAGGGAGCGGACGACGTCCTCGATGATGCCGAGCAGGGGGACGAGTTCGTCCGCGGGCCGCTCGAAGTTGTCGGTGGACAGCAGCCAGAGGGTGACGACCTCGACGTCCGTCTCGGAGCACCAGCCGAGGAACTCGCCGATCTTGTCGGCGCCGGCCCGGTGACCGTGCATGGTGGAGGAGCCCGCCGCCCTCGCCCAGCGGCGGTTGCCGTCCATGATGACGCCGATGTGCTTGGGCACCTGAGCGTGGTCCAGGTGGCCTTCCACCCGGCGTGCGTACAGCCTGACCAGCAGGCCACGCAGCTTGTCGCGCAGGTTCACGTGATCGTCAGCCCCTCCGTACGGTGGCGGTCCCCGCGGGCGAAGCGTACCGCCGTGGGGTGGGGACGGGAGCCCGGGGTTCCGGGGGCAGAAAAAACGGGCCGGTCCGTGGGGGGGGAGACGGACCGGCCCGAGGGGGGGTTTCCACCATAACCCTTCGTAAGTGATGCTGCGCGCATCAGCGCCCCACAATTACTCTCCGAGTTCACCCGGCGACGCCACGATGAGGGCGGAACCCCCGGTTCACAGGCGGTTCCTGGCCGGATCGCGCCGGATCCACCGCCCTCCACCGTCCTGGAGCACATCATCCCGACGGGCTAACCGGGCATGTCGCGCGCTTGACGCCGCAGGCGGGACACCGCGCGATCCCCTCCACCGCGCGGCACCCGGCGCGCAGCTTTGCTAGCGCGAATCACCTTGGTCTGAACCTACCGGAGGTACGCGACGGAAACGAGCCACCCCCGGTAACGATGTGAAAACCACACCGGCCGCCCGGCTATCCCCGCTCGGCTCTGCGGGCGTCGAACAGGTGCCGGGTGCTGTACGCCACAAACGGCCCCTCCGCGCGGATCCGCTCGTCCAGTTCCCGCAGCCGGGCCGCGTACCGCTCCACGGTGAACCCCGGCACGATCCACACCACCTTGCGCAGGAAGTGCACCACGGCGGCGACGTCGTGGAACTCCATCCGCAGCCGCTCCGCCCGCAGCTCCAGGACCTCCAGCCCCGCCGCCTCCGCGGCGGCCCGCTCCCCTTCCGGATCCCGCACCCGGCGCGCCTCCTCCGGCTGCGCCCCGAGGAAGAACTCGGTCAGCTCGAAGACGCTGGCCGGGCCGACGTGCTGGGCGAAGTACGTGCCCCCCGGCCGCAGCACCCGGACGACCTCCGCCCAGCGCGGCCGGACCGGGTGCCTGCTGGAGACCAGGTCGAAGGAGGCGTCCGGGAAGGGCAGCGGGTCGTCCTCCCCGGCGCCGACGACGGTGACGCCGCGCGCTGCGAGCAGCGCGGTGGCCTTGGCGAGGTTCGGCGGCCAGCCCTCGGTGGCGACCACGCGGTCGGGCGCCGCGGGCGCGGCCCGGCCCAGGGCGAAGTCCAGCACCTCCCCGCCGCCGGTCTGGACGTCCAGCGCGGCCCCGGCCCGCGCCAGCCGCCCGGCCAGCGACTCCGCGTACCGCCAGGACGGCCGCGCCTCGCTGGCCCGCCCCTCGAACCAGGAGAACTCCCACCCGTCGGTGGGCACGGCCGCCCCTTCGGCGACCAGTTCCTCGAAAGACGCCACGCCCTTCCCCTCCGCGTGAGTGTGCACGGCTCTACGGCACCAGCGGCCGGACGTCCTCCGCCACGAACCGGACGAAGCCCTCCGGGTCGGGCTCGTCCCCCGTCGGCTGGAGGACCACCGTGTCCGCGCCCGCCGCGGCGAACGCGCGCACCACCTCCGCGACGGCGGCGGCGTCCCCCGCGACGCCCGGGCCCGGCACGTCGGCCAGGCCCTCGGCGGCGAGTTCGGCCCGCAGCCGGGCGTCGGCGCCGTCCCCGGTCGCGGCGAGCAGGTAGACGACGACGCGGTGCGGGTCGGTCCGCCCCACCGACGCGCGCCCCTCGTCGATGAGCCGCCGGGCCTCCCGCACCCCCGCCGCGGAGGTCGCCGAGGTGAGCAGGGTGCCGTCCGCCGCCGCGCCGGACAGCCGCAGCGTACGCGGCCCGGTGGCACCGGCGAGCACCTCGGGCGCCCCGGCGGGCGGCCAGTCCAGGGCGACGTCGTCCAGTCGGACGTACCGCCCCTCGGTGGTCAGGCGCTCACCGCGCAGCAGGGCGCGCAGGGCGTCGAGGTGCTCGCGCAGCAGCGTCAGCGGTGACTCGGCGCGCGCCCCGACCTGCCCCATCCAGTCCTGGACGCCGTGGCCGAGGACGACGACGGGACGGCCGGGGAACATCCGGTGCAGGGTCGCGGTCTCCATCGCGGTGACGGCCACGTTCCGCAGCGGCACCGGCAGCAGGCCGACGCCGATCCGGACCCGCTCGGTCCAGGCGAGCGCGGCGGCGGCCGTGGCGACGCCGCCCTCGCGGAAGCAGTCCTCCCACAGCCACAGCTCCTCCAGGCCGCTGTCGTCGGCGAGCCGCGCGACCTCGCGCAGCCGCTCGGGCGGGAGTTGGGGACGGAAGACAGCGCCGAGTCCGGTCATGGGATCTTCCTAGCGGTCGCACCCCGGATCGACAACCGCTTATCGGTGCACCCTCACGCCGCCGCGAGCGCCCCCAGCAGCACCCCCGTGAACGCCCCGGCGATCATGAACGGCCCCAGCGGGATCGCCGACTTGCGGCTCGCGCGGCGCAGGGCGATCAGGGTGAGGCCGTACAGGCTGCCGTAGGCGAGCCCGGCGAAGGCGCCGGTCAGCAGGACGGTCCAGCCGTACCAGCCGAGGGCCGCGCCCAGCCCCAGCGCCAGCTTCACGTCGCCGAAGCCCATGCCGGACGGGTTGACGCGGTGCAGGACCCAGTATCCGGCGCCCAGGGCGAGCGCGCCGAGCAGCGCCGTCGTCCAGGAGCCGCCGTCGGCGGGGAGCGCGGCGGCGGCGCCGAGCAGGGCCAGCGTCACCGCGGCGAGCGGCAGCGTCAGCACGTCGGGCAGCCGCTGGACCCGCTGGTCGACCAGGGCGAGGAGGACGGCGACGGGTGCGACGGCCAGCCAGACGGCGACCTCGGGCCGCGCCCCGGTGGCCGCGCCGAGCGCGGCGCAGACGGCGGCGGTGAGCACGGCGACGGCACCGGAGCCCGGCCCGTACGGCGCACAGTCCGCGACCGCGCACCGGGCCCGCCCGACCCAGCCGCCGAACGCGCCGGTGATCCGGTGCCCGCCGGGACAGTCCGCGCGCCACGGCTGCTCGGCGTCCACCGAGAACCGGTGCACGGCCCGCGGCAGCAGCAGCCCGGCGCCGGCGCCCCACAGGGCGGCCACGAGGACGATGAGTGCGCGCACGCGGGGACCCTAGTCCGGCGGGGCCGGGCACGGCATGGGCCCGGGGGCCCAAGCGGGATACGGTCGCCACGAGGGACAACCCAGGGGACGGGGACGGGACATGGGCCGACGCTGGCGGGACGGACGGGGAGAGCTGGTCGTGCACGGCACCGACGTGCGGGTCCCCCTGGAACTCGCCACCTCCTACCGCGCCCGCACGAGGGGCCTGCTGGGCCGGGACACGGTGGTCGGCGCGCTGCTCCTCTCCCCCGCGGGCAGCGTGCACACCTTCCGGATGCGCTTCCCCGTCGACGTCGCCTACCTCACCCGCGACCTCACGGTCATCACCGTCCGCACGATGCCCCCCGGCCGCCTCGGCCTGCCCCGCCCCCGCTCCCGGCACGTGCTGGAGGCGGCGGCGGGGGCGATGGCGGGGTGGGGGGTGCGGGCGGGGGTGCGGGTGAGTGTGTCGACTGAGGTCAGCGGGCCCGGGACGGGCCGTCCGCCGGAGTGAGGGCTGTGGTCAGGCGGTCGTGGACGCGGTCCAGGGGGGCCGGGGTGCGCAGGGGGGCGCAGGTGTGGGTGGTGTCGCCGGGGAGGTTGACCTTGGCGAGGGTGCTGAGGAGGGCGCGGGGGCCGGTGTCGACGTAGGTGGTGAAGCCCGTCCGGCGCAGGGTGTGCAGGGCGCGGCCGAAGCCCATGGGCTCGGCGAGGTGGGCCGCGGCGGCGGTGCGCAGCTGGGCCGGGGTGTCGGCGCGGCGGCCGTCGGTGACGGTGGTGTGCACCGCCAGCCTCGGGCGTCTGATCGGCTGGCTCTGCAGGAGGCGCCGGAAGGTGCGGTGCACCTCGCCGAGGAGCGGGTGGTGGAAGGCCGTCCGGCTGGTGAGCGGGGCGGCGCGGTGACCGCGGTCGCGGGCCGTGCGCTGGAAGGCGGCCAGGTCGGTGTCCGGGCCCGCCAGGACGATCTGCGCGGGCGCGTTGTGGGCGGCGATCCGCACCCGTGGCGCGCCGCCCTCCCGCAGCGCGTCGACCGCCTGCTCCCAGGTCATGTCGGTGACCAGCAGACCGGCCCGGGGCAGCCGGGCGTCCCGCAGCAGCCGGTCCCGGATGCTGAGGAGCTGCACGCACTGGCGGATCGTCAGGGCGCCCGCGACGGTCAGCGCGGCGAGGTCGCCCATGCTGTGGCCGATGACCGCGTCGGCGGGGGCGGGCAGCAGGTCGAGGACGACGTGGGCGGCGGCGACGGCGGCGGTGTACGTGGCCAGGTCGAAGGCGAGCGGGTGGGCGGTGACGAGTTCCTCCGGCGGGGTCGCCCCCGGGTCGGTGAGCAGGTCGCCCACCGACAGGCTCACTCCGGCGTGCGCGTCGACCATGTCCAGGACGGCGCGGACCGGCGGGTGGTCCCGCAACGGGCGCAGGGCGCCTGGGAGATAGGCGCCCTGGCCGGGACACATCAGTACGGTGCGGGGTTTCATGCGGCGGCGTGGGTGAAGGCCAGGGCCACGTTGTGGCCGCCGAAGCCCATGCTGGTGCTCAGCGCGGCGAGCGGTCCGGCGGCGGGCAGGGGCTGCGGGTGGCGGCCTACGACGTTCAGGCCGATGGTGTCGATCTCCGGGTCGAGCCGGTCGAGGCTGTGCGCCGGTGGCGCGGTCCGCTCCCGCAGCGCCAGCACCGTGAGCACGGCCTCGATCGCTCCCGCGGCGCCCAGGGTGTGCCCGAAGGCGGCCTTGGGCGCGCTGACGGCGATCTCCTTCAGCTCGTCCCCGAACACCGCCGTGAGGGCCTGCGCCTCGCAGAGGTCGCCGACCGGGGTGGAGGTGGCGTGCGCGTTGATGTGCTGGACGTGCGAGGGGAACAGGCCCGCGTCGCGGAGGGCGGCGTCCACCGCGGCGGCGCAGCCGGTGCCGCCGGGGGCGGGCTGGGCGACGTGGTGGCTGTCGTTGGTGATGCCCGCGCCCGCCAGGCGGCCGTGGACCCGGGCACCGCGGGCGGCGGCGTGCTCCGGGCTCTCCAGGACGACCATGCCCGCGCCCTCCCCCATCACGAACCCGTCGCGGTCCGCGTCGAAGGGGCGGGACGCCTGCCCGGGGTCGTCGTGCCGCCGCGACAGCGCCTGGAGCCGGGCGAACCCGGCGAAGGCCAGCGGGGTCAGCGCGGCCTCGGCACCGCCCGCGACGACGACGTCCGCGTAGCCGTACCGGATGAGTTCGAGTCCCTGCGCCAGGGCCTCAGCGCCGGAGGCGCAGGCGCTGACCGGCGTGTGCACCCGGGCCTCGGCCCCGATCATCAGCCCGACCTCGGCGGCGGGGTGGTTGGGCAGCATCCGCGGGATGGTGCGCGGGCTGACCCGGTCGGGACCGTCGCTCACCAGCCGGTGGTTCTGCTCCAGGATGGTGGCGAGCCCACCGAGCCCGACGCCGACGACCGCGGCCACCCGACTGCCTTGCCCATCGGCCTCGTCGAGCCCCGCGTCCCGCCACGCCTCCCTGGCGGCGACCAGCGCGAGCTGCGCCGACCGGTCGCAGTGCGAGGACTTCGCGGCCGGGAGCACGGTACGGGGCTCCACCGCCACCCGCGCCGCGAGGTACTCCCGCGTCGGGCCGCCCGGGGGGCCGACGTCGAGCAGTCCGACGCCGCACTCGCCCGCGAGCAGCGCCGACCAGGTGGAGGCGACGTCACCGCCGAGCGCCGTGGTGACGCCCAGTCCGGTGACCACCGCCGCTGTCCCGGGGGGAGCCGGTGCGGCTCCCCGGCGCGGGCTCACGAGGGCTCACCGGCGGGGGCGGGGACGGTGGCGCGCAGATGCCCGACGATCAGCCGCACGGTGGTGAGGTGCTCCGCCTCCTCCATCGGCACCTTGATCTGCCATTGGTCCTCGATGGCGGCGACCAGCTCCATCCGGGCCAGGGAGTCGACCCCCAGGTCGTCCCTCAGGTCGCTGTCGGGCTGGATCTCCTCCGGGGTCAGGTCCTCGACGGTGATGGTCAGCAGCTCACGGACCTTCTCGAAGATCTGGCGTTCCTCGACCGGGAGTGGCGTGGAGGTCATGGGGGGCTCCTCTGCTGGGACACGAATGACGGCTCGTGCACGAGTGCACGGCGTCAGCCTTTCCGACCGGGCGGGACGGGATGCGCCTGGAGAGGAGGGTGGTGGATCACCGGGAGCACGCGAGGGGCGCCCCGCGGACGGGGTGGGTGCCTGCGCACCACGCGCTTCGGGACGGGCTTAGGGGTCGGGCCGGTGAGCGCGTAGCACGGGTCCTCGCGAGGGCCGGAACCGTCATGGGCCGACGCCGGTCTGGACGAATCCAGGCCGAGGAACAGCCCCGTCGGCGCCGCCAGCACCAGGGGGACGAGCGGCAGCACCCACCGGCCGCCCCTCGACCGGACGACCGGTGCGCGGGCTGGTGGCGGCGGGTGGTCTCAGCCAGCGCCCCTGGGGAAGGAGATCTCCACCCGGCGGTTCTTCTTGCGGCCCGCCTCCGTGGAGTTGTCGGCGATGGGGTAGTCCTCGCCGTAGCCGCGAACCTCGAAGGTGACGTTCGGGTTGTTCAGCTCCGACTCCAGGATGCCGTGCACGGCGTTGGCGCGCTGGCGGGACAGGACGTCGCCGTGGGCGGCGGAGCCCAGGTCGTCCGTGAAGCCGAAGACGCGGATCCGCGTGGCGTTCTGGGTCTTGATCTCCTCCGCGATCGCGACGATACGGGCCTTCGCCTGCGCGCTGAGCCTCGCGCTGTCCTTGCCGAACAGGACCTCGGCCTGCAGCGCGAACTTCACGTCCGCGTTGGTGTCCTCACGGCGTTCGTCACCGCTCTGGTCCTCGACGACCTGCTTGATGTCCAGCACCTTGGGTTCCGCGAGCGTGGCGCCCTCGGGGAGCTTCAGGTCGGGGTCGTTGGCGTCCAGTTCGACGGGGGCGGAGGCGGTGGCCTCGGTACCCGGGGGGACGCTGGGGTCGCCGTCGGCTCGGGCGGTCGGGGCGCCGTAGAGGGTGGTGGCGAGCATGAGGGTGGTGGCGGTGAGGGCCAGGGGGAGTCGGGTGGCGGTCATGGTGGGGGTCACCCGGAGATCGTGATCGTGGCCGTGGCGAACATGGGCAGTTGGAAGTTCACTTCGCTCGTGCTGCTGGGAGGCGCTGGGAACTGCATGAACACCGGAAGAGACTCTCCGGCCTTGAGCGCCGGGAAGTTCGTCGTCGTCAGCGGACGACCATCCGTGTCGCGAAGAACGTAATAGCGCTTCTTTCCCTGTGAGTCCACGAGAGTGGCTCCCCCCAAGGACCTGCCGTTCCGGATGATCTCCGTCTCGTTCCCGCTGACCTGGGACGGCACGCTCACCGTATTACTGCCGTCGTTCTTCAGGGTGCCGCCCACAGTGACGAACCCGCCGGAGTCCCTCGTGGCGGACGTGAGGTGGAGCAGCAGACCGTCCGGTCCCCGCAACTCGGCCAGCACCTCGTCCGCCTGCCCTTGTTGGGGGCTTGCTTCGGAGCCGTTTCCCTTGGAAGCGGACGCTGACGCCTGCGGTTTCTCCTCCTCCCCTCCGCCACCACCGCAACCAGCCACGCCGAGGGCCATTCCGGCCGCAACGGTCAACGCGACCATCCCCTTGCGGGCCTTCGTCGTGAACCGAATGCTCATGACTCCGCTTCCTTCATCACTTGTCGTTCGCTTGTCAGTCGGCCAGATGGACGTCGAAGAGGTCCTTGGGTTCCGGGAGATCCAGGAGGTTGTCCGGGTCGAGGTCCCAGATCGCGCCCCCCTTGCAGGTGAGACTCGGCAACACGTCGTCCTCGGCGTCCTCGGGCAGGGGCTTGAAGCCGCAGCGGGGTTCGATGACCGCGGTGGCAGTCGCCGTCGCGTGCCTGCTCTCGGTGCCGGGCACGATGCTGTCCCCCACCGGGTCGTCGGTCTCCACCTCGACCGTGAAGCGCAGCGGCTCCGGGCTGTAGCAGCCCGCTCCGGTCAGGTGGGCGCCGTTCTGGGTCGCCAGTTCCTCCGCACGCCAGCACGAGGGCTCCAGGTCCTGCACGTTCCCGTCGAAGATGTCCTGCCACCGGCCCGGGTCCAGCACGTCCGTCAGCCATCTGCCCGCCAGCAGGTCCCGCCGGTCCTGGGCCGCCGCGAGGGCCGCGGCGTCCGCCGCCGTCTGGGCCTCGTTCCGGGTCGCCGCGGCCTGGCCGACCGCGAAGTACGCGAACGCGAGAAAGAGCAGGCCCCCCACCACGGTGATGTAGATGGGGAAGGCCTGCCCTGCGTCGCCGTGCCGCCGAGAGCGCGTCAACCGCCGGTAACCCGGGTGACCTGGTCGGTGATCGCGTTGAAGATCGTCTGCCCGATGTCCGTCCCCACGATCGCCAGCACGATCGCCACCACCACCGCGATGATCCCCAGGTACTCCACCGCGGTCTGTCCCTCGTCGCTCCGGGCCGCGCGGGACCTGAGGTAAGAGGCGGTGGTGTGGAGCCAGTTGCTCATGGTGTTCCCCTTCGGTAGCGGCTCGCGTGCCGTTCTCGATGGCAGAACCGTACGGGTGGGTGGGCGGCCCGGCGAAGGGTCCCAGGGCCCAATCATGGCGGGGGGCGCGCATGGGTCAACCCACCTCCTGTCGGGAGCCGGGGGCCGTGCCCAGCCACTTCGCGGCGGCCTCGGCGCGGCTGGTGCTGTGGAGCTTGGCGAAGATGCGGTTGATGTGGTTCTTGACCGTCTTCTCGCTGATGAAGCAGGCGGCGGCGATCTGCTGGTTGGTCATGCCGGACGCGATGAGGTCCATGATCTCCGCCTCCCTCGTACTGAGCTGGAACCGCGACCGGTCGGGAACGCCGCCGCGCGTCCACCCAGGGGACGACTGTGCCACATCCGGTTGCAGTTGCGAAAGGTTCGACACAGGAACAGTTGAGGAGATCTTCATGGATTCCTGAGGGGAGTTGGCTGCCATTGACACTCCGTCCGGCTCGCGTTCACATTGCAGACGCAACGCATCCGTCGCCGACGATGTGCAGGGCCGTCCGCCCGCCGCCACGTCCCGTACCGCGGTCACCAACTGCTCCGCCGTGAACTCGCCGTGGACGAGGTAGCCCCTCGCCCCCCTCAGTGACGCCTCCCGCACGGTCTCCGGCTCACGGCTGTACGTCAGCATCAGGACCGGCGCGAACCGGGCGAGGTGCGGCAGCGCCGAGAGGCCGTCCATGACCGGCATCCGGACGTCGAGGAGGATCACGTCGGGCCGGTGGGCGCGCGCGGCGGCGCGGGCGGCGCGGCCGTCCGCCGCCTGGGCCACGACCGTGATGTCCGGGCGGCCGGAGAGCAGGGCGGTCAGTCCGGCCCGCACCACCGGGTTGTCGTCGGCCACCAGCACACGCAGGGTCATCGGCGGCCTCCTCTCAGTTCGTCGTGGGGGGTGAGGTGTGCAGTGCTGCCAGGGGGAGGTCCAGGCGGACCTCCGTGCCCCTGGCGTGGGCGCCCTTGCCGATGCGGATCCGGGCGCCCACCGAGGCCGCCCGTTCCACCATGCCGACCACGCCGAAGTGGCCCGTCCTGCGGAGGTCGTCGAGCGTGGTGTCCGCGGGCAGGCCGCGGCCGTCGTCGTGGACGCTGATGCGGAGCAGGCCGCCCTCCACCGCGGCGGTCACGTCGACCCGGGTCGGGTCCGCGTGGCGGTGGGCGTTCTCCATGGCCTCGGCGGCGATGGAGAGGAGGTGGCGGGCGACCGTCGGCGGGACGGGCGGGACCGTCCCGCCGCTCGGGGGGTGGTAGGTGGCCGGGACTCCGGTGCGGGCGGTGAAGTCCTCGGTGCGGGCCTCCAGTTCCAGCAGGACGTCCGTGTCGTGGACCGGGTCCGACTCCCGGCGCAGGTCGGCCAGGAGTTCCCGGGACTCGGCCACCGCCCTGCGGGCCGAGCGGGCCACCAGTTCCGCCTGTCGCCGCACGGACGCGGGGTCCGTCGTGTCGGCCGAGGCGGCGAGGCCCTCGGCGGCCAGCGCCACACCGTGCAGGGTCTTCGCCACCGAGTCGTGCATCTCGCGCGCCAGCCGCGCCCGTTCCGCCGCGATCGCCTCCGTCGCCGCCAGCCGGGCCTGCACCACCGTCAGGGCCTGCGTCGCCTCGCCGAAGCGGAGCATCAGGTTGCGCAGCGTCGAGCCGACCGCGCCCGCGATGACGCACAGGCCGGGCAGGAGCAGCGCCTCGGCCACCGACGAGCCCGGTGTCTCCGTGAGCGTCGCGTGGACGACGAGCAGGATCAGCGACTGAAGCGACGCGAACACCGCCGCGCCCCGCCAGCTGTAGAGCAGGCCCGCCAGCAGCGGCGTCGTCACGCTGACGTAGGCCAGCGTGGTGTCCGGGCCACCCGAGACCAGCAGCAGGGAGCCGAAGAGGGTGTCGACAGCCAGGAGGGTGGGGTGGCGCAGCAGGAGCGGGCCGAAGCGCTCCCAGTCGCGGAAGAGGACGTAGGACACCATGAAGGTGATCACCACGGCCACGCTCACCAGCGTCACGCCCACGCCCGGGGCCGCGTTCAGCAGGGCGGCGGGGGCCGCCAGGGCGATCATCGCCAGCCGGAAGCCGAAGACCTGGCGGCACATCGCCTGGAGGGCGTTGATCTGGATGCTCAGGGCGGGTGTGGTGACCTCCGGCGTCCGCGTGGTCCGTGCGCGGCGCCGGAGCAGGCCGAGGCCCGCGTCGTCGTCCGACGGCTGCCAGGTCGGCATCCTCTGCGCCCTCCCCCCTACTCACCCGTGATCGACCCGAAGTCCGTCCCCGACCCCAGCAGCAGGCCCGCGCCGAGGAGTATCAGGGTGGCCGGGACCATGAACGTCGTGATCATCATGGTGGCCTTGGGGACCGCGCGGGCGGCCTTGCGGCGGGCGTTCTGGGCGTCGGTGCGGCGCATGTCCCTGGCCAGGGAGACCAGGGTGTCGACGATGGGGGCGCCGAGTTCCTCGCCCTGCTGGAGGGCGGAGACGAACATGGCGACCTGTTCGGAGTCGTTGCGGCGGCGCAGTTCGGCGAAGGCCTGGCGGCGGCTCATGCCGAGGTCCATCTGGCGCAGGGTGATGCGGAGTTCGTCGGCCCAGGGGCCCTCGTAGCGCGAGGAGACGCGGTCCAGGGCCTGGCGGAAGCCGAGGCCCGCGCTGACGACGACCGCGAGGACGTCCAGGAAGTCGGGGAGGGTGCGTTCGATCTCGTCCTTGCGGACCCGGATCGCCGACCAGATGCCGACCTCCGTCCAGAACGCGCCGAAGGCGAGCAGCAGCAGGGCGACGAGGTACTGGCCGCGCAGGACGAAGACCAGCGCGCCCACGCCTCCCAGGGTGCCGTAGACCGCGCGGCGGGCGGCGTAGCGGTCGATGGTGAGGCCGCCGGGGTTGCCCGCGAGGTCTATCTTGCGGCGGTACCTGGCGACCTGCTTGGGGCCCATCAGCCGGAGTACGGCGGGGGCGTAGCGCATCCCGAGGCGGTCGACGACGGAGTCGACCGCGCCGGTGCGGGTGGCGCCGACCTCCAGGGCGAGGGCGAGGTCGCTGGGGAGCTTGGTGTCCGCCCGGTACATGCGGACGCCCGCGAAGGCGCCGTAGACCGCGAGGCCCATGAGGAGTGCCAGCAGGAGTGCCATCGGTGAGTCGACCTTCCCGGCTCAGACGTCGATGCGGGACAGGCGGCGGATGAAGACGAAGCCGACCGCGTAGAGGGCGAAGGCGACGAGGACGGCGCCCTGGCCGACCGGGGAGCCGGTCATGCGGTCGAGGGCGCCGTCCTTGACGCCGTTCATCAGGAACAGGGAGCCGACACCCATCAGCGGGACGGCGTACGAGGTCATGCTGACCTGCGAGAGCTGGGTCCGTACCTCGCGCCGGGTCTCCTTGCGCTCCTCCAGCGTCTCGGTGAGGTTGCGCAGCGCGGCGACGACCTGGCCGCCCGCGCGGTTGGACAGGACGAGGGTGGTGACGAGGACGACCAGTTCCCGGGAGGGGAGCCGGTCGGCGAGTTCGCCGAGGGCGTCGTCCATGGAGGCGCCGAGGGCGAGCTGGTGGGCGACCTGGGCGAGTTCCTCCCCGGCCGGGGCCTCCAGCTCCTCCGCCGCCATGCCGATCGCGGTGCGCAGGGCGAGGCCCGCCTGGGTGGCGTTGGCCAGGATGCGGGCGAGTTCGGGGAGCTGGTTGATGAACTTCTCGATGCGTTTCTGGCGTTGCCAGTTCAGGAACTGCACCGCCGCCCAGACGCCGAGGAGTCCGGCGATCGGGCCGAAGAACGGGGCCAGGGTGGCGTGGCCGACGAGCCACAGGCCCGCGACCGTGACCAGCAGCGCGGCGGAGAACTCGCCGGGGGTGACGTCCAGGCCGGTGGCGGCGAGGCGCAGTTCCAGGCGCCTGCCGAGGCGGGTGCGGCGTACCCGGCGGTCCAGGCCGCGGAAGTAGCGGCGGCGGCCGGCGACGGGGATCTGGCCGGTCGCGGAGAGGCGGTCGATCAGGGCCTGGCGCTGGGCGCGGCCCAGGGCGTAGGCGTGGCTGCCGACGACGGCCAGGACGCAGGCCAGCAGGGTGATGCCGGTGGTGAGGGTGACCAGGGTGTCGAGTTCCATGGGGTGGGTCCTACTTACCTGCTTCTCGGGCGGCCAGCTGGGCGGGTGACTGGGCGACACCGAAGGCCGGGGGGAGGGCCTGGCCCGCCATGTAGAGGCGGTCGGCGACGCGGCGGGGCAGGGGGAAGTGCTGGAAGGCGCCGTAGACCCGGCCGTCGGCGGCCATCGGCCGGGCGGCGAAGCGGGCGACGGTGGCCAGCCGGTACGGTTCGCCGCCGTGGCTGTCGAGCAGGGCGACCTCGGTGACCCGGCGGGCGCCGTCGGCGAACCGGGTGAGCTGGACGATGACGTCCACCGCGCTGTTGATCTGGTCGTGCAGGGCGATGAAGGGGACCTCGACGTCCGACATGGAGGCCAGGGTCTGGAGCCGCATCAGCGCGTCCTCGGCGCTGTTGGCGTGGACGGTGGCCAGGGAGCCGTCGTGGCCGGTCGACATGGCCTGGAGCATGTCCAGGGACTCGCCGCCGCGGACCTCGCCGACCACGATGCGGTCGGGGCGCATCCGCAGGGAGTTGCGGACCAGGTCGCGGATGGTGATCTCGCCCTTGCCCTCGACGTTCGGCGGGCGGGACTCCAGGCGGATGACGTGGGCCTGCTGGAGCTGGAGTTCGGCGGAGTCCTCGATGGTGATGATGCGTTCGCGGTCGGGGATCAGGCCGGAGAGGGCGTTCAGGAGGGTCGTCTTCCCGGTGCCGGTGGCGCCGGAGACGATGATGTTGAACTTCGCCTGCACCAGACCGGCGAGCAGGTACAGCATCTGCTCGTCCAGGGAGCCGAACTCGATCAGCTCCTGGAGCGTGAAGGAGCGCGGGAAGCGGCGGATGGTGAGGGTGGCGCCGGTGAGGGACAGCGGCGGGATGATGACGTTGACGCGCTCGCCGGACGGGAGGCGGGCGTCGACCATCGGGTTGGACTCGTCGACGCGGCGGTTGACCGTGGAGACGATGCGTTCGATCGTCTGCATGAGCTGGTCGTTGGAGGCGAAGCGCAGCGGGAGCTGCTCCACCCTGCCGCCGCGCTCGACGAAGATCGCGTCCGGGCCGTTGACCATGATCTCCGTGATCGACGCGTCCTCCAGGAGGGGTTCGAGGATGCCGAGGCCGAGCGCCTCGTCGACCACCCTGCGGATCAGCTGGGAGCGCTCGACCGTCGACAGCACGGGGCCCTCGCGGCTGATGATGTGCCCGAGGACCCGTTCGAGGCGGGCGCGGCGCTCGGCCGCCGCCAGGGCGCTCATCTCCGCGAGGTCGATCTCCTCCAGGAGCTTGGCGCGGTAGGAGGCGACCAGGTGCGCGTCCTCGCCCCGGTGGCCGTTCTCCTCGGGGGAACTGATGCGTGCCCGCAGGCTCATGCCGTACTCCTCACGCCTCGGTCAGTCGTCCGACGGCATCGTGGCGGTCTTCGTCGCCGGGCCGAAGTCCCAGCCGGGGACGACGGACGGGATCTCGACGGTGGCCGTCACCCGCACCTCGTCGCCCAGGTCGGCCTCCGCGCAGCCCGTGCCGTCCGCCAGCCAGGAGCTGACCGCGCCCTGGCAGGTCTGCTGCACCGGGCCGTCGAGCGAGGCGCTGCGCGCGCCCGCGCGGGCGGCCGTGCCCGCCTGCTGGGCGGTGTAGGCGACGAGGCCGAGCTGGACGCCCGCGAGGGCGATGACGAGCAGGATCGGCAGGAAGCCCAGGTACTCGATGGCGACCTGGCCCCGGTCCCGACGTGCGCCGCGATGCCGCATCTCAGTCCACCGTCTCCTCTACGACGGCCCCCGCGTGGCCCGTGACCTCGAAGGGGAACCCGACGGCGCCGGGGAAAAGCACCGGCACCCGCAGGCGCACCTCGGCGGTCACCATGCCGCCGCCCTCGCCGCAGGACACACTCGCGCCCCCCTCCCACGCGCCCGGCAGGTTTCGCAGGCCCGCCTGTTGGCAGGCCCCCTGCCGGTCCTCCGCCGCCGTTGCCGCCCGTACCGCCTCGTCAGCAGCGTTCCCCGCGAGCGTGAAGGTGTACCCCACAAGGACGAACTGCCACAGCAGTACCAGCGTCAGCAGGATCAGCGGGGTCATGCCCAGGAACTCGATGGCGACCTGGCCCCGGTCCCGCTCGGCGCGCCGTACGGGCGTCCACATCGCTAGCCCCCTCCGTCCCTGCGCCGCCGGAAGACGAGCGAGCCGCGGTCGCCGCCGCCCCGGGTCCGTCCGCCGCCGCCCTTCTGGGCACCGCCCTCCGGTGCCCTGACCAGGCCGAGTTCTCCCGCGAGGGTCCACAGGGCCTGCTTGACCACGCTCCTGTTGTCGAGTTCGTGCAGGCGTCCGGCGTCCACGGCGCCCTGGAGTTCCCTGTAGTGGGCGGGGACGGTGGTCGAGGCGACCGCGGTGCCGGTGATCCTGCGGATCAGCGGCGGCTGGATCTCCGTACCGCGGGTGTGGCGGTTGACGACGACGGTGGTCTCCTCGGCCTTGCGGATCTGGAGCCGGTCCCACATGCGGACCACGCGCTTGGCGCCGCGCACGGCGAGCACGTCGGGGGTGGTGACGAGGACCGCCGTGTCGGCCATCTCCACCGCCGCCGCGCTGGCGCCGCTCAGCTGGGCGCCGCAGTCGATGACGACCAGCTCGTAGCGGGTGCGCAGGGCGCTGACGATCTGCCGGGCGGCCCGGTCGGTGACCTCCTCGCCGCGTTCGCCCTCGCCGGGCGCGAGCAGCAGGGCCACGCCGGTGTCGTGCCGGAAGACGGCGTCGGCGAGGACGCGCGGGGAGATGTCGTTGATGGCGGCCAGGTCGGCCACGGAGCGGCGGAACTGGACGTCCAGGTAGGAGGCGATGTCGCCGGACTGGAGGTCCATGTCGACGAGGGCGGTGGCCCGGCCGGACGCCTGCGCGGCGAGGGCGAGCTGGATGGCGGTGAGGGTGGCGCCGACGCCGCCCTTGGCGCCGCTGACGGTGACGACGGTGCCGCCCGCGCCGGTGAAGACGTCACCGCCGTGTCCGAGGTGGCGGCGTACGCCGACGGACCACTGGGCGACGGCCTGAACGCGGTGGGCGAGTTCCTCGTAGCCGAGCGGGAGGGTGACCAGGCCGCGGGCGCCGGAGTCCATGGCGGCGGAGAACAGGCCGGGGCTGGCGTCGGAGGTGACGAGGATGACGCCGACGGCGGGGAAGCGGAGCGCGACCTCGCGGATCAGCTCCAGGGCGGGGACGGGGCCGACGCGTTCGTGGACGATGACGACCTCGGGGAGTTCGTCGACGGACTCGGCGGCGAGCCGGGCGAGGGTGTCGACGAGCTGGGTGGAGTCGGCCACCGGGGCCACCGGCTCGGCGTCCGGGAGCTGGCTGAGCAGGGTCGTGAGGGACCGGACCGCGTCCGGGTCGCCGACCGCCGGCAGGATCCTCGTGGGCATACGGACCTCTCACTTGTCCTTCGCGAGTTCGTACGTCCGGTCGGTCTCCGGGACGGTGGTGTCGGTGCCGGGCGCGACCAGGGCGAGCCGGACGCGCTGGGCGAACGACTCGGCGTACGTGATGCGCTGGGCGTCGATGGTGGACAGCGCGAAGGTGATCGGGACGGCGTCGGTGGGGCGGCCCCGGCTGTCCTCGTCGCGTTCCAGGGAGGTGAGCCTGCCGACGTCGAGGACCCGGGCGTCGGTGACGATGATCTTCGACTGGTCCGGGTCGCCCTCGCGCTCCCCGTCGAAGGTGGCGTAGACGTTGACCGTGGAGCCCGGTGTGATCTTGCCCGCCACCCCGGTCGCCGCGTCGATCATGATGGCGACCTCCTGCTCACCGGCCTTGAGGGCGGGCTGGTCCACGATCATGTCGTCCTGGAGCAGGGAGCCCTCGTGCAGGGTGGTGACCGCGATCTTGCCCTCGATCTGCCGCAGGTCGGTGACCGCGTTCTCGGACAGCCAGCGCTCGGGCATCTCGATCTTCTCGAACTGGCCCGTGCCGAGCGGCGTGTAGGGCGCGACCTCGCTCCGGACGCGGTAGGCGGTGACTTCGGGGCCGACCTTGGACTCCACGTCGTTGATGACGGAGAGGACGCCCGCGAAGGCGGCGAGGGCGCACAGGACGGAGAGCAGCAGGAGGATCACGCCGCGGCGCTGACGGGAGTTCATGAACCGTACAACCTCATCGGGGATATCGGTCGAGCGGGCAGAGGGCGAGCGGGCAGAGGGCGAGCGGGAGCGGGCGGTGCGACCGCCCGCCGGGCGACTTCGGGCGGGGGGCTCATCCGGCCGCGATCTGGCGCGGCGGGTGCGTGGTGACCGGCGCGGTGGCGGAGCAGAAGACGCAGCGGTCGCCGATGACGTCGATGCCGCACCAGTGGCAGCTGCCCTGTCGCACCGAGGTGACGAGCTGGTAGAGGACCGACAGGTCGGGCAGGAAGGTGCAGAACTCGACGAGCCGGCCGGTCCCCCACCACACGGCGGACTCGGCGGGCGGCGGCACCTCGCGCACCCCCTGGACCCGCCAGGCGGGGGCGAGGGTGCCGGTGACCCAGTCGGACGGGAGCTGGCTCCGGGCGACCAGCATCCAGGTGCCGAACTCGGGCCCGGAGAGCCGGGCTTCGGGCCCCACGCGCACCAGCTGGGGTTCGGGGTGGGCGAGGACCCCGAACTGGCTGCCCGGCATCCAGGACCTGGCGTGCGACTTCAGGCTCACCGGGATCCGGTCGAGCCGGGCGACGGAGCCGAGGAGGGCGCCGGCGTGCAGGTAGTGGGTGAGCAGCCGTCCGGCGGAGGCGAGGACCCCGGGGGACAGGTCGCAGGAGGCGAGCTGCCGCAGCTGGCGGGCGAGGACGGCGACGCCGAGGGGCGGCAGCTCCGGGCGGAAGAGGGCGATCCGGTCGCTCTCCAGGAGGGACCGTACGGTGTGCAGCCGCCGCTCGACGGCGGCGGGGACGGCCTGGGAGCAGACGACGACCACATGGCCGTGCAGCTCGACGAGGGACACCATTTCGGCCAGCACCTGGTCCAGCGGGCGCTTGTCGACGTCCTTGAGGACGACGGCGGGCATGGTCCGCTCGTCCTGTGGCGGCAGCGCCATGTCGGCGCTGGTCACGGCAATGGCAGTTGGCACGCGCAGCTCCCCGATTCCCCATGCCCGGCGGCCTCGCCGTGATCACTCGGGCGGCCTTGGACGACTTCACTGCGTGACTACCTCAGCACTGTATCCACGCGCGTATGACCGGAGAACAGCGTTTCTGTAGCTGTGGGACAACTGGCGTGGCACAAGACACGTCATACCGGGGCACGGCGACCATCCCACCCTCTCCTCAAGGCGTACGAGCGGGTCACGGGGGTTGACCCCGGACCCTTCTCCGACCACCTCGTCCACTACCCCTCCGACCACCCCCGGCCACCTCCGCGGCCGTCCGAAAAAGGGCTGGTGCGCCCGGGACCCCTCCTGCCCGAGTCGGCCTGGACCCCTTGACAACTCAATTGGCCTAGACCAACTTGTAGGCGCACGGTGGCCACCGTCGTCCGCAACGACCCCCACTCCCCCACCGGAGGCCCCAGTGGACCGCGCACGCAGACCCAGACGCCCCAGGAGCGGCCGGATACGACTCTGGTCCGGAGCCGTCACCGCCGCGCTCGCCCTCTCCCTCACCGGCGCCCACCAGGCGTCCGCCGCGGACGTCAACAACGCCCGGAACGCGGGCTTCGAGTCGGGCCTCGCCCACTGGACCTGTTCCGCCGACAGCGGTACGACCGTCTCCTCCCCGGTGCACGGCGGCTCGGCCGCGCTGAAGGCGGCCCCGGCCGGGCAGGACAACGCCCGCTGCTCCCAGACCGTCGCCGTCCGCCCCGACTCGACGTACTCGCTGAGCGCGTGGGTACGGGGCGGGTACGCCTACCTCGGCGCCACCGGCACCGGCACCACCGACGTCTCCACCTGGACCCCGGACTCCGGGTCCTGGAAGCATCTGACGACGACGTTCACCACCGGCGCCAGCACCACCTCCGTGACGGTCTACACGCACGGCTGGTACGGCCAGCAGCCCTACCTCGTCGACGACGTCTCGGTCTTCGGACCCGACGGCGGCGGGGGCACCGACCCCGACCCGGTGGTCCCCGCCACCCCGGCCGGCCTCGGCGTCTCCTCCACGACGGCCTCCTCGGTCTCCCTGCACTGGAACACCGTCTCCGGCGCCACCGGCTACAACGTCTACCGCAACGGCACCAAGGTGACGGCGGTGACCGGGACCTCGGCGACGGTGACCGGCCTCGCGGCGGCCACCTCGTACACCTTCCAGGTCACGGCGACCAACGCGGCCGGTGAGTCGCCGAAGTCGACAGCCGTGACGGGCACGACGACCACCGACCCGGGCGGCGGCACCGGCGTGCCCAAGCACGCGCTGACCGGCTACTGGCAGAACTTCGACAACGGGGCGACCGTGCAGCGCCTCGCCGACGTGCAGGCGCAGTACGACATCATCGCCGTCGCCTTCGCGGACGCCACCGCGACGCCGGGCGCCGTGACCTTCAACCTGGACTCGGCGGGCCTCGGCGGCTACACCGTGGACCAGTTCAAGGCCGACGTCCGGGCCAAGCAGGCCGCCGGGAAGAAGGTCGTCATCTCGGTCGGCGGCGAACTGGGCACCGTCCGCGTCGCCGACTCCACCTCGGCGGCCAACTTCGCCGACTCGGTCTACGCCCTGATGCAGGAGTACGGCTTCGACGGCGTCGACATCGACCTGGAGAACGGCCTCAACCCGACGTACATGTCCCAGGCGCTGCGGTCGCTGTCGCAGAAGGCGGGCCCCTCGCTGGTCCTGACGATGGCCCCGCAGACCATCGACATGCAGTCCACGTCCGGCTCCTACTTCCAGACGGCGCTGAACGTGAAGGACATCCTCACCGTCGTCAACATGCAGTACTACAACAGCGGGTCCATGCTGGGCTGCGACGGCAAGGTGTACTCGCAGGGCTCGGTGGACTTCCTCACCGCGCTGGCCTGCATCCAGTTGGAGGGCGGGCTCGCCCCGTCCCAGGTCGGCATCGGCGTCCCCGCCTCGACGCGGGGCGCGGGCAGCGGCTACGTCTCGCCGACCGTGGTGAACAACGCCCTGGACTGTCTGGCCCGGGGCACCAACTGCGGCTCCTTCAAGCCGTCCCGGACCTACCCGGACCTGCGCGGCGCGATGACCTGGTCGACGAACTGGGACGCGACGGCCGGCAACGCCTGGTCCAACGCCGTCGGACCGAAGGTGCACGGGCTGCCGTAACCGGTCCCGCAGTAATCCACAGCAATTCACCCAGCCCCCCGGACGCCGACCGGGGGGCTTTATACATGACGGCGATATCGATCCGCCAGCGTGCCGACAATTCGGGCGTCGCGATGCCCGTTTGTCGGCAAGTGTCATGAGGTGTCTTATCGTTTGACTTCGCGTCAGCCGACCAACTAGAAACCCCGGCGCCATTTCCCCGAGGTTTTTCGGTATTTCCGAAAGATCGCTTCGATATGGCATTTCAGCCAGGTTCTATCAGGAAGGTTTGGCGTGAGACCCAGACTGGGAAGGGTAACGGCCTGCTTGGCGGCAGCCGCGGTGATCAGCACCGCACTGCCCCAGCTCGCCTATGCCGCACCGCCCTCGAACGACGACACAGACAGTGGCGGCGGAATCGTCGACGCCGTCAAAGGCTGGTTCACCGACGACGACTCCGAAACTCCCGAGCCGCCCTCGCACGACGAGGCGGACATAGCCGACCGGCAGAAACTGCCCAAGGGCAAGAACGCGCCACAGGCGAAGCGCATAAAGGAGCTGACCGGGCGGCGTACCGCCGACGCCCGGTTCTGGCAGCTGTCCGACGGGCGCGTGCAGGCGGAGGTCTCGGCCACGCCGACCGCCTACCGGTCGGGAAAGTCCTGGAAGGACATCGACCCCACGGTCGGCGCATCCGACCGCAAGGGTTACGCGTTCGCCAACACCAGCAACGCGACGCGCAGCTGGTTCGGTGCGGACGCGGAGCGGCTGCTGCGGGTGGAGTCGGCGGACGGGCACGCCGTCACCGTCGGCCTTCCGCGGGCCGGGGAACTGCGTCCGGTCGCCGAGGGCGACGTCGTCACCTACCAGGACGCGGTGTCCGGCGCCGACCTGTCGTACCAGGTCGGTCCGGGACGGGTGAAGGAGAACATCGTCCTGGACCGGGCCCCCGACGGCCCCCTCACCTTCACGTTCACCCTGGACACGGACGGTCTGACGCCGAAGGCGGCCAAGGACGGCTCGATCGCCTTCTACGGCGAGTCGACCGACCCGGTGCTGGTGATGCCCGCCGCGTTCATGACCGACGCCAAGAAGGACCGCGAGTCGCCGTACGGCACCGCCTACAGCACCGCCGTACGGCAGAGGCTGACCCGGGACGGCGACGGCTGGAAGCTCACCGTCGTACCGGACGCCGCGTGGCTGGCCGCGAAGGACCGTCAGTATCCGGTCGTGATCGACCCGACGATCCAGATCGCCCCCACGCCCAGCACGGCGCAGGACGTGATGATCTCGTCGGACGGCCCGGCGTCGAACTACGACGACAACTGGCGCCTGTCCGTCGGCAACACCTCCACCGGCAGCTCCCGGGCCCTGCTCCGGTTCCCCGTCGGCAGCATCCCGGCCGGGACCCGGCTGGACTCGGCCGATCTGCGGCTGTACTACGACCAGACCCACACCACCGGCTCCACCGAGGTACAGCTGGAGGCGCACCGCGCCACCGGCGCCTGGACCGAGTCCGGCGCCACCTGGGACAACGCCAGCGGCCTGACCGGTGAACTGTCCGGCACCTCGGTCGTCGTGGACGACGGGGACACCGGGACCACCGCGGCGACCGGCTCCTGGCCCGCGTCCGGGAACACGGCGTACACGCAGTACGCGGTCGGGCAGGACTACCGCTACAACAAGGACTCGGTGGCCGCCGACGCCTACACCTGGCAGCCCAGCCTTCCCGAGGACGGCGACTACCAGGTCGAGGCGCACTACGTGCCCGCCTCCGACCGCGCCACGAACGCGCCCTACACGGTCACCTACGACGGCGGCTCCCAGACGTACAGCGTCGACCAGTCGGCGGGCAGCCAGGGCGTGTGGAAGACGCTGGGCACCCACCCCTTCCAGGCGGGCACCGCGGGCAAGGTCGTCCTCGGCGACGGCCCCGCCTCCACCAGCACGGCCGTCATCGCGGACGCCGTCCGGTTCACCAAGGGCGGTGTGGTCACCAAGCGGCCCTCGCAGGTGAACGCCTGGCACTCGTTCCCGGTGACGAAGACGGTCCAGCAGTGGATCGACGGCACGTACGACAACCACGGCTTCGTCGTCAAGGCGGGCGACGAGTCCGCCAGCGGGCCGAAGGGCGGTCCGCGCTACGAGGGCAGCGAGTACGCCTACAACGGGGAGACCGCCAACTACCCGCGCCTGGTCCTCACCTACGGCCGTCCGGGCGTCGAGCTGGAACCACCGGCGACGATCCACGACACCGGCGCGGAGCTGAGCTGGTCGGCCTACACCGACCCCTCCACGACCACCACCGACGACGACCTCGTCGAGTACCAGGTGCACCGCTCGGTGTTCCAGACGTTCACCCCGTCCGCGGCCACCCTGGTCGCGCCGGTCTCGTCCGGGACCACGTCCTACACGGACACCTCGGCCACCCCGACCGCGGCCGACAGCGCCGACCCGTTCGGGCGGGCGTACTACTACATGGTCGCGGTCAAGACCAGGGACGGCCGCGTCACCCCGGCGCCCACCCAACTGGTCCGGCTGCCGAAGGCGGGCCGCACCACCAAGGTCGTCTGGGCCGCCCAGGACACCACCCTGTCCTCGGCCGAACCGTCCACCCCGCACGACAGCCTCGAAGACGGCATCGCGCAGCCCTGGATGACGGTCGGCAACAACTCCACCACCTACGGCACCACCCGCGCGGCGCTGAAGTTCCCGGCCCTGGACATCCCGTCCTCGGCCCGCGTCCTGAACGCCACCGTCCGCCTGTGGGGCACGCAGACCACCACCGGGGCCTCCGGCGCGGTCTACGAGATGCGCCCGCTGACCCGTGACTTCGACGAGGCCACGGCCACCTGGACCAAGGCCGACGCCACCACCGGCTGGACCACGGCGGGCGGCGACTTCGGCACCGCGGTCTCCGACACCGCCCCCTCCCGCAGCAACGACCCCTCCCGGCAGGACTGGAGCGCCACCAGCCTCGTACAGGACTGGGTGCGCAACCCCGGCGGCGGCCAGGGCGTGCTGCTGAAGATGCGGGACGAGTCCGTCCAGCAGGAACGGACGGTGTTCCTGTCCTCGGAGGCCGCCGAGCAGCAGCTGCGTCCGCGGACGGTCGTCACCTACATCGACTCGACCACCGCCTCCACCTACCACGCGCCGAAGACCCCGGCACGGATGACCCCGAACTCGGACTACTCGGTCGAGTTCACCCTCACCAACACCACCGACACCGTCTGGCGCGCCGCCGACCAGGCGCTGTCCTACACCTGGTCCCTGCCCGACGGCACCGACGCCACCACCGGCGGCATCCAGGTCAGGACCGCCCTGCCCAGGGACGTCGTCCCCGGTGACACCGTCACCGTCCAGGCCCTGGTGAAGACCCCGATCAACAGCGACTCGGGCAACAAGCGCACCGAGTACGTCCTGACCTGGGACCTGCTCGACACCACCACCGGCACCTGGCTCTCGGAGGGCACCGGCGGCATCCCCGGCCTCCAGCAGAACGTCGCGGTCGAGGACCCCACCTCCAACACCCTCGGGCTGGAGAAGTTCTACGCCTACACCGGCAAGAACACCGGCGCGGGCTCGACGGTGATGAACAACGTGGCGGCCGGTAACAGTGTCTGGTCGTACAACGCCATCAACAACCCGGGCCGCGGGGTCAACACCTTCTTCCGCGTCGCCTACAACTCGCTCGACACCAGCGACACCGTCCTCGGTGGCGGCTGGTCCGGGCAGGCCACCGGTCCGCTGCGCCTCGGCGCGCCGCTGGACTTCCATCCCAACCCGAACCCGACCGAGGTGCGCCTGCCGGACGGCGACGGCACCACCCACGTCTTCCGCAAGCAGACGGACGGCACCTGGAAGGCGCCCGCGGGCGTCCACTACCGGCTCACCGCCCAGCCGGGTTTGGACTGCACCCCGGACAAGGACCCGGTCCCGGACGCCTGGACGCTGCTGCGCCCGGACGGCACCCGCTTCCTCTTCGGCTGCGACGGCTATCTGACGTCCGTCGTCGACAACGACGGCAACACGCAGACGTACACCTACGAGGAGCGCAGGTCCAACAACAAGCCGACCAAGTTCCTCACCTACATCACCGACCCCACCGGCCGTCAGTCGCTCACCTTCGCCTACTACCGCAAGGGCGACGCGTCCTACGACTACATCGACGACACCGGCGCCAAGGTCACCGGCTCCCACCTGACCAACTCCAGGATCTACGACCACATCAAGTCCGTCACGGACGTCTCCGGTCGCAGGATCACCTTCTACTACACCGACAAGGGCCTGCTCGGCCAGCTGATCGACGGTGAGGACGCGTCCCAGCCGAAGGTCTTCACGTTCACCTACGACGCCACCCAGGGCAACAAGAACGTCAAGCTGGTCGAGGCCACCGACCCGCGCGGCAACGCCACCCGGCTGACGTACTACTACCCGCAGACCGGTGACGACCCGAAGTACCACTGGTGGACGAAGACGATCAACGACCGGCTCGGCCACGACACCGGCTTCGGCTACGCCGCGGACACCGTGAACACCAAGTTCACGAAGACCACGGTCACGGACGCCGAGGCGCACGCCACGACGTACGTCACCGACGACTTCGCCCGCCCGGTCGAGCTGGTCAACGCCAAGTCGCAGACCACGAAGCTGGCGTGGGACGCGGACAACAACGTCACCTACCTGGAGGAGAACAACGGCGCCAAGGCCGCCTTCTGCTACGACCAGAAGACCGGCTACCCGCTGCGCCAGTGGGACCCCGAGACCACCAGCACCTGGGGGACGTTCAACCCGACCGACTACTGCGACCCGGCGAAGTACCCCGGTGGCGCCACGGCGATGGTCTACCAGACGCGCGCCGACGGCTATGCGGCCAACCTGTGGCGCAGGACAACGCCGCTGGGCAACACCTGGGAGTTCGGGTACGACACCTTCGGCAACCCCACGTCGGTCACCGACCCCGAGGGCGTGGCCACCGCGACCGCCGGGGACTTCACCTCGACGACGGCCTACGACGTGTACGGCCAGCCGCTGACGGACACCGATGCCAACGGGCACACCACCCACTACGCCGAGTACACGCCGTCCGGCTACCCGAAGCGGATCACGGACGCGCTGGACCACTCCACCTGGTTCGCCTACGACGAGCGCGGCAACACCACGGAGTCCGTCAACGCCCAGGGCGCCAAGGTCACCCAGGCGTACGACTACTTCGGCCGCCCGCTGGCGCAGACGTCGCCGAAGGACCAGGCGGCGGGCGCCCTCATCACCACCCCGGCGCCGCGGTACGACGCCAACAACAACATCGTGCGGGCCTACGCGCCGAACGGCGCCGTGACCTCCTCGGTGTACGACGCGGCCGACCGGATCACCGACTCGCTGGCCCCCGTGGACCAGACGGGCGACCCCGAGCGCCGCACCACCACCACGTACGACAAGGTCGGCAACGTCAGGACGGTGACCGAGCCCAAGGGCAACCTGACGGCGACGGTCGGCGACTACACCACCACCTACTCGTACGACGAGATCTACCAGCCGGTCTCGGTGGTCAACGCCCGCGGCGACCAGGTCACCAGCGAGTACGACGACGTCGGCAACCTGGTCACCGTCGTCGACCCGAAGAAGAACGCGACCGCGGACACGTCGGACTTCACCACGAAGTACACGTACGACCTGGACCACCGGGTCGTGAAGACCACGGACGCCAAGGGCGAGTTCACCACCGTCCACTACGACCTCGACGGCCGCACGGACCGGGCGACGGACGCCGAGGGCAACACCACGGAGACCGCCTTCGACCGGCGTGGCCTGACCACGCAGGTGACCGTCCCGTACGCCAAGGACGCCTCGGGGACGATCACGTACCGGACGACCCGGTTCGAGTACGACGAGGTCGGCAACCGGACCAGGGTGATCAGCCCGCGCGGGGTCGCCACCACGGACGACACCACCGACTACACCACGGAGACCGTCTACGACGAGCTGAACCGGGTCAAGGAGCAGCTCACCGCCTTCGACAAGGACGACTCCCGGTACGCCACCCCCGACCGCACCCTCTACTCGTACGACGCGGTCGGGCAGCTGAAGGAGGTCTCGGCACCGCCGTCGGACGGCCAGTCGGTCCGCAACGTCACGTCGTACGAGTACTACGACAACGGCTGGGTCCGGCAGGCCAGGGACCCCTTCGACATCACCACCACCTACGACTACAACCTGCTGGGCCAGCAGACGAAGAACACGCTGACCTCCGCCGGCGGTTCCTCGCAGCGGACCATGACCTGGGACTTCTACCCGTCGGGCAACCAGAAGGCGCGCTCCGACGACGGCATCCCGGTCGGCAGGCAGGTCGTGGTCGTCGACTCGTCCGACGTCCACAACACCGCCGAGCAGGGCGCCTGGAACACCTCCCAGGCGACGGAGCAGTGGGGCTACAACGTCCGCACCAACGGCGCGGGCACCGGAGCCGACACCTTCACCTGGCAGCTGGTGATCCCGCAGGACGGCACCTACGAGGTCTTCACCCGGCACGGTGAGGTGACGGGCGCGGCCACCGACGCCCCGTTCACCGTCACCCACTCCACCGGGTCGGCGACCAGGGCCGTCGACCAGTCCGCGAACGCGGGCGAGTGGGTCTCGCTGGGCTCTTACACGTTCACCGAGTCGGGCACGCAGAAGATCACGCTGTCCGACGACGCCAACGGCACGGTGATCGCGGACGGCATCAAGCTGGTCCGCTCCACCACCGGTGAGACCGACAACGAGAAGAAGGACTTCACCTACGCCTACGACGCGAGCGGTCTGCTCACCGAGGTCAAGGACCTCTCCCCGGGTGCCAGGGCGGACGCCTACACCATGGCCTACGACGAGCTGAACCAGCTCACGAAGGTCGAGGAGAAGCTCGGCACGACGGTGAAGAACACCACGTCGCTGACGTACGACCACAACGGCAACATCGACTCGACCACGCACGACGTGACCTGGTCGGCGTTCGAGTACGACGTCCGCGACATGATCGACCGGATCACCAACGCGGACACCCCGACTGCGGGCAACCAGCAGATCACCACCTTCACCTACACCGACCGCGGCCAGCCGCTGAAGCAGGTCAAGCCGAACGGCAACACCGTCGACTACGCCTACTACCTCAACGGCGCCGTCAAGCGGCAGATCGAGAAGACCGGGGCCGGGACGGTCGTCGCCAGCCACGACCTGGAGTACGACCCGAACGGCAACCGCACCAAGGACACCGCGAAGGTGATGAACGCCGACAACTCGGCGGACACGCTCGACACGGTGTCGGCCTTCGACTACGACCCGCAGGACCGCATCGCCAAGGTCACCAAGACCGGCGACGCGGCGGGCACCGAGACGTACCGCTACGACGGCAACTCCAACATCGTCGAGCAGACGGTCAAGGGCGTCACGACGACGTCGACGTACGACCGCAACCGCCTGCTCAAGACGACGGCGTCGGGTGTCTCGTCGACGTACAACTACGACCCGCTGGGGCGCCTGGACACGGTCTCGTCCAACGGATCGACGCAGGAGAAGTACACGTACGACGGCTTCGACCGCGTCGCCAGGCACACGGCGGGCACGGGCACGTCCGCGAAGTCGACGACGTACGCGTACGACGCCTTCGACCGCACCGCGCGGGAGACCACGTCCGGGACGAACGGGAAGACCACGGTCTTCACCTACCTGGGCATGGAGAACAAGGTGCTGCGGGAGGAGGTCGCGGGCAAGGCGACCAAGTCCTACCAGTACGCGCCGTGGGGCCAGAAGCTCACCCAGATCAAGCACGACGCCGACGGCACGAAGGAGTACTCGCACTACCTCTACCACCCCAAGGGCGACGTCGAGGCCGTCACCAAGCCCGACGGCACGACCCGCGCCACCTACGGCTACACGGCCTACGGCTCGGACGACGAGGGCCGCTTCACGGGCGCCGACAAGCCGGACGACTCGAACCCCGACAAGGAGGCGTACAACGAGTACCGCTACAACGCGCACCGCTACGACGACGGTTCCGGCACCTACGACATGGGCTTCCGGAACTACGACCCGGGCCTGAACCGCTTCCTCACCCGCGACATGTACGGCGGCGCGCTGGCCGACATGTCCCTGGCCACCGACCCCTACACGGGCAACCGGTACGCCTTCGCGGGCGGCAACCCCATCTCCTTCGTGGAGCTGGACGGCCACCTGTTCGGCATGGACATCTCCCTGTCGGACATCGGCCACGCCGCCCTCGACGTCGCGGGCATGGTCCCGGTCATCGGCGAGGCCGCCGACGTCGCCAACGGCATCTGGTACGCGGCGGAGGGCAACTACGCGGACGCGGCCCTGTCGATGGCGGCGGCGGTGCCGGGCCTCGGCGCGGCGGCCACGGCGGCCAAGTACGCCAAGAAGGGCGCCAAGGCCGCGGACGCGGTGAAGAGCGGCAGCAAGGCGTCCAAGGCGAAGCCGAAGGCCAAGAGCAGCAACTCGGGGAGCAAGAAGTCCGGTTCATCCAAGTCCGACGCCGGTCAGGCCGCGGCTTGCCCGGTACAGCCACAGGGTGACAAGCCGCAGAGCTTCGTCGCCGGGACCAGGGTGGTGATGGGTGATGGTTCGGCCAAGCCCATCGAGGACCTGAAGGTCGGAGACATGGTCCTCGCAACCGACCCCGAGACCGGGGAGGCGCAGGTCCGTCCCGTCACGGACACCCGCAACAACAAGGGCGACAAGGACCTGGTCTCCCTCACCGTCGCCACGGGCGGCAAGGACGGGGAGGCCGGACGGGACGACATCACCTCGACGTCCGCCCACCTCTACTGGCTGCCGGACTACGGCCGGTGGGTCGAGGCGGGGGACATCGAGCCGGGCACCTGGCTCCTCACGCCGGACGGTGACTGGGTCCAGGTCATCACGGTCGAGGACAGCAGCCGGGACGTGCGCGTGTACAACCTCACGGTGGAGGGGGTCCACAGCTACTACGTCCAGGCCGACGGCACGCCGCTGCTCGTCCACAACGCCACGCCGAAGAAGAAGTGCGGCAAGGCGAAGGCGGGACACACGTACCGGGGCGGCTCACGGTACAAGGACCTGAAGGATGTCGACCCCGCGACCGGGAAGGTGAAGAAGACCAACGTCCCGGGCACCGAGATCAACCACATGCCCTCGAACCAGAGCACGCCCCTGGCGCATGGCAACGGCCCGTCCATCCAGATGGACGAGTTCGACCACGTGCAGACCTCGAGCTGGGGCAGGGGCGCGGCCGTTGACTGGCAGAAGAGGCAGCGGGCACTGGTCAACAGCGGCCGCATCGATCAAGCCATGCAGATGGACATCGACGACATCGTGACCAGATTCCCCGGCAAGTACAACAACGCCATCGGAGAAATGATCGGAGACCTGCCCAACAACGCGGACTTCCAGGCACTGCGCACTGTGCCCACGGGAGTGCACGTCCAGTTGACTCTCTGGTGACGCTGCGCACCGGAAGGTGTTAGCACGCGCGGAGGGCTGAACTGGCCCGGGTCGGCGCACCGTGAGCCCCAACTCGCGGTGCGCCGGCCGTCCCATAGGGCGTGCTTCAATATCAGAACCAGGAGGGGAGAGGAATTGATGGTGGGCGACATCGCGCCGTGGGTCGGAGTCGCAGAAATACGGTTCGGCGATTCCAGGAAAGCGCTCAGGGACCGGCTGGGCGAATACCGCTCCTTCCGGAGAACCCCTGACACCCCGCCGATCGATCACTACATGGAGGCCGGAATGATGCTCGGCTTCGATGGGGCCGACCGGCTGGACGTGATCGAATGCACTGACCGGGCGGACCCGGCGCTGTTCGGCGTGCGCCTGACTGGCCGCCCTCTCGCCGACGTCCTGGCGGGCCTGGACGAGCGACGGGTGCCGTACGTCGTGGATGACTCGGGCTGCACCCTCACCGGTCTCGGGGTCGCGCTCTACTCTCCGGCTCCGGACGAGCCGGACGTCGAAGTGGAAGGCGTGGCGGTCTTCTCCCGGGCCGCCGTCTCACGGGACGAGGCGGACAGCGGGCGCGCCGAGGACGGTGACACCGCCGCGTCACCGCGGGAACCGCCGCAGGCCGACGTCCTCTTCTGACCACGCCGACCGGACGCAGAGGACTGAGGTGTGATGGAGGACGTGTGAAACATTTCCCGGGTCCCACCGCATCAGTGAAGTGTCAGGACAGCGACGTGAGTGGGGCGGGGAGAACGGCGTATGAGACAGGGGCGGGCCGATGAGTACGCGGAGTTCGCGGCGCTGCGGGCCGGGCATCTGTACCGGTCGGCGTGTCTGCTGACCGCCGGTGACACCCATCTGGCCGAGGACCTGGTGCAGGAGACCCTGGGGCGGCTGTACGTGAGCTGGCACCGGGTGAGCCGGGCCGGTAACCCCGCCGGGTACGCGCAGACCGTCCTCACCCGCACGTTCCTCGCCCAGCGGCGGCGGCGTGCCAGCACCGAGCGGGCCACCGCCGTACTCCCGGAGTCGGCGGCGCCCGGCGCCGGGGACACGGCGCTGCGGCTGACGCTGCTCGACGCGCTCGCCCAGCTGCCCGCCAAGGACCGTGCCGTGGTCGTACTGCGCTACTGGGAGGACCGCAGCGTCCAGGAGACCGCCGACGTCCTGCACGTCAGCTCGGCCGCCGTGCGGACCCGGTGCGTACGGGCCCTCGGGCGGCTCCGGGAGCTGCTCGGCGAGGACCTCGACGAGTTCGCCGCCGCCTGAGCCGACCCCCTCGTCCGTTCACCTTCCGCACCTCACCTTGTCGAAAGGGTGGTTCGTCATGCCTGTAGGACCCGACATCCCCGGAGGACGCCCCGGCGAGCCGTCGGCCGACCCGTTCGAGGGGCGGCTCGAAGCCGCCCTGCGGGAGGCGGGGGGCGGCTTCGAGACCGACGGGGCCGCGCTGGTCACCGCCGGGCAGGCGCGCGGCCGACGGCTGCGGCTGCGGCGCCGGGCCGCGGTGCTCGGCAGCGTGGCCTCGCTCGCCCTGGTCGGGGTGGGCGGCGCGCTCGTCCTGCCCGGTTCGGGCGGCGGCAGCGGCGCGGAGGAGGCCTCCCCCGCCGCGAGCCGGCAGCAGGTCGCCACGTCCCCCACCGCCCCGGCGGTCGACCCCGTCACCGGTGACGCCATGCTCACCGCCCTGAAGGAGTTGCTCCCCGACGGGGACGTCAGCCAGGAGCAGAGCGGCGGCGGGTCGCAGGGCTCCGCCTACGCCACCGTCGTCTACGACGACGGCCAGGGCGGCGGCGCGCTCGGCGTCACCGTCGACCTGATGGACCCGCGCGACGAGGGCACCGCGCAGATGACGACCTGCCCCGACAAGACGGCCGTCTCGTACGACTCCTGCGACTCGACCAAGCTGTCGGACGGCTCGGCGCTGATGCTGCTCCAGGGGTACGAGTATCCCGACCGCCGCGTCGACACCAAGCTGTGGCAGGCCCACCTCGTCACGCCCGAGGGCTACCACGTGAGCGTCGCCGAGTGGAACGCCGAGGCGGAGAAGGACGCGCCCGTCACGCGGCCGGAACCCCCGCTCACCCTGGCGCAGCTGGAGACGATCGCCACCGCCGACGTCTGGCGGGACGCCGCCGCGTCGCTGCCCGGCAACCCCAAGGGCGTCCCGGACGGCGGCGAGACCCGTCCGGAGGTGCCGCCGGTGACCGGGCCGCCCGTCCTGGAGGTGCTCACCGACAAGCTGCCCGAAGGGCTCCACGTGGTCTCCCAGGAAGGCGGTGACAGCGTCGAGTACGGCTACGTGATCGTCGACGACGGCGACGGCCGCAGTCTGGTCTCGGTGCAGGTGCAGACCGGCATGTCCGATGTCGCGGACGACCTGTTCGGGCCCGACGACGAGACGCTGGGCGACGGCACGCGGGTCGCCGAGCGTCAGCGTCCCGGGGAGAAGGGCGGCGAGGGCGTGGTCTGGTGGACGGTGGACACCCTGCGGCCGGGGCCGAACGGCGAGCGCGTGATCGTCGACGCCTTCAACAGCGAGGCCCAGCACACCGCGGCCACCCGGGAGGAGCCCGCCCTGACGATGGCGCAGCTGCGGGAGATCGCCCTCGACCCGCGCTGGTTCAACTGAGCCGGCCACCTCAGCCGAGGAAGTCCGACCACGGCTGGTCCCCGACCTGCTTCACGCACAGCACCAGGAACAGCAGCCCCGCCACGGCGAGCATGGCGACGACGGGGACACCGGCGTTCCCGTCGGTGTCGCACGCCCTCCACCCTCCGCCCGGGTGCGCGGGCTACGGTTGCCGCCGTCCGCAGCCGTCGCCCGCGCAGGTGCCGAGTTCGAACCAGACGGTCTTGCCCGGCCCGTCCTGGTGGCAGCCCCAGCGCCGGGCCAGCGCGGAGACCAGGAACATGCCCCGGCCGCTCTCGGAGGCGCCCGCGTCGAGCACCTGCGGGGTGCGGCGGCCCGCGTCGGCGACCTCGCAGCGCAGCACGCCGTGCGCCGCGCTCAGGGTGAGCTGGAAGCGGCTGGCGGAGTGCAGCAGGGCGTTGGTGGCCAACTCGCTGACCAGCAACTCCGCGGTGTCGACGGTGTCGCCCCGGTCGGCGAGCCCCCATTCCTCCAGCCGTCTGCGGACCTCCGCGCGGGCCTCGCGCACGGCGGAGGGGCGGGGGTCGTACTCAACGCTCGCATGGCCCGCTCCCAGCGGGGGCTGGGGGTAGGCGGGGGCTGGTGCGGACATGGAATCCCTGTCGGTAGGAGGAGCGGGGCGACCGGCGGCCCCGTCGCGGCGCTGATCCGCGTTCACACTCTCCCCACACCTCACATATATGCACGCCTCCATCACCCCACCGGGTGCTCTTTACCGCGCACCCCGCCGGGTGCGCGGCCCGCGCGTACACTGCGCGGCCCATTTCCGAAGGGTTCCCGCCACCCGGCCACCCTTCACTCTTGACCTGCTCATGCCATTCCCGCGACTCTGAGCGCCAGCACCGGCACGCCGTACACCGCGTGCCGTACACCGCACGTCGCACGTCGCACGTCGCAGAAAGCACCACCCCCCGCTCCACGCCCTCCCCACTTCCGGAGACCCCGGAAGACCTGGAGTTCCTAGGAGACTTCATGCGACTTCGCATCCGCGGCTCAGGCGCCCGCCCCGGCAGGCGCACCGCCGCCCTGGCCGCCCTCGCGGCCTTCGCGCTCGCCGCTCCCCTGGCCGTCACCGCGACCGACGCCACCGCGTCCGGCGCTGCACGGTCCACCACGGCCTCGGCGGACGACATCCGCCAGTACGAGGTCCACCTGCACTCCGACGCCAGGACCCGCACGGCCCTGCTGCGCACCGGCGTCTCCATCGACGAGGTGCACGGCCACGGCGTGGTCGTCTCCGGCCGCGCCGACCAGATCCGCGAACTCCGCCGCCTCGGCTACGACGTCACCACCCTGGGCGAGGTCCCGGACCGGTCGTCCGCCGCCGACGGCCTGCGGCTCTACGACTTCCCGTCGGCCGACTCCCGGTACCACAACTACGCGGAGATGACGAGCGAGATCAACTCGATCGTCTCGGCCCACCCGTCCATCGCCAGCCAGCGGGTCATCGGCACCTCCTACCAGGGCCGCGACATCGTCGCCATCAAGATCAGCGACAACGTCGGCACCGACGAGGCCGAGCCCGAGGTGCTGTTCACCCACCACCAGCACGCCCGCGAGCACCTCACCGTGGAGATGGCGCTCTACCTGCTGCGCGAGCTGACCAGCGACTACGGCACCGACTCCCGCGTCACCAGCATGGTGAACAACCGCGAGATCTGGATCGTCCCCGACCTCAACCCGGACGGCGGCGAGTACGACATCGCCTCCGGCTCCTACCGCTCCTGGCGCAAGAACCGGCAGCCCAACCCCGGCTCCTCCTACGTCGGTACGGACCTCAACCGGAACTGGAACTACCAGTGGGGCTGCTGCGGCGGCTCCTCCGGCTCGACGTCCTCCCAGACCTACCGCGGCTCGTCACCCGAGTCCGCGCCCGAGGTGCGGGTCGTCGCCGACTTCGTCCGCAGCCGGGTCGTGGGCGGCAAGCAGCAGATCACCGCGGGCGTCGACTTCCACACCTACAGCGAGCTGGTGCTCTGGCCGTTCGGCTACACCTACTCCGACACCACCACCGGCATGACCGCCGACGACCGCAACGCCTTCGCGACGGTGGGTCGGAAGATGGCGGCCAGCAACGGCTACACGCCCGAGCAGTCCAGCGACCTCTACATCACGGACGGGTCGATCGACGACTACCTCTGGGGCGCGCACAAGATCTTCGGGTACACCTTCGAGATGTACCCGCGCTCCAGTTCCGGCGGCGGCTTCTACCCGCCCGACGAGGTGATCGAGCGGGAGACCTCCAGGAACCGGGACGCCGTGCTCCAACTCCTGGAGAACGCCGACTGCATGTACCGGTCCATCGGCAAGCAGGCGCAGTACTGCGCCTAGTTACCCGGCGTCGTCCTCGCTGTCGGCCTCGGCGTCCGCTTCGGCCTCGTCGTCGAAGTACGCGTCGAGGACGGCGTCCAACCGCTCGTCCCACTCCTGGAAGCGGCTCCTGGCCGGTGCCTCGATCTCGATCGGGTACCAGCGCCGGTCAGGAGTGTGCACGGTGACGGTGTACCGCTTGCCGAAGCGGCCGGTCTCCGTCTCCACCGCCCCGATCTCGTCCCAGCGGAACTCACACGCCTGGTCGTCCAGGGAGAGTCGTACGCCCCGGTGGTCGGCGACGATCCGGGCCCGGCGGTCGGCGGCCTCGAAGACGGGGCCGTCGACCGCCTCCTCCCCGGCGGGCTCCTCCTCGACCGGTTCCTCCGCGACCGGCTCCGCCCCGGCCGCCGCGGCCTTCTCCGGCTCGGCCTCGTCCGGTGCTTCCGCGGCGTCGTCCTGGGCGGACTCCGCCGGCTCCTCGGACACGGGTGCGGTGAGCCCGGGGACGAAGGCCGGGTCGAACCCGGCGCCTTCCAGGGGCTGGCTGCTCGAACCTATGCGCTGCTCCACAGCGGGCAGTATGGTCCAAGAACCCGTGCCGGTCACAGCCAGCCCCCGGCATCGTTATACGAACATGCCCCGTCAGCCGAGCACGGCGAGCGCGTCGATCTCCACGAGCAGCCCCGCGGGCAGGCCGACGTACACGGTCGTACGGGCGGCGGGCGGCTGGGTGAGGGCCTGGGCCTCGAAGTACGCGTCGTAGATGTCGTTCATCTCCGCGAAGTGGCCGACGTCCGTGAGGTAGACCCGGATCATCACCACGTCGTCCCAGGACGCGCCGCCCTCCTCCAGGACCGCCTTGACGTTGGCGAGGGTCTGGAGGGTCTGCTCGCGCAGGGTCGGCCCGGCGGGCGTGGGCGGCCGGCCCTCCTCGGCGGGCAGGAAGCCGACCTGGCCCGCGACCTGGAGGACGTTGCCCTTGCGGACGCCGTGGGAGAACCTCGCGGGCGGGGTGGTGTGGGTCGGCGGGGTGAGGGCGGTCTTCTCTGTCACGGGGGGTCCTTAGCGTGGTCCGGTTCCGGGGGTCCTGCCGGAGTACTCCCCGCTGACGGCGTCCGCCGTGCGGCGCACCAGCGGGAGCAGGGTGAGGAGTTCGTCCGCGGTGACGACGACGTTGGGCGCCGAGACCGACATCGCGGCGACGACCCGGCCGTCCGCGCCCCGTACGGGCGCCGCGACACAGTTGATGGACTCCTCGTGGCCGCCGAGGTCGGTGGCCCAGCCCTGTTCGCGCACCTTCTCCAGCTCCCTGAGGAAGGCCGGGGCGTTGGGCGTCGAACGGGACGTGTAGAGGGGGTAGTCGAGCCTCTCCGCGAGGGCGCGGCGCTCGGGCTCGGGGAGGTCGGCGAGGAGCAGCTTGGCGACGGCGGCGACGGTGAGGGCGACCGGCTTGCCGATCCGGGAGTACATCCGCACCGGGTAGCGGCTGTCGACCTTGTCGATGTAGAGCACCTCGTTCTCCTCGTGCACGGCGAGGTGCACGGTGTGCCCGCACTGTTCGTTCAGCCGTACGAGGTGGGGGTGGGCGATCTCCCGGATGTCGAGGTTCTCCACCGCCTCCTGGGCGAGCGCGAAGAGCCGGGCGCCGAGCCGGTAGCGCTGGTCGGACTGGCGGTAGACGAGGCCGTGGTCGTGCAGGGTGCGCAGCAGCCGGAGCGCGGTGGACTTGTGGACGCCGAGGCGGTCGGCGACCCGGCCGAGGTCGGCGGGGCCCTCGGCGAGCAGCGGCAGGATGCTCAGCGCGCGGTCGACGGTCTGGCTCATGGGGTGGGTACCTCCTCCTCGCCCGGCTGCCGTACGTCACCGGTCCAGCCCGGGGCGAGTCGAAGTCTCCCCCACGTGGCGTCGTCCAGGGCGCACAGCCGGTCGGCGTGGTCGCGGGCGGGCGGCGCGGCGAGGTCGCCGGGGACGGTGAGGGCGGCGGCGGCCCACAGGTGGCCGTGCCGGAGCCGGTCGCGGGCGGGCAGCGCGCGCAGGGTGGCGGAGAGGAACCCGGCGGCGAAGGCGTCCCCGGCGCCGACCGCGGCGACGACGTCCACGGCGGGCGCGGGCACGAAGGTGGCGTCGGTCCCGAGGAAGGCGGTGGCTCCGGCGGGGCCCTGCTTGACGACGAGCGCCTCGGGCTCGGGGAGCGCGGCACGCACGGCGCGCGGGTCGGGTAGCCCCCACGCCTCGTCGGCGCCGACGAAGACCAGGTCGGCGCGGCGCGCGAGGTCGCGGAGCACGGCGGCGCCGTCGGTGTCCCGCCAGAGGCCGGGCCGGTGGTTGACGTCGAAGGAGACCAGCGGGCCCCGCGGGCGCCCCGTCAGCTCCCGTACCACCTCCAGGCACCCCCCGGAGAGCGCGGCGGTGATCCCGGAGAGGTGCAGGATCCGTCCGGCGCGCACCGCCGCGAGGTCCACGTTCCCCGGCGTCATCGCGGAGGCCGCCGACCCGGCGCGGTAGTACGCCACCTCGTGGGCGTCGGTGCCGCGGTCCCCCGCGGTGCGGAAGTAGACGCCGGTGGGGCGGGCGGGGTCGCGGGCCACGGCCGACACGTCGACGCCGTAGGAGGCGACGGCGGCGAGCAGGTGGTCCCCGAAGCCGTCAGCGCCGACCCGGCTGACCCACCGGGCGCGGTGTCCGGCGGCGGCCAGCGCGCAGGCCACGTTGGACTCGGCGCCGCCGATGGCCCGCGCGAAGGAGGGGACGTCGGCGAGGCGGCCCGGCCGGGAGGGCAGGAAGGTGACCATGGACTCGCCCAGCGCGACGACGTCGTAGGGCTCGCGGTCGGTCACGGTCGTCGGGTCTCCTCGGCGGCTGGCGTACGGAAGGCGGCTGCTGGTGCGGGAGGCGGCTGCCGTGCGGGAGGCGGCTGCTGGTGCGGGGCCGGGGTTCCGTTGACCCCGCGTGGCCGAGATGTTAGACAGCGACAAGCGTTGTGCGCAATGAGGATTGCGGAGAACGCAACGAACCTGATCAGGGAGGCCCCATGAGCCGCGAGGCGCTCGCCCGACTCGCCGAGGAACGCATCGACCACCGTTTCAAGGGCCTCCCGCCGGACGCCGACGGGCTGACCGTCGCCGAGCTGACCGCCCAGCGCCGCTCCCTGTTCACGGGCGGCTTCACCACGCCGGTGCTGGCCCTGTCCGCCGAGCGCCTGGAGCACAACCTGGCGCTCATGGAGACCTACGCGGACCGCCACGGCCTCGCCTTCGCCCCGCACGGCAAGACGTCCATGGCCCCGCGGCTGTTCCAGCGCCAGCTCGACCGCGGCGCCTGGGGCATCACCCTCGCCGTGCCCCACCAGGTGCGGGTGGCCAGGGCGTTCGGGGTGCGGCGGGTGTTCCTCGCCAACGAGCTGGTCGACCCGGCCGCGCTGCGCTGGATCGCCGCCGAGCTGGCCGCCGACCCGGACTTCCGCCTCGTCGCGTACGTCGACTCGGTGCGCGGCGTGCGGCTGATGGCGGAGGCGCTGCGCGGGGCCGTCCGCCCGGTGGACGTCGTGGTGGAGCTGGCGGCGGGCGAGGGGGCGCGCACCGGCGTGCGCACGGAGGCGGAGTGCGCGGAGGTCGCCGACGCGGTGGCGGCCGTACCGGGCGCGCTGCGGCTGGTCGGGGTCGCCGGGTACGAGGGCGAGGTGCCGCGGGCGACCCCGGAGCGGGTGCGGGCCTGGCTGGCGCGGCTGGTCGCGCTCGCCGCCGGGTTCGACGCGGCGGGCCGGTTCGCGGGGCTGGACGAGATCGTCGTCAGCGCGGGCGGCAGCGCCTGGTTCGACGCGGTCGCGGACGTGTTCGCGGAGTTTCCGGAGCTGTCCGCGCCGGTGCTGAAGCTGCTGCGCTCCGGCGCGTACGTCTCCCACGACGACGTCCACTACCGCAGGCTCACCCCCTTCAACCGGGTCCCGGAGGAGGGCGCCCTGGAGCCCGCGTTCCGGCTGTGGGCGCAGGTCGTCTCCCGCCCGTCGGCGGAGCAGGCGTTCCTCAACGCGGGCAAGCGCGACGCCGCCCACGACCTGGACCTGCCGGTCGCCCAGGTGGTGCGCCGGGACGGCGCCGAGCGCCCGGCGGCCGGGATCGAGCTGACCGCCCTGTCCGACCAGCACGCCTGGCTGCGCACCACGCCGGAGGCGGGCCTCGACGTCGGGGACTGGGTGGGCCTCGGGCTGTCGCACCCGTGCACGTCGTTCGACAAGTGGCAGCTGATCCCGGTGGCCGAGGCGGACGGCACGGTGGTCGACTACGTCCGCACGTTCTTCTAGGAGGCCCCATGGCTGACCTCGTCTTCCGGGACGCCGACGTCGTCGACGGCTCCGGCGAACCCGCGTACCGCGCCGACGTCGCGATCGACGACGGCCGGATCGTCTCGATCGTGAAGGAGGCCGCGGCGGCGGGCTGCCAGCGCCCCACCGCCACCCGGGAGCTGGACGCGGAGGGCCTTGTCCTCTCCCCCGGCTTCGTCGACATGCACGCCCACAGCGACCTGGCCCTGCTGGCCGACCCCGACCACAGCGCCAAGGCCGCGCAGGGCGTGACGCTGGAGGTCCTCGGGCAGGACGGGCTGTCGTACGCCCCGGTCGACGACCGCACGCTGGCGGAGGTGCGGCGGGCGGTCACCGGCTGGCACGGGCCCGGCGACGACGTCGACTTCGACTGGCGGTCGGTCGGGGAGTACCTGGACCGTCTGGACCGGGGCGTCGCGGTGAACGCGGCGTACCTGGTCCCGCAGGGGACCGTGCGCGCGCTGGTGGTCGGCTGGGAGGGCCGGGAGGCGACGCCGGCCGAGCTGGACCGGATGCGGCACCTGGTGGCGGAGGGCCTGGCGCAGGGCGCGGTGGGGATGTCGTCGGGGCTGACGTACGCGCCGGGCATGTACGCGCGGGACGCCGAGCTGACGGAGCTGTGCCGGGTGGTGGCGGAGCACGGCGGCTACTACTGCCCGCACCACCGCTCCTACGGCGCCGGGGCGCTGGGGGCGTACGCGGAGATGATCGCGCTGGCCCGGGAGGCGGACTGCCCGCTGCACCTGGCGCACGCCACGCTGAACTTCGGCGTGAACGAGGGCCGGGCGCCGGAGCTGCTGGCGCTCCTCGACGAGGCCCTGGCGGCCGGTGTCGACCTCAGTCTGGACAGCTACCCGTACACGCCGGGCAGCACCACCCTGGCCGCCCTGCTGCCGGGCTGGGCGAGCGAGGGCGGCCCGGAGGCGGTCCTGCGGCGACTGGCCGACGGGGAGACCGCCGAGCGCGTCCGGTACGACCTGGAGGTGACGGGCGCGGACGGCTGCCACGGGGTGCCGGTGGCGTGGGACACGGTCGAGGTCTCCGGGGTGACGGACCCGGCGCTCGCGGAGTACGTCGGCCGGACGGTCGCGGAGTCCGCGCGGGCGCGCGGCGAGACGCCCTGGGCGACCGCGCGCCGCCTGCTGCTGGCCGACCGGCTCGGGCCGACGATCCTGCACCACGTGGGGCACGAGGAGAACGTGCGGGCGGTGATGCGGCACCGGGCGCACACCGGCGGCTCGGACGGCATCCTCCGGGGCGCCAAGCCGCACCCGCGGGCGTACGGCACCTTCCCGCGCTACCTCGGGCGGTACGTGCGGGAGCTGGGCGTGCTGTCCCTTGAGGAGTGCGTCGCGCACCTCACCTCACGTCCGGCGGCCCGGCTGCGGCTGCCGGACCGGGGGCTCGTCCGCGAGGGGTACCGGGCCGACCTGGTGCTGTTCGACCCGGCGACGGTGGCGGCGGGCGCCACCTTCGAGCAGCCGCGCGCCCTGCCGGTCGGCATCCCGCACGTCCTGGTCGACGGCCGGTTCGTGATCGAGGACGGGGGGCGCACGGACGTCCTGGCGGGGCGGTCGGTGCGGCGCACGCCCCGCTGAGTGCCGCTACCTCGGGTTCCGCCCGTGGCCGTTGCCGGGCTTGTCGTCGGTTCCGGACCCGCCCGACCCGGCGGTCCCGCCGGAGTCGCCGTTGCCGGGGTCGCCGCCCCCGGCGGGTGGGGCCGTGGTGGGCGCGGTGGAGGTGGCGGGGGCCGTGGCGGTGGTGGCGCCGGACGACGGCTCGTCGTCCCCGGCGTCGGCGGCGCCCTCGGTGGCGCTCGGGGACGGGGAGGGCGACCGGGACGGCGTACGGCTCCCGGCGCCGTCCGACGCGTCCGCGTCCGGCACCGCGCCGGCGTCGGTGTCCTCGGCGGACGGTACGCCGGAGGGGTCTCGGCGGTCCTCGGAGCCGTCCGCCGAGGAGCCGGAGAAGGAGAACCCGACGATCAGCGCGGCGGCGCCCACGGCGCCCACGGCACCGGCGGCGACGGCGGCCCGGCGGGTGCGCCAGGCGCTGGGCTTGCGGCGCGCGCCACGTCCGGGCCGGGAGCGGGCGGCGGGCGGGGCCCCGGGCACGGCGGCCACCGGGACGACCGCCATCTCGGCGGTCGGTTGTTCCCCGGCGCCGACCGGGGGCAGCTCGCGGGTCTCGTCGTACGTGTTCTGCCAGCCGTGCGCGACGGCCGGGTCGGCGTACTCGTCGTACGACGGGGCGTCGGCGGCCTGGGGGTGGTAGACCTTCGGGGGCTCGTCGTCCGCGGGGGGCCGCTCGGGGTGCTCGGACATGGCCGGGCATTCTAGGGACTGGAGTGGCTGCTGGGACAGCGGTCGGCGATAACCGGACATACCGCGCTGTCTCGCGTGGCGGATAACACCACCCACGGAGCGTTACGCGGCCGTAAGCTCCCAGACATGCAGGTGATCCAGTCGACCAAGCTCGCCAACGTCTGTTACGAGATCCGGGGACCGGTCCTTGAGGAGGCGATGCGGCTGGAGGCCGCCGGTCACCGCATCCTCAAGCTGAACACCGGCAACCCGGCCGCGTTCGGCTTCGAGTGCCCGCCGGAGATCCTGGAGGACGTCCTCCGCAACGTCTCCACGGCCCACGGCTACGGCGACGCGAAGGGCCTGCTGGCCGCGCGCCGGGCCGTCGTCATGCACAACCAGACCCTCGGCATCGAGACGGACGTCGAGCACGTCTTCATCGGCAACGGCGTCTCCGAGCTGATCACGATGGCCATGCAGGGCCTGCTGGACGACGGCGACGAGGTGCTCGTCCCCGCCCCGGACTACCCGCTGTGGACGGCGGCGGTCTCCCTGTCCGGGGGGACGGCCGTGCACTACCGCTGCGACGAGCAGTCGGACTGGATGCCGGACCTCGCGGACGTGGAGCGCAAGGTCACCGACCGCACCAAGGCGATCGTCGTCATCAACCCGAACAACCCCACGGGCGCGGTGTACGACGCGGCGGTGCTCAAGGGGCTGACCGACATCGCCCGCCGCCACAACCTGCTGGTCTGCTCGGACGAGATCTACGACAAGATCCTCTACGACGACGCCGTGCACATCCCGACCGCGTCCGTCGCGCCCGACCTGCTGACCCTCACCTTCAACGGCATGTCGAAGGCGTACCGGGTCGCCGGTTACCGGGTCGGCTGGATGTCGATCTCCGGGCCGCGCGCGCACGCGGACTCCTACATCGAGGGCCTGACGATCCTGGCGAACATGCGGCTGTGCGCCAACATGCCGGGCCAGCACGGGGTGGTCGCCGCGCTCAGCGGACGGCAGTCGATCAGGGACCTGGTGCTGCCGGGCGGACGGCTGAAGGAGCAGCTGGACGTCGCCTACGAGCTGCTGACCCAGATCCCCGGGGTGTCCTGCGTCCGGCCGAAGGGGGCGCTGTACCTCTTCCCGCGGCTCGACCCCAAGGTGTTCAAGATCAAGGACGACCGGCGGATGGTCCTCGACCTGCTGCGCCGCGAGAAGATCATGGTGGTGCACGGCACCGGGTTCAACTGGCCGGAGCCGGACCACTTCCGGGTGGTGACCCTGCCGACCGCCGGGGACCTGCGGGACGCGGTGGGCCGGATCGGGCACTTCCTGGACGGCTACAGCCAGCCTTGAGCGCAGCTTCCGGAACCAGCCCTGTTTAGACGAGGTCTAATGTAGGATGGCTTCTGTCACTGCGGCAGGAGGCCCTCCCATGTACGAACCGATCCGCACCAAGTCGGTCCACAGCACGATGGCGGGCAGCACCCCGGACTTCCCCCACCGCACCCGCGAGGAGGAGCTGGACATCCAGCTCGCGGGCCACCTCGCCGCCCTGCTCGCCGTCACCGACGAACTGCGCGCCCACGCCCCGTCCGACGACCTGGACACCGCGGCCGAACGGCTCGCGCAGCAGGTCGCCCGGTTGCGCGGGGGCAGCGCGCCGACGCGTGCCCCGCTGACCGCCGCCCCGGGTGAGCCGCGGCTCGCGCCCCTGCACCGCCGGGCGCACACCCTCGCCGGGCGCGCCCTGGTCGTCGCCGCCTCGCGCGCCGACACCGCCGCCGCGATCCTCACCGCCGAGCGCATGGACGCCCACGCCGCGGCCCTCGAACCCCGGGAACTGACCGCCCGCTAGCCCCTCTCGGGCCCCCCGACGGCCCCGGTCCGCGTGCACCCGCAGCGACGCGCGGACCGGGCGCCACACACCACCCCCGCCGCTCCCGTGCGCCGGCGCACGGGAGCGGCGCCTGTTGCGTAGCGGGACCGGTACGTCACCCCCCGTTCACCCCCGCCGACGGGGAACGTTGGATTCCGCGAGCACGCTGCCGACGTGAGAGGCATCGCAGGCATCGTCCTCGCGGTCCTGCTGATCGGCGGCGTGGTGGCAGCCGTCGTGGCGGGCCGGGACCACGGGGACCAGGGCACGGCAACGAAGACCGTGCGCGCGGTGATCGGCTCGGAGAAGGCGGACTTCTTCACCGATCCCCTGGTGGTGGACGCCCTGGCCGCCGAGGGCTACACCGTACGGACGGAGACCTCCGGCTCCTGGGCCATGGAGGGCCTGGACCTGAAGGGCTACGACTTCGCCTTCCCCTCCAGCCAGGCCCCCGCCGACGAACTCGCCAGGCAGCTCGGCGCGCGGCAGCCCCCGCCCCGCCCCTTCTACTCGCCGCTCGTCGTCGTCGCCCACCGCAACGCCGCGGGGGTCCTCGCGGGCAACGGGCTGGCGGCGCTGGACGCCGGGCGGGGCAAGGGCGGCGCCGGACGCTCCGGCGGGGCGAGCAGCGCCATCTCGGCGCGGGTCGCCTCGTCGACGGGGACCAGCCCCCGGAGTTCCCCGGCCTCTCGGAGCAGTTGGACGCCGTGCGCGCCGACCTCGCCCGCCTCGGCGGCTATCTGACCGACGTGGAGCTGCCGCCCACGGTGACGGAGCGGCTCACCGCGCTGACGGAGCTGCTGGGCGCGCTGCTGGCGCCCGGCTGGGTCGCGGAGGCGCTGGCCGCCGACCCGGAGGGGGTGCGCACGGTGTCCCGGGCCGTACGGCAGGACGTCCCCGAGGCCGTCGACGCGTTCGTGCGCACCCGGTGGTGGCACCGGATGACGCCCGGGCAGGAGCCGCCGGAGCGGCACCTGGAACGGCAGCTCGCGCCGCTCCACGCGGAGGCGGAGCGGCTGGCGGCGGACCTCAGGGAGACCGAGGCCCGCCGCCAGGAGTCGCACACCCGGTACCTGGAGGACCGGGGCGGCGGGCTCAGCGGGTGACGTACACCGTCGCCGCCGCGCTGGACGGCTGGTGCAGGTCGTCGCCGGGCCAGCTGACCGTGTAGGTGGTCTCACGGCGCGTGCGCGGCAGGTCGTCGATGGTGAAGGTGCCGTCGGCGGCGACCGTCACCGAGGAGAGCGTGCCCGTGCCGAGCCGGTCCGACCGCTCCACCTTCAGCACCGCCCGCTCCGGCAGCGCCCTGCCCTGCGCGGTGAACGTGCCGGTGATGTGCACACCGCCGGACAGCGACGCCTCGGCCGGGGCGGTGAGCGCGATCGACGTGGGCGCCTTGCCGACGGTCACGGTGTGGGTGAGGTCGGTGGCGGGGCGGTGGGTGAGGTCGCCGAGGAAGGAGACGGTGTAGGTGGCGTCGCCGACCAGGTCGGGCTCGTCGAGGACGGTGAAGGTGCCGTCGGACTTGACGGTGGCGGTGCCCAGGTCGTGGGTGCCGTCGGCGTCCTGCCGGGTCGCCGTCACCTTCAGCGGCTCGGTCGGGGCGGGCCCGTCCAGCTCCAGCCTGCCGCGCACGGCGAGCGGCTCGCCCGCGACGGCCCCGGAGGGGCTGTGGGTCAGCTCGCCGGCGAAGCGGGTGTCGTACTGGACGGCCGGGGGCTGGATGACGTGCAGCCAGTACTGGTTGCCGTAGGCGTTGGTGGTCACCGCGAACAGCCGGGAGCCGTCGGCGGACCACTCCAGGCCGCGCGGGGCGACCCGGTCGCCGTCGAGGCTGCCCTCGAAGGCGAACTCCAGCGGCGCGGAGGCGTCGGCCGGGTCGGCGGGCTGGACCAGCAGGTCGGGGGTGGCACCGCTGGCCGCCGCGCCCCGCGCGATGTACGTGCCGTCGCCGCTGAAGGCGACCGCGCTGGCGCTGGCACCGGCCGGGAGGGCGGCGTACCCGGTCGCCGCGTCCGAGAGGTCGTCGGTGTTGAGCAGCCGGGTGCCGTAGGAGGCGTCGGCGACGGCGACCTTGCCGCCGTCCGCGGAGAACGCCATGTCCTTGAGGTTCAGCGCGCCGGTGCCGTCGGCGGCGGCGAAACGGCGGGCGGCGTTGCGGACCAGGGTGGTGCCGCTGGCGTCGAAGACGGTGAGGAACGGGTTGGCCGCCCGGGCGTTCAGCGGCTGCCCCATCAGCATCCGGTCCCCCGCGCCGGCCTCCAGTTGCAGCACGCCGAAGTCGTTCCAGCCGGTGCGCGCGTACCCGGTGTCGGTGAGGGTGTCCAGGTTGGTCGGCACGGTGGCGCAGGAGTCGGTGGTGCCGTACGGCGTGGTGAAGTGCAGTCGGCCGCCGGACTGGGCCAGGGAGCGCCCGCAGATGTCGACGGAGACGTTGGTGGTGCCGCTCGGCTGGTGGGTGCTGGTGTCGTAGGCCAGGATCTGGGTGCGTCCGCCGACGTAGAGCGTGCCGCTGTCGGCGCTGAGGGCCAGGCCGGAGACGTAGTACGCGGTGGTGATCGTGGTCACGCGCTCGCCGTCGAAGTCGTACACGGCGACGTTGCCGGGGTTGTTGTAGTTGCTGGTGTTGCTGTCCGCGACGTACACGCGCTGGTGGACGGAGTCCACGGCCATCGCGGAGTACGTCGTGATCGGCAGCTTGGCCACCACGTCGGAGGCGGCGGCGTGGGCCGCGGGCGCGACGGCGACGGTGAGGCCGGTCCCGGCGAGCGCGGCGGCGAGGACGGTGGCCGCGAGCCGTCCCGGACGGTGTGCTGTATTCAACTGTGCCCCCCACAGGCTGTGTTGAGCCCCGTCGGACACGACGGGACTCGTGTGTCACCCATGTAACAGGGGTGAAGATCGCGTGAGCAAGGGGGCGCGCGGGCCGGTTGAGTGCGACGGTGCCACGCCCCGCACGCCGTTGTGCGGGGCGGGAGGCACCGGGAGGCACCCTGATCCCGCGGCCGACCGTGACGATCGCTGGTCAGGGCTCCCATCGAGGGGCCGGCCGCGGGGGTTCTCGGGGGGTGGGCGTCAGCCCAGGCGCCGCACCAGGGCGCGGTACTCGTCCCACAGCTCCTGGGGCGTGTGCTCGCCGAAGGTGTTGAGGTGCTCGGGGACGAGGGCGGCCTCCTCGCGCCACACGTCCTTGTCGACGGTGAGCAGGAAGTCCAGGTCGCTGTCGGACAGTTCGAGCCCGTCGGTGTCCAGGGCCCCCTTGGCCGGGAGGACGCCGATGGGCGTCTCCACGCCCTCCGCCTTGCCCTCCAGCCGCTCGACGATCCACTTCAGGACGCGCCCGTTCTCACCGAAGCCCGGCCAGACGAACGCGCCCTCGTCGTTCTTGCGGAACCAGTTGACGTAGTAGATCTTCGGCAGCCTGGCCTGGTCCTTGCCCTTGGCGACGTCGACCCAGTGGCCCATGTAGTCGCCCATGTTGTAGCCGCAGAACGGCAGCATCGCGAACGGGTCGCGGCGCAGCTCACCGACCTTGCCCTCGGCGGCGGCGGTCTTCTCGGAGGCCACGTTGGCGCCGAGGAAGACGCCGTGGTTCCAGTCGAAGGACTCCGTGACCAGGGGTACGGCGGTGGCGCGCCGCCCGCCGAAGAGGATCGCCGAGATCGGCACGCCCCGCGGGTCCTCCCACTCCGGGGCGATGATCGGGCACTGCGCGGCGGGCACGGTGAAGCGGGCGTTGGGGTGCGCGGCGGGCGTTCCGGACTCCGGGGTCCAGTCGTTGCCCCTCCAGTCCGTGAGGTGGGCCGGGGGCTCCTCGGTCATGCCCTCCCACCACACGTCGTTGTCGTCGGTGAGGGCGACGTTGGTGAAGACGGCGTTGCCCCACAGCGTCTTCATCGCGTTGGCGTTGGTGTGCTCGCCGGTGCCGGGCGCGACGCCGAAGAAGCCGGCCTCGGGGTTGATGGCGTACAGACGGCCGTCCTCGCCGAAGCGCATCCAGGCGATGTCGTCGCCGATCGTCTCGACCGTCCAGCCCGGGACGGTCGGCTCCAGCATGGCCAGGTTGGTCTTGCCGCAGGCGCTCGGGAACGCGGCGGCGACGTACTTCGCCTCACCGCGCGGCGGGGTCAGCTTCAGGATGAGCATGTGCTCGGCGAGCCAGCCCTCGTCGCGGGCCATGACGGAGGCGATGCGCAGGGCGTAGCACTTCTTGCCGAGCAGCGCGTTGCCGCCGTAGCCGGAGCCGTAGGACCAGATCTCGCGGCTCTCCGGGAAGTGGGAGATGTACTTGGTCTGGTTGCACGGCCACGGGACGTCCTGCTGGCCGGGCTCCAGGGGGGCGCCGAGGGAGTGCACGGCGCGTACGAAGAAGCCCTCGTCGCCCAGTTCGTCGAGGACCGGCCGGCCCATGCGGGTCATGGTGCGCATGGAGACGGCGACGTACGCCGAGTCGGTGATCTCGACGCCGATCGCGGACAGCGGCGAGCCCAGCGGCCCCATGCAGAAGGGCACGACGTACATGGTGCGGCCCCGCATCGAGCCGCGGAACAGGCCCTTCTCCCCGCTGAAGATCTCCCGCATCTCGGCGGGGTCCTTCCAGTGGTTGGTGGGCCCGGCGTCCTTCTCCTCCTCGGAGCAGATGAAGGTCCGGTCCTCGACGCGGGCGACGTCGGTGGGGTCGGAGGCCGCGTAGTAGGAGTGGGGACGCTTGATCGGGTCGAGCTTCCGGAAGGTGCCCGCCTCGACGAGCTGCCCGCACAGCCGCTCGTACTCCGCCTCGGATCCGTCGCACCAGACCACGTTGTCCGGCTGGGTCAGTTCCGCGATCTCGTTGACCCACGAGATCAGTTCCTGGTGCTGGGTGGGGATGACGGGGGGAGCCGCGATATCGCGCGCCACGATCGCTCCTAGGTGAGGGTTTGCCGTGAGGGATATGTCGTTGTCTGCCCCGTGGGGGCCGCGGCCCGGATGCGTTGCCGTGCGTGCGCGCTCATCCGGTGCCGACCGCACTCATATGATCATGCGGGGCGAGTGCCCATCTGTCCAGAGGACCTCACAACTGAGCGACGTGACCATTACCACGTATGAAATGTCACTTTAGATGCGCATTGCGTTTGCTCGACTGTCCCTTTACGCCAACCGGAATCCGGTGCACCGCCCTCAACTCCCGTGAGACGATGGCCACTACCAGACTGGGACTGATCCGTAACTTACGGTGGCGTAGGTACGATGTGGACATGACTGCGTCCGCCTCCGACGCGCCCATGGAGACGCCGCCCCCCGGCCGCGTCTCCGCGGCGCTCTCCCTGCCGCACCCGATCAAGCCGAAGCTCCGAGGCTGGCTGCACCTCGGCATGTTCCCGGCCGTCCTCGTCGCGGGGCTGGTGCTCACCGCCCTCGCCGACTCCCCCCGAGGACGCCTGGCCTGCGGGATCTACGCCCTGACCGCCTGCCTGCTGTTCGGCGTCAGCGCGCTGTACCACCGGGGCAACTGGTCCCCGCGCATGGACGGCCTGCTGCGCCGACTGGACCACGCCAACATCTTCCTGATCATCGCGGGCACCTACACACCGCTGACGATCCTGCTGCTGCCGGACACCAAGGGGCAGTGGCTGCTGTGGGGCATCTGGGCCGCCGCCCTGGCCGGAATCCTGTTCCGGGTCTGCTGGGTCGGCGCCCCGCGCTGGCTCTACACGCCCTGCTACATCGCCATGGGCTGGGCGGCCGTCTTCTACCTGCCCGACTTCATGCGCGCGGGCGGCATCGCCGTCCTGGTCCTGGTGATCGTCGGGGGCGTGCTCTACAGCGCGGGCGGCGTCATCTACGGCATGAAGCGCCCCAACCCCTCGCCCCGCTGGTTCGGCTTCCACGAGGTCTTCCACTCGTTCACGCTGGCGGCGTTCATCGCGCACTACGTCGGCATCTCGCTGGTGGCGTACCAGCACGCGTAGCACCCGTCACCTCCATGGCCACGGCATGTAAAGCCGTGGCCATTTTTGCTGTCCCGTCACCCTCCCGGCCCACGCGTTATTGACAGAGGATGGACTTTGACAGTTACTCTCATTTCATGGCTACTGTCATCGTCCCGGTCGAGCCGGGCCAGGACCCCCGCCGCTGGTGGGCGCTGGCCGCGCTGGTCGCGAGCACCCTCGTGCTCGGCTTCGACCTGACGATCCTCAACGTGGCCCTGCCCACCATGGCCGCCCAGCTCGGCGCGGGCACCGACGAACAGCAGTGGGTCGCGGACGCCTACGTCGTCGTCTTCGCGGCGCTGATGCTCCCCGCGGGACTGCTGGGCGACCGGTTCGGGCGCCGCCGGATGCTGGTCACCGGGCTCGCCGTCTTCCTCGCCGGGTCCCTGCTCGGCGTACTCGCCGGGAACGTGCACGCGGTCATCGCGGCGCGCGCCGTGATGGGCGTCGGCGGGGCGCTGGTGATGCCGCTGGCGCTCTCCGTGCTGCCCACGCTGTTCGGGCCCGGTGAACGCCCCAAGGCCGTCGGCGTCCTCTCGGCCGCCTCCGCGCTCGGGATGCCGCTCGGGCCGATCGTCGGCGGCTGGCTGCTCGACCACTTCTGGTGGGGCTCGGTCTTCCTGGTCAACGTGCCGATGGCGGCGGTCGGGATCGTGGCCTGCCTGTTCCTGTTACCGGAGACGAAGGACCCCGCCGCCCCCAGGGTCGACGCCGTCTCCACCATGCTCACCACCGCCGGGCTCGGCACCCTCGTCTACGCCATCATCGAAGCGCCCGGACGCGGCTGGGGCGACGTCCACGTGCTGGGCCCGCTGGCCGCGGCGGCGCTGCTGCTCGGCGCGCTGGTACGCCGGGAGCGGCGGGCCGCGCGCCCGGTGCGCGACCTCGCGCTGCTCGGCGACCGCGGCTTCCTGCTCAACGCCGGGACGGCCGCGCTGGTGACGTTCGTGCTGGCCGGGCTGCTGTTCCTGCTGCCGCCCTACCTCCAGGCCGTCCTCGGCCACGACGCCTTCGGCACCGGGCTGCGGCTGCTGCCCGTCATGGGCGGGGTGCTGCTCGCCGCGCGCGCCGCGCAGCCGCTGGTGGAGAAGCTGGGCTCCCAGTCGGTGGTGAGCGCGGGCCTGGTGGTGCTGGCCTTCGCCGCGTTCCTCGGCAGCCGTACGACGGTGGACTCCGGGTACGGCTTCACCGCGCTGTGGCTCTCCCTGGTCGGCCTCGGGTTCGGGTTCTCCATGGTCCCGGCGATGGACGGCGCGCTCGCCGCGCTGCCCGCCGACCGCTCCGGCAGCGGCTCCGGCCTGCTGATGACCCTGCGCCAGGTCGGCGGCGCGATCGGCATCGCCCTGCTGGGCAGCCTCCTCGCCGGGGTCTACCGGGCCGGGCTCGACGTGCCCGGCCTGCCCGCCGCGGCCACCGAGACCGCCGGTCAGTCGGTCGTCGCCGCGCACCTGCTCGCCGAGCACACCGGCGCCCCGGCCCTCGCCGCGTCCGCGAACGCCGCGTACGTGCAGGGGATGGCGGTGGTCCTGCTGGTCTGCGGGACGGCGGCGCTGGCGGCGGCCCTGCTGGCGGCGGCGCTGCTGCCGGGGCTCGCCACCGAGGCACGGGCCGGACAGGGCACGCGGGCCGGGCAGCCGGGGTGGGCCCGCCAGGCGGGGCGGACGGGGACGGGGCAGACTCGGCAAACCGGGCGGACCCGGCAGCACCCCACGCCCCGGGACCAGACCCACCGCATCGGGCGCGACGGGCGCATCGGGCATGTCGTAGGACGGAGCAGAGGCTGATGATCGACATCGAGACGTACGACGGCGGATACCTCGCCACCGAGGAGTACCCCGCCCGCACCGACGACCGCGCCCCCGCGCCCCCGGTGCTGGCACTGCGCTGCCGGATCCCGGCGAGCGCGCCGGAGCCGACCGGGCACCTGCCCTCCCACGGCATCGGTCCCTCGTGGGAAGTGTGACCGCGGCCTGTCATCCTGATCGTCGTGAACGGACCCGAGATTGACGTCGCATTCGCCCCCGGCCTCCACCTGTTCGTCCCGGCCGCCCGCCGTGCCGGACGCACCCCGCTGACCACGGACGGCGTCTCCACCCTCGGCCATGTCGTCGAGTCCCTGGGCGTGCCGCTGACCGAGGTGGGCGCGCTGGTGGTGGACGGCCGGGAGGTGCCCGCCGCGCACGTCCCGGCCGCCGGTGAGTCGGTGACCGTCCGGGAGGTCACGCGCCCCCAGCGGGTGCCGGGCGCCCCCCTGCGGTTCCTGCTCGACGTGCACCTCGGGACGCTGGCCCGGCGGCTGCGGCTGCTCGGCGTCGACACGGCCTACGAGTCGACGGACATCGGCGACCCGGCGCTGGCCGCGCGCTCGGCGGCGGAGAAGCGGGTGATGCTCAGCCGCGACCGGGGCCTGCTGCGCCGCCGTGAGCTGTGGGCGGGCGCGTTCGTCTACAGCACCCGCCCCGACGACCAGCTCCAGGACGTCCTGGCCCGCTTCGCCCCCGAACTGCGCCCGTGGACCCGCTGCACCGCCTGCAACGGGCTGCTGCGCGCCGCCACGAAGGAGGACGTGGCGGACCAGCTGAAGGGCGGCACCCAGCGCTCGTACGACGTGTTCGCCCAGTGCGCGGAGTGCGGTCGCGCCTACTGGAAGGGCGCGCACCACGACCAGCTGGAGGCCATCGTGACCCGCGCGACGGCCCCCCGCGCACAGGACGGCTAGGGCGTGCCGCGAGAGTCCCGCCAGCCTCGTCCCCCACCTCACAGGGCAAGACACCTAGCTGGTCAACGCGTCAAGGCCGCCCGCAGCCGCTCCCGGTCGGTCGTCGGCGCGTCGCAGGTGAAGTTGCGGCAGACGTACGCCGTCGGGGCGCCGTCGGCGAGCGGGCGGTCGGCGAGCAGCGGGAACTCGTCGCTGCCCTCGGTGCCGTAGGCGACGACCGCGCCGGGCGCGGTGCCCAGCAGGGCCGTGCGGTGCAGGGCGCGGGTGTCCGGGTCGTCGAGCGCCGGTCCCACGACGGCGACCTCGCGCGGACCGTCGAGCAGCGCCTCCGCCACCGCCAGCCCCCAGCCGACGAACCTCGGCACCCGCGGCCCGAGGGCCCGCACCACGCCGAGGGCGCGTTCCGCGGCGGTGCGGTGCGGCTCGGAACCGGTCTGGGCGGCGTACCCGAGCAGCGCGCCCGCGGCGGCGCTCCAGCCGGACGGCACGGCGTTGTCGGTGGGGTCCTGCGGGCGCCGGATCAGCTGCTCGGCGTCGGCCGCGGTGTCGTACAGCGCGCCCGACCCGGCGTCGGTGAAGCGGACCAGGACGTGGTCGAGCAGGAACCCGGCGAACTCCAGCCAGACGCCCTCCCCGGTCACCGACGCCAGCGCGAGGAACCCCTCGGCGACGTCGGCGTAGTCCTCCAGGACACCCGCGTTGGCCCCGGCGCGCCCGTCCTTGCTGGTGCGGGTGAGCCGGGCGGCGTCGTCCAGGTGCAGCCGGACCAGCAGGTCGGCGGCGGCGACGGCGGCCTCCACCAGGTCGGGCCGGTCGAAGTAGGCGCCGGTCTCGGCGAGCGCGGCGATGGCGAGCCCGTTCCAGGCGGCCACGACCTTGTCGTCCCGGCCCGGGGCGGGCCGCCGGGCGCGCGCCTCCAGCAGCCGCCGCCTGACGGACCCGATCCGCCCGGCGTCGACGACGGACTCCCCCTGCGGGAGCCGCAGCACGGACGCGCCCTCCTCGAACGTGCCCTCCTCGGTCACCCCGAAGTACTCGGCGGCGAGTCCGGCGTCCTCCTCGCCGAGCACCTCACGCAGTTGCGCGGGCGTCCACACGTAGTACGCGCCCTCCACGTGCCGCCCCGAGCCGTCGTCGCTGTCGGCGTCCAGCGCGGACGCGAACCCGCCCTGCCCGGTGCGGAGTTCGCGGACCATGAAGTCGGCCGTCTCCAGCGCGATCCGCCGGGCGAGCGCGGAGCCGGTGGCCCGCCACAGGTGGGCGTAGACCCGGCACAGCAGCGCGTTGTCGTAGAGCATCTTCTCGAAGTGCGGCACGGTCCAGTCGCGGTCCACGGAGTACCGGGCGAAACCGCCGCCGAGCTGGTCGTAGAGGCCGCCGCGGGCCATGCGCTCACAGGTGTCCGCCGCCATCTGCAGGGCGCCCTCGGCGCCGGTGCGGGCGTGGTGGCGCAGCAGGAACTCGACCACCATGGACGGCGGGAACTTCGGCGCCCCGCCGAACCCGCCCCGCTGCGGGTCGTACTCCCGGGTCAGCCCGAGCAGCGCCTGCGCCAGCTCCTGCTCGCCGGGGACCTCGGTGCCGCCGAAGGACACCTCCCGCCCGGCCAGGTCCCGGACGATCTTCCCCGCCACGTCGGCGACCTCGTCCCGCCGGTCCGTCCACGCGTGGTGCACGCCCTCCAGGACCTGCCGGAACGACGGCATCCCCCCGCGCGGCGCGGGCGGGAAGTACGTACCGAAGTAGAACGGCTCCGCGTCCGGCGTCAGGAACACCGTCATCGGCCACCCGCCCTGCCCGGTCGCCGCCTGCACGGCCTCCATGTAGACCGCGTCGACGTCCGGCCGCTCCTCCCGGTCGACCTTGACGCTCACGAAGCGGTCGTTCATGACGTCGGCGGTGGCCTGGTCCTCGAAGGACTCGTGCGCCATGACGTGGCACCAGTGGCAGCTGGAGTAGCCCACGCTCAGCAGCACCGGCACGTCCCGCCGCCGCGCCTCCTCGAACGCCTCCGGCGACCAGGGCCACCAGTCGACCGGGTTCTCGGCGTGCTGGAGCAGATACGGCGAGGTCTCGTGCGCGAGTCGGTTCGGCATGGGGTCCATCCTGCCCCAGTACCGGGCGGGACAGGGGACAGCACACAGGCGGGTGATCCTGCCCCCTCGTCAGGCCGCCCCCCGGGCAGCACACTTGATGACCGAGGACAGCGATCCGCGACAGGGGGACGAGACCATGCGGGACGCGCACCGCGCGGAGGCCGACCGGCTGTTGCGCCGGGCCGTGGAGGAGGAGGTACGGCGGTCGGGGGGCCGTACCGACGGGCAGGTGCTGCTGACCCGGGCGCGCGGGTCGCTGGACGCGATGGCGCGGACCGCCGCCGAGGAGTACGCCGCCTACACCCACGCCCTCGACGAGTCGGAGGCCGGACGGCTCACCTTCGGCCAGCGGTACGCACGGGAGGGTGCCGGGACGCCGCTGCTGGTGGCGGGCGTCGCCGGGTTCGCGGCCGTGGTGGCCGACCTGGCGCTCGGCACCGGCACCGGGACCGCGTTCGGCGCGGGCGTCACCGTCGGCGTGGTCGGCGCGGCGGCGACCGTGGTGAAGGTCGCCGGGACGCACCTGCCCGCCGCCCACCACCGCGCCGGTGCCGTGAGCCAGCCGGGCGGGCCCGAGCAGCTGCGGCTCCAGTGGCTGACCGCGCTGGAGGTGCGCGGCATCCGGCCGTTCCTGGACCAGCAGCGGGTGCTGGCCGCGTCCACCGGGCCGGTCGGCAAGCAGCAGGGGCCGAAGCTGCGCGGCACCGACAAGAGCGGCAAGGCCCGCGGGCGCAGCGTGCTGGAGCAGTCCTTCGCCCAGCTCCCGGAGCCGACCGGCCCGTTCGCGGGGCGCCGGACCGAGCTGGGGCGGATCCGGCAGTGGGTGCAGGCCGCCCGCGCCAGCACCCGGACCCGGCCGACGGTGGTGGTGCTGCACGGGCCGCCCGGCAGCGGCCGTACGACGCTGGCGGTGCGCGCCGCGCACGACCTGCGGGACCAGTTCCGCGGTGCCTGCGTGGTCGACCTGCGCGGGGACAGCCCGCAGGACCCGCCGCTGACCACCCGGGACGCGCTGCTGCACCTGCTGAACCGGCTCGGCGCCTCCCGCGAGCAACTGCTGTTCCGGGAGCGCTCCTCCCCCGACCAGCACGTCAAACGGCTCGGCGAGCTGTACCACCAGCACCTGACCGGCGTCCCCGTCGCCGTCGTCCTCGACGACGCCTCCGACGTGCGGCAGATCCGCGCCCTGGTCCCCGAGCGCTCCGACAGCCTCGTCCTGGTCACCGCCCGCGAACCCCTGGAACTCCCCTCCGACCTGCCCGCCCGGGTGCACCACCTGCCGGTGCGCACCCTGGACGCGGCGGGCGCGGAGGAGCTGCTGGGCGCGGTGGCGCGGGACGCCTCGGGGCCCTACGACGCCGAGTCCGCGGAGACGATCCGGCAGCTGTGCGACGGGCTGCCGCTGGCGCTGCGCGTCGCCGGGTCCTCGCTCGGCCAGCGCTCACCCCGCCAGCTCGCCGCCGACCTCGGCGCCTACGGGCCCGTGCAGCCGGTGGAGCGGGCGCTGTGGCTGTGCTACGCCGACCAGTCGGACGCCGCCCGGCGGCTGCTGCGGCGCCTCGCGCTCGCCGGGCGGGCCTCGCTCGGGGCCGCCGCCGCGGCGGCCCTGATCGCCACCGGTGAGGCCGAGGCGACCCGGCACCTCGTCGCGCTCGCCCGGGCCGGGCTCATCGACCAGGTGCGCGGCGACCGCTACCGGCTGCACGACCTGGTGCGCGTCTTCGCCCAGGCCCGTCTCCTCGACGAGGAGGAGCCCGCGGAGCGCACCGCCGCCCAGGAACGGCTGATCGTCAACTACGCCGAACTCGCCGACTCCGTGCTGCGGCTGGTCGACGGCAACATGTCCACCCGCTCCGACCGGTTCGGCCCGCACGGCTTCACCTCCCTCGACGAGGCGCTGCGCTGGCTGGACGACGAGTCCAGCTTCATCACCGCCACGCTGCGGCACGCCGAGGGCGTCGACCAGGGCGCGGTGCTGAACCTGCTGGGCGCGCTGTGCGACTACTGCCTGCTGCGCGGCGACCTCTACCGGCTCGGGGAGATCAGCGAACTCGCGCAGGCCGTCGACCAGGGGCTGCTGGTCCGCTCCGTGCAGTGGCGCACCGGTATCGCCGCCCGTCAGCTCGGCGAACTCGACAAGGCCCGCACCACGCTGGCCTCCGTCGTCGACCTGTACCGGGAGGCGCACCACGACGCCGGCGCCGCCCGTGCCCTGTGCTCGCTCGGCATCACCCTGCACCACCAGGGCAACCTCACCGAGGCCGCGGCCCGGCTCCGGGAGGCCCTCGACCTCCAGGCGTCCCCCGGGCTCGCCACCGACCGGGCCTGGACCATGCACGCGCTGGCCGCCGTGGAACGCGACCGCGCCCACCTCGCCGAGGCCCTCGACCTGCTGACCCGCTCCCTGGAACTGCACCGCGCCGGGGAGTCCCTGCACGGCCAGGCGTGGGCGCACTACCAGCTCGGCCAGCTCTGTCTGCGCCTCGGTGACGTGCCGCGCGCCGAGACCGAGCTGCGGCACGCCCTCGACCGGTACGGCCGTACCCGCGACGCCCGTGGCGAGGCGTGGGCGCTGACCCAGCTGGCGCGGGCCCGGCTGGTCGCCGGGGACGCCAGCGAGGCGGTGACCGAGCTGCGCCGGGCCGCCGTACGGCACCGGGAGAACGAGGACGCCCGCGGGGAGGCGTGGACCCTGTACTACCTCGGGCAGGCGCTGGAGGAGGCGGGCGACCTGGAGCTGGCCGTCCGTGACCTGGAACGGGCCCGCACGATGTTCTCCCGGATGCGGGACGTGTACGGCCTGGCCTGCGCCCGGCACCACTCGGCGCGCGTCACCCGCGACCAGCGCGCCGCCCAGACCGGTTCGCTGCGCAACTCCGGGTTCGCCCGGCAGCTCCTCGTCGACGCCCGCGCCGACTTCCAGCGCATCGGCGTCGCCCACGGCGAGGCGTGGACCTGTCTGGAGCTGGCCGTCGTCGACGCGGGCAACGCCCGCACCCCGCAGGCGCTGGCCCTGTGCGACGAGGCCGCGGGCCTGTTCGCCTCCTACGGCGACCGGCGCGGCGAGGACTGGGCGCGCTTCCTGCGCTGCACCCTGCTGCCGTACGCCGCCCCCGGCGGGGTGGAGGTCGGTACGGCCGTCGCGCAGGAGGAGCTGACGCAGCTCGCCCGCGCCGGACATCCGGCGCGGGACGACAAGCTCGACGACTTCGTGGGCGCCTACGCACTCCTGCTGGAGCGTGGGATCACCCTGGAGTCGGGCTGGCAGGCGTGGCGGCTCGGCATGGTACCCAGCCGCCACGCCCGGGAGGTGATGGGCGTCGCGGTGGCGGCGACGCCGTGACCTCAGTTGCTGCCGGGGCGCTCGGCTCCGGAGTCGACGGCGGCGCCGTCCGCCTTCGGGGCCTCCTTGAAGTCGACCCGGCCCATGTGCCGGTTCATCGACTTCATCAGCCCCCACACGGCCAGGGCCATCACCGCGAACACGATGAAGCCGAGGACGCCGGGCGTCACCTTGTCCTTGTCGAGTTCCTCGGCGAGGGTCACGACGTGGGTCATTGCCAGGCTTGCGCTTGCGCTCATGTCAGGCATTGTCGCGGATGCCCGCGAAGAGGTCGTCCTCGGGGAGGGAGGTCTCCACGAGCGACTTCGCCAGTTCGTACTCCTCCGTGGGCCAGACCTCCTTCTGCAGCTCCATCGGCACCCGGAACCAGCCGCCGTCCGGGTCGATCTGCGTACGGTGCGCGATCAGCGCCTTGTCGCGGATCTCGAAGAAGTCGGCGCACGGGACGTGGGTCGTCAGCGTGCGCTCGGCCCGCTGGATCTCGTCCCAGCGCTTGAGCCACTCCCCGTACGGCGACTCCAGGCCGCGGTCCAGCATCGCCTGGTGCAGCGCCTCGGTGCGGGGGCGGTTGAAGCCCTGGTTGTAGTAGACCTTCATCGGCTGGTAGGCCGGGCCGTACTCGGACTCCGGGTACTTCCCGGTGTCCGCCGCGCCCTCGAACGCCACCATCGTGATCTTGTGGGTCATGATGTGGTCGGGGTGCGGGTACCCGCCGTTCTCGTCGTAGGTGGTGATCACCTGGGGCCGGAAGGCGCGGATCTTGCGGACCAGTTCCCCGGCCGCGTGGTCGACGTCCTCCAGGGCGAAGCAGCCCTCCGGCAGCGGCGGCAGCGGGTCGCCCTCGGGGAGCCCCGAGTCGACGAACCCGAGCCACTCCTGCTTGACGCCGAGGATCTCCCGGGCCTCGTCCATCTCCTTCTTGCGTACCTCGTGGATGTGTTCCTCGATGTACGCGTCCCCCTGGAGCTTCGGGTTGAGGATGGAGCCACGCTCCCCGCCCGTGCAGGTCACGACCAGCACGTCCACCCCCTCGGACACGTACTTCGCCATGGTGGCCGCGCCTTTGCTCGACTCGTCGTCGGGGTGGGCGTGGACGGCCATCAGTCGCAACTGGTCAGTCAAGACTCAATCCTCAAGTCGTTAGGCGCCCTGTGTGCGGTGGCGCGATGAGCGGCTTCTATAGTGACCGAATCGGGCGAGGAATAATTCCGCCCCTGGGAACGGCCGGGAGGACGAGGATCATGAGCACGGCGAGCACGCGCCTGCCCGAGGGCCGCTACGGCCGTTCCTCGGACGAGCGCGCCAACCGCACGCTCATGGTGGTCGGCGCCGTCCTGGGCGCCGGGCTCATCGCCCTCGTCGGCTACTTCGCGTACCACTACATCGGCGGGAACAGGATCAGCGGCCAGGTGATCAGCTTCGACCTCGCGGACGACGCGGTGAAGGTGCGCCTCCAGGTGGAGAAGGACGCGGGCACCTCCGGCTACTGCACCGTGCGCTCCCAGGCCGCGGACGGCGCCGAGGTGGGCCGGGCCGACTTCCGCTTCGAGGGCGACGCCACCACCGTCACCCAGGTCGTCACGCTGCGGACGACGGCCCCGGGGTCGACGGCCGAGCTGCTCGGCTGCCACGCCGACTGATGATCAACTCCGGGCGTTCATCCGGGCGTCATCTCTGGCGCGGTCGGTGTCATCCGCAATCCGTAGGCTCTGACCTGCGTTGACACGACTTTGGTGACTTATGTCCTCCCCCTTCCGCCACTGAATTGTTAGGCTCGTGGTTTCGCCCACTCCTGAAGGAACATTCTTCTGGATAGGGCGATGCTTTGTATTCCCAGTACCGACGAGGAGCACCCTGTGACCCAGACCAGCGAGAACGTCACCTGGCTGACCCAGGAGGCGTACAACAAGCTCAGGGACGAGCTTGAGTACCTTACTGGTCCTGCGCGCACGGAGATCGCCGCCAAGATCGCGGCCGCGCGCGAGGAGGGCGATCTGCGCGAGAACGGCGGCTACCACGCGGCCAAGGAGGAGCAGGGCAAGCAGGAGCTCCGTGTGCGCCAGCTGACCCAGCTCCTCGAGAACGCCAAGGTCGGTGAGGCCCCCGCCTCGGCCGACGGGGCGGTCGCGCCGGGCATGGTCGTCACGATCGCCTTCGACGGTGACGAGGACGACACCCTGACCTTCCTGCTCGCTTCCCGTGAGTACGCCAGCGGCGACATCGAGACGTACTCGCCGCAGTCCCCGCTCGGCACCGGTGTCATCGGCCACAAGGTCGGTGAGGACGCCGAGTACGAGCTGCCGAACGGTAAGAAGGCCTCGGTGCGCATCCTCAAGGCCGAGCCCTACAGCGGCTGACCGGCTGTTCCCGCAGGACCCTGGCACGCCCCCGCTGTCCACGGACGCCGGGGGCGTCGCCATGTCCGGCCGCCACGGCCCAGGGCGCCGCCTACGCGGTCGCCGAGCGGTACTTGCGGACCGCCAGCGTCCGGAAGAGGGCGATGATGAGTATCGACCAGATCAGCGAGGCCCACACCGGGTGCTGCATGGGCCAGGCGTCCGACGGGCTCACCCCGGGGTTGCCGAACAGCTCGCGGCACGCCTGCACGGTGGCGCTGAACGGGTTCCAGTCCGCGACGTGCTGCAGCCACGGCGTCATCTGACTGGAGTCCACGAACGCGTTGGACACGAAGGTGACCGGGAAGAGCCAGATCAGCCCGCCCGAGGTGGCCGCCTCCGGGGTCCGCACGGACAGTCCGATCAGCGCGCCGACCCAGGTGAACGCGTACCCGAGCAGAAGCAGCAGCCCGAAGGCGCCGAGCACCTCACCGATGTTGGTGTGGGTCCGCCAGCCGACCAGCAGCGCGACGACCGCCAGCACCGTCACGGTGAGCGCGGTCTGCACCAGGTCGGCGAGCGTCCGCCCGGTCAGCACCGCCCCTCGGGCCATCGGCAGCGACCGGAAGCGGTCGATCAGCCCCTTGTGCATGTCGTCGGCGATGCCCGCCCCCGCACCGGCGGTGGCGAAGGTGACGGTCTGCGCGAAGATGCCCGCCATCAGGAACTCGCGGTAGACACTCGGGTCGGTGCTGCCGCCGATGTTCATGGATCCGCCGAAGACGTAGCTGAACAGCACCACGAACATGATCGGCTGGATGAGCCCGAAGATGACCATCTCGGGGATCCGTGTCATCCGGATCAGGTTGCGCTTGGCGACCACGAGTGAGTCACGCACGGACTGGGTGAGCGGATTGGACGGCGCGCTGATCCGCACGGTGTCGGTGATGGCACTCACCTGACGGCCCCCTTCTCGTTCTCTTCGTCCTTGGCCTCGGCCACGTGTCCGGTCAGGGACAGGAACACGTCGTCGAGGGTGGGTCGGCGCAGGCCGATGTCGTCTATCTCGATACCGCGGACGTCCAGCTCGCGGATGACCTCGGCGAGCAGCTTGGCGCCGCCGGTGACGGGCACGGTGAGCTTGCGGGTGTGGTCCTCGACGGCGACCTCGCCCTTGCCGAAGCCGCGCAGCACCTCGCTGGCGGTCGTGATGTGCTCGCGCTCGTGCACCACGACCTCCACCCGCTCCCCGCCGGTGCGGGCCTTGAGCTGGTCGGAGGTGCCGCGGGCGATCACCTTGCCGTGGTCGACCACCGCGATGTCATGGGCGAGGTGGTCGGCCTCCTCCAGGTACTGGGTGGTCAGCAGCAGCGTCGTACCACTGGAGACCAGTTGCTTGATGACCTCCCAGAGCTGCTGGCGGTTGCGCGGGTCCAGGCCGGTCGTGGGCTCGTCCATGAACATCACCGGTGGCGAGACGACCAGCGCCGCGGCCAGGTCGAGACGGCGGCGCATACCGCCGGAGTAGGTCTTGGCGGGGCGGTCGGCGGCGTCCGCGAGGTTGAACTGCTCCAGCAGCTCGGCGGCGCGGACCTTCGCGTCCTTGGCCCGCATCTGGTACAGCTGCCCGACCATCTGGAGGTTCTCCCGGCCGGTCAGGTACTCGTCGACGGCGGCGAACTGGCCGGAGAGGCCGATGGAGCGCCGTACCTCGTTGGGATGCTTGAGCACGTCGATGCCCGCGACCACCGCCCGGCCGCTGTCCGGGCGCAGGAGTGTGGTCAGGCAGCGGACCGCGGTGGTCTTGCCCGCGCCGTTCGGCCCGAGGAGGCCGAGGACCGTGCCCTCCGGGACGTCGAGGTCGACGCCGTCAAGAGCCCTTACGTCGCCGAAGGTCTTCACCAGACCTTCGGCATGGATGGCGCCTGGCATATGAGTCTCCACCTCATTGGGATCTGTCACGGGAGTTCGTCATGGAAGTGCGGCTTGGGAGGACTTGGAAGATCTTGGGAGTTTTTCGGAGCCCTTTGGAGTTCTTCGGAGTCCTTCGAGGCTCTCACCATAACGCGATGTATCGCGTCTCACAATGCGAATCATTCGAACGGGTGATGGAACGGAGATCGATCCGGTGCGGCGGTCAGGCGATGACCAGGTATCCCGCGGCCCGCAGGGCGTCACCGACCTCGACGCAGTGCGCCGGTCCCTTCGTCTCCAGGTGCAGTTCCACCTCCGCCTCCGTGAGCCCGAGCCGTGGGTCGGTCCGTACGTGGCTCACATCGAGGACGTTAGCGTCGACCACTGACAACACCCCCAGCATTTTCGCGAGGGCGCCCGGCCGGTCGGTCAGCCGCAGCCGAACGGCCAGGTAGCGGCCCTGCGCCGCCATGCCGTGCCGCAGCACCCGCTGCATCAGCACCGGGTCGACGTTGCCACCGGACAGCACCGCCACCACCGGCCCCTCGAACGCCCCCGGCTCGCTCAGCAGCGCCGCGACCGGGCTGGCGCCCGCCGGTTCCACGACCAGCTTGGCCCGCTCCAGGCAGAGCAGCAGCGCGGTGGACAGCTCGTCCTCGCTGACCGTGCGGACCTCGTCCACCAACTCGTCGACGATGGCGAACGGCACCTCGCCCGGCCGCCCGACCCGGATGCCGTCGGCCATCGTCACCGGGTTCTCGACCGCCACCGGCCGCCCCGCGGCCAGCGAGGGCGGATAGGCCGCGGCACCCGCCGCCTGCACCCCGACGATCCGCACGTCCGGACGGAGCGTCTTCATCGCGACCGCGATCCCGGCCGCGAGCCCGCCGCCGCCCACGCCCACCAGGACCGTGCGCGCCTCCGGGCACTGCTCCAGGATCTCCAGGCCGACCGTGCCCTGCCCGGCGATGACGTCCGGGTGGTCGAAGGGGTGGATGAACACCGCGCCGGTCTGGGCGGCGTACTCCTGCGCGGCGGCCAGCGTCTCGTCGACCACCTGGCCGTGCAGGCGCACCTCGGCGCCGTACTCCCGGGTGGCGCTGATCTTGGGCAGCGGGGCGCCCTTGGGCATGAACACCGTCGCGCGCACCCCGAGCAGCGCGGACGCCAGCGCCACGCCCTGCGCGTGGTTGCCCGCGCTGGCCGCGACCACCCCGGCGGCCCGCTCCTCCGGCAGCAGCCCGGCGATCCGGACGTAGGCGCCGCGCAGCTTGAACGACCCGGTGCGCTGGAGGTTCTCGCACTTGAGGTGCACCGGCGCCCCCACCAGCTGCGTCAGGTGCCTGCTGCCCTCCATCGCGGTCACCCGCGCCACCCCGGTGAGCATCTTCTGCGCACCGCGCACGTCGTCGAGGGTGACCGGCGGGACGGGGACCGACTTGCGGTAGTTCATGCCGCAAGTCTCGCAGTTCACACACGCCGACGGCTGTTGTGACCAACCTCCGAGACTGGTTTGGGCAGCCCCGGTACGGGCCGCCTGCCATCCGCGTAACCTGTCCCCCAACCCAGCTGCCCAGCGATGAAGTGAGCCCCCCGCCATGCCCACAACACCTGAAATGTCGATGGACATGACGACCGTCGGCGACAGCGGTCTTCTCGACACGCTCCAGCACGAGGTGGCGGTGTTCGCCCGCCGTGCGGAGCAGACCCGGCTCGGCGGCGTCGGTCAGGTGCGCAACTCCATGGACCGCGCCGCGTACCTGCTGCTCAACCGCCTCGACAAAGAGGGCCCGATGGGCGTCAAGGCGCTCGCCGCGAGCATGGGCATCGACTCCTCCACGGTCACCCGGCAGGTGGCTCCGCTCGTCGACACCGGCCTGGTCAAGCGCACCTCGCACCCCGAGGACGGCCGTGCCGTGGTCCTCCAACTCTCCCCGCGCGGGCACTCCCGGCTGGACGAGGTACGGTCCTCCAGGCGCCAGTTGATGGCCGATCTGACCCAGGACTGGGCACCGGAGGAGCGCGCGGCGTTCTGCACCCTCCTCACCCGCTTCAACCAGTCGCTGTCCGCGCGGATGGCCGTCCAGGGTATGCCGGGGGCGGACCAGTCCGCACGGTCCTGACCTGCCGGGACCGATCCGGAGGGCGGGGCTCCGCACGCTGGTGGTGCGCGGCTCTTGACCGAAAGGGCACCCCTGGCCTCATATGAGACCGGGTCCTGGTTTTCGTACGCGGGTTCGCGCGCCGTGCCCCGCGTCCGGCCGGGTCGGTTGTCCTCAAGGTCGCCTTCAGGCGGGGGAGGCGCGGTGCGAGATCAGCAGGCGTTCCGGACGGCCCGCCGGGACGACGAGTTCCAGGCGTTCGTCGCGGGCGCGGCGGGCCGGCTGCTGCACACCGCCACCCTGCTCACCGCGGAGGTCCCGGACGACAACCCGCGCGCGCGGCGCCTGCTGACCCTGGCCCTCGCCCACACCTACGCGCGCTGGGACGGGCTGCGCGGCGAGGACCCCTACGACCGCGCCCGCCGGTATCTCGCCACCCGGTTCGCGCACGCGGCCTGGCAGTACCACGGCGCCCTCCGCCGAGCCCGTCCACGCCCGCGCAGCGCGCTGTCCCATCTCTCGCCGCAGGAGCGTCTGGTCGTCGTCCTCAGGTTGTACGAGGGGGTCGCCGAGCGGCAGACGGCGGCCCTGCTCGGGCTGCCCGTCGAACGGGTCCGCGTCCTGTGCGACCGCGCGACGGCACTGCTGCTGCACCCGCCCCGCGACCGCGCCCCGGCCGTGGTGACCGGGGCCAAGGTGGCGGCGCCATGAGCGGGGCCAGTCGGGAGGCGGCACCATGACCCAGGCCAGTCGGGAGGCGGCGCCATGAGCCGGGCCGACCGGGAGGCGGCGGCGCGCCGGGTCATGGACCGCACGCCGCCGAGGGTGCCGCCGGAGCTGTACCCCGACGCCGTACGCCGCGGCGCCCGCATCCTGCGCCGCCGCCAGCTCGTCCACCGGGTGCTGTGGCTGCTGCTGTGCGCGGTGACGGTGGCGTTCGCCGTCTGGGCGCTGGTCGCGCAGCCGTGGGTGGAGCCGCCGTCGGAGACGACCCCACCGCTCACGGACTGGTGACGCGCGGCAGGGTCAGCCGAGCGCCTGCTGGAGGTCGGCCAGCAGGTCGTCGACGTTCTCGATGCCGACGGAGAGCCGGACGAGGTCGGCGGGGACCTCCAGGGCGGAGCCCGCCGCGGACGCGTGCGTCATCCGCCCGGGGTGCTCGATCAGCGACTCGACACCGCCCAGGGACTCGCCGAGCGTGAACACCCTCGCCCGGTCGCAGACCGCGACGGCCGCCTCCTCGCCGCCCTCGACGCGGAAGGAGACCATGCCGCCGTAGGACCGCATCTGCTTGGCGGCGACCTCGTGGCCGGGGTGGTCCGGCAGCCCGGGGTAGAGCACGCGCGTCACGCGCGCGTGCCGGGTGAGCATGTCGGCGACCTTGGCGGCGTTCTCGCTGTGCCGGTCCATGCGCACCGGCAGGGTCTTGATGCCGCGCAGCACCAGCCAGGAGTCGAAGGGCCCGGCGACCGCGCCCATCGCGTTCTGGTGGTACGCCAGCTCCTCCCCGAGCGCCTCGTCGGCGACGACCAGCGCCCCGCCGACGACGTCCGAGTGGCCGCCCATGTACTTGGTGAGGGAGTGCACGACGACGTCCGCGCCGAGCGCCAGCGGCTGCTGGAGGTAGGGCGTGGCGAAGGTGTTGTCGACCACGAGACGGGCGCCCGCGTCCCGGCTGACCTGGGCGACGGCGGCGATGTCGGTGATGCCGAGCAGCGGGTTGGAGGGGGTCTCCACCCACACCACCTTGGTCTTCGGGGTGATCGCGTCCCGTACGGCCGCCGGGTCGGAGGTGTCGGCGACCGACCACTCGACGCCCCAGCGCGCGACGACCTTGGCGAAGAGGCGGAAGGTTCCGCCGTACGCGTCGTTGGGGATCACCACGTGGTCGCCGGGGCTGAGCAGCGTACGCAACAGGCAGTCCTCGGCCGCCAGTCCGGACGCGAACGCGAGGCCGCGACGGCCGCCCTCCACGGCGGCGAGGTTCTCCTCCAGCGCGGTCCTGGTCGGGTTGGCGCTGCGGCTGTACTCGTAGCCGCCGCGCAGTCCGCCGACGCCGTCCTGCTTGTAGGTCGAGACCTGGTAGATCGGGGGGACGACGGCGCCGGTGAGGGGATCGGCGGTGTTGCCCGCGTGGATCGCGAGGGTCTCGAAGTGCTGACTGATGTGCCTGTCGCTCATGGGCCCCGAGCGTAGTGCGCCCGGTGCGGGAACGGCGCCCCGGTGACGGCACGGATCGAACTCCCGGGAGTTGTCCACAGGCTCTGCGCACGGGTTGGCCAATTGTCACTGTCGTCTGGTTCGCTTGAGGCATGGAGATTCTCTGGGTCCTGATCGCGCTGGTCATGCTGGGGTTCGTGGTGCTGCCCCTGGTCCGTCGTCGGCGCGGTGTGATCGAGCAGGTCCCGCCGGGCCACCCGGACGCCGCGGACCCGTCGGACTACGGGTTCGCACGGCAGGAGGAGCTGGACGTGCGGATGCCGGGCCCCGACAAGGACCTGCTGGACGTCCTCGACCTGGTGCAGCGCTCGCAGGACTACCGCGCGGCGGCCCAGCTGCTGGCGGGCACCGAGACGGAGGGCGAGCTGCGCTGGCAGCGGGTGCAGGCGTTCGCGGGCGCCGCGTCCCTTGAGCTGGCGCAGAGCCCGGGCGGGGTGAGCGAGCAGCCGGGCGGCCAGTGGCTGCGGAGCTGGCGCACCGAGGCGCCCAAGGACGCGGGCGGCGCGGCGGTGCACGCCGAGTTCCTGGTGCAGCAGGCGTGGCGGACGGCGACGCCGGGCACGGACGAGTTCCGGATCATCATGGAGGAGGCGAGGTCGGCCTGCGCCGACGCGGCGCTGCTGGCCCCCGGCGACCCGGTCCCGTACATCGTGGAGCTGTCCGTGGCCCGCGGCCTGGCCTACCCCCGCCCCGAGTTCGAGCAGCTGTGGCTGAGGATCCTCGACCGCGCCCCGAACCACATGGGCGCGCACCTGGCGGCCCTGCAGTACTGGTGCGAGAAGTGGCACGGCTCGCGTGAGCTGGCGACCTCGTTCACGGAGGCCGCGGCGGCCCGCGCGCCGCGGGGCTCGCTGCTGGCGGCGATGCCGCTGTTCTCCGTCTTCGAGCACCTGCCAGAGCTGAACCTGGTCAGGGGCTTCTACCAGAGCGAGGTCGTCACCAAGGCGATCCACGGCGCCCTGCACGCGGTGCACTCGGCCCGCCCCGACGACCCCATGCTGGCGCACGTCCGCCACCTGCTGGTCTTCTTCCTGGTCCGCGCCGAGCGCTGGGCCGAGGCGATGACCCAACTGGTCCACGTCGACGGCCACGTCGGCGCCCTCCCCTGGACCCTCTCCCCCGACCCGGCCGCCGAGTTCGCGGTCTACCGCGCCCTGGCGGTGGCGGGCTACGAGGCGAACGGCGGCAGCCCGGCCACGCTCCCGGGCTGACCGCCCCGGCGGGCGGCTTCGAATGGGATGGCGCCGGATCCCGGGGCTGCCCCACCCTGTCCCCATGCACGTCACACAAGAGCCGCAACGGAGGATCCGTGCCGCGTACACGGCGGACACGATCACGGTCTACCAGGCGTACGCGCCGGAGATAGGACAGGCCGCCGCACGGGAGGGACGGTTCCCCGCCGCGTGGAAGCGGGACCGGATGACGTGGGTCAAGCCGTCGTTCCTGTGGATGATGTACCGCTGCGGGTGGGCCACCAAGCCGGACCAGGAGACGGTACTGGCGGTGGAATCCACCGGGACGGTTTCGAGTGGGCGCTGCGCCATGCCTGCCGGTCGAGCTACGCACCCGGGGTGCACCCCGACCGCGCCACCTGGCAGCGGCAGTTGAGGCGATCACCGGCCCGCGTCCAGTGGGACCCCGAGCGGGACCTCCACCTCCGGCCGTTGCCGTTCCGCTCGCTCCAGCTCGGCCTCTCCGGTGAGGCCGCACGCCGGTACGCGGACGAATGGACGGTCTCCATCGAGGACGTGACCCCACTGGCCCACCGCATCCACGCCCTGGTACGCGACGGCGCCCTCGACTCCGCCACCCGGCTCCTGCCGAAGGAGCACCCGTACCCGGAACCGGCATGACGCCCACGTCCCTCGCCGCGCGATGGCGGGAGCGGCGCCCCCTCGGCCCCCCGGTCGCCCACACCTTCCGGAGCCTCTGCACCGACCGGTGCGTTACCACGCCCTCCCCGGATCGAAGCGGTACCCCGAGTCCGAGGAGGAGTACGCGGCCGCGCCGGGTACGCCGACCGGCTGCCCACCAACTCCGCCGGCCTGTGACGACTCCTCCCCCTCCGCCTCCCACCGCAACAGATCCCCCGGCTGGCACTCCAACGCCTCGCACAGCGCCGCCAGCGTCGTGAAGCGGACCGCCTTCGCTCGGCCGTTCCTCAGGACGTCCAGTCCGCGCATGTCGATCGCCAGCAGCGGCACCATCACCGCCCGCGCGGACACCGAGGCCGCCAGCGGCACCACCGGCACGGCCCGCAGGAGAGAAGGAGCCTCGGCCTCAGATCGTCGCCGCGTCGATCACGAAGCGGTAGCGCACGTCGCTCGCCAGCACCCGCTCGTACGCCTCGTTCACCTGGTCCGCGCGGATCACCTCGATCTCCGCGCCGATCCCGTGCGCCGCGCAGAAGTCCAGCATCTCCTGGGTCTCGCGGATGCCGCCGATGCTGGAACCCGCCAGCGTCTTGCGCCCGCCGATGACCGAGAAGAGGTTGAGGGAGACCGGCTCCTCGGGAGCGCCCACGTTGACGAGCGCGCCGTCCGTCTTCAGGAGGGAGAGGTAGGCGCCGAAGTCCAGCGGGGCCGAGACCGTCGAGATGATCAGGTCGAAGGTGCCCGCCAGCTTCCGGAACGTCGTCTCGTCGCTGGTCGCGTAGTAGTGGTCGGCGCCCAGCCGCAGGCCGTCCTCCTGCTTGCGCAGCGACTGCGACAGCACCGTCACCTCGGCGCCCAGCGCGTGCGCCAGCTTCACGGCCATGTGCCCGAGGCCGCCCATGCCGACGACGGCGACCTTCTTGCCGGGGCCCGCCTGCCAGTGGCGCAGCGGGGAGTACGTGGTGATGCCCGCGCACAGCAGCGGCGCGGCCTCGTCGAGGGCCAGGCCCTCGGGGATCCGGACGACGAAGCCCTCGTCCACGACGATCTTCTCGGAGTAGCCGCCGTACGTGGGCTCCCCGTCCCTGCCTATGCCGTTGTACGTCATCACGTTGCCGTTGGTGCAGTACTGCTCCAGACCGGCGCGGCAGTTGTCGCACTCCCGGCAGGAGTCGACCATGCAGCCGACGCCCACGGTGTCGCCCACGGCGAAGCGGGTGACCCCGGGCCCGACCTCGGAGACCACGCCCGCGATCTCGTGGCCGGGGACCATCGGGAAGATCGCCTCGCCCCAGCCCTCCCGGACCTGGTGGATGTCGGAGTGGCAGATCCCGGCGTACTTCACGTCGATCAGGACGTCGTGCTCGCGCACCGCCCGACGCTCGATCGTGGTGCGCTCCAGCGGGGCCTTGGCGGCGGGGGCGGCGTATGCGGCGACAGTGGTGGTCATGCCGGTCGTCTCCTAGCGGTGCTACGACGTTCGGAAGGTCTCTTACGGTGACCAGCCTGCCCCCGCCGCCGACGTTCACCCAGGTCACCGTTTTGCGTACGTCCGCTGTGCCTACCACTGGCAGGGTCAGGCTCCTCGTCGTACGACCAGACCGGCACGGTGATACTGGGGGTATGGACCAGCCCACGGACCCGCGGCCCCGAGACCCGCGGCCCGCGCCGACCACCGGCGGCGCCCTCGACCGGCGTGCCGAGCTGAGCGAGTTCCTGCGCACCCGGCGTGCCCGGCTGAAGCCGGAGGACGTCGGGCTGCCGGACTTCGGGCGGCACCGCCGGGTGCCGGGGCTGCGCCGGGAGGAGCTGGCCCAGCTGGCCGGGGTGTCGGTGGCGTACTACACCCGCCTCGAACAGGGCAACGGACGGAACGTGTCGGCCGAGGTGCTGGACTCCATCGCCCGCGCGCTGCGGCTGACGAGCGCCGAGCACGCGCACCTCACCCACCTCGCCCGGCCCACGCGGCAGCGCAGGAGGACGGCGGCGCGCACCCAGCACGTGCGCGGGGCGCTGCGGCAGCTGCTGGACACCATCGACACCGTCCCGGCGTACATCGTCGGCCGGCGCACCGACATCCTCGCCTGGAACCGGATGGCGGCGGCCGTCTTCGGGGACTGGGCGGAGCTGCCCGCGGCGGAGCGGAACTGGGCGCGGCTGGTGTTCCTGCGGCCCGACTACCGGGACCTGTTCGTGGCGTGGGAGCAGAAGGCCGCCGACATCGTCAGCTACCTGCGGATGGACGCGGGCTGCCACCCGGACGACCCCCGGCTCTCCGCGCTGGTCGGCGAGCTGTCGGTGAAGAGCGAGGAGTTCCGGCGGCTGTGGGCCACGCACGACGTCAAGGAGAAGACGTACGGCGTCAAGCTGATGCACCATCCGCTGGTCGGTGAACTGGCGCTGTCCTTCGAGAACTTCCGGCTGGTCGACGACGCCGAGCTGTCCCTGGTCACCTACCACCCCGAGCCGGGCTCACCGTCCGCCGAGTCCCTGCGGCTGCTGGCCAGCTGGGGCACGGACGCCACCCGCGCGGGTACGCCGTCGTCCCCAGCGACCTGAGAGGCCCTGGAAGAAGGGAACGGTTCCCCGGAAGCGGCGCCTCCGGGGGACCGTTCGGTTCGGCGCTACGGCGGTCCGCTCACTTGCCGTAGTACGCGTTGTAGATCGAGATCGTCGACTTGTTGCCCTTCTTGTCGGTGATCTTCGCGTGGTACGAGATCGACTTGCCCTTGGCCGGGTTCCTGACCTTGACCTTGCCGTTCTTGACGGTGAGCTTCTTCCAGCTCTGGCCGTGGTCGTACGACACGTACACGCGCAGCGACTTCAGGTGGGAGCCCTTGGCCGCGCCCTCGACGGTGACCGGGACGGTGGCCGTGCGACGGGCCGTCACCTTGCCGTCGAGGGTGGTGTGGGCGCCGAAGCGGACCGTGGACGCCGGGAGCCGGACGATCTCGGCGTCGGACTTCTTGGAGCGGAAGGTGAACTTCGCGTCGATCCGGGTGGACGTCGCGGACACCTTGCCGCTCCGCCTGACCGAGGTCGTCAGCTGGTACTCGGCGGCACCGGACGGGACCTTGAACCGCTCCCCGGCCTCCAGCGGGTCGTGGTTGCTTCCGACCTTGGTGCCGTTGCGGTACAGGGTCGTGGTCGCCGAGCTGACCAGGGACGAGCCGTCGTGCCGGGCGCTGTCCGCGAAGAGCGGGACGAGGCCGTAGATCTCGTCGCCCTCGCGGAACAGGCCGTGGTCCGCGCTCAGGAACGGGCCGAAGACCGCGCGGTTGACGGTGGCGGTGTAGCTCTTGCCGCCGCGGTACTTCTTCGGGTCGCCGCCCGAGTAGTACGCCTCCGCGACCGGGAAGCCGTCCGCGTCCACCGGGCCGTACTGGAAGAAGTCGTACGACCAGCGGATGTCGTCCACCGTCGACAGGTACAGCGTGCGCTTGGTGGGCAGCTTGCGCTCGGTCTCGGTGGCGAAGACGACGTTCTCGGGGAGCAGGCCCCACGGGGCGAGCGAGCCGGTCTTGCCGGGCGCGGAGGAGCCGACGCCCGCCTTCACCGTGGCGAGTTCGCTCTTCTTGAAGTGCCGGACCTTGTCACCCTGGATCTTCCTCACCTCGGCGGTCGTGACCACGTCGTACTCGCTGCCGGAGCCCTTGGTGAACTGGCCGAACCAGGTCTGGCTCAGGCCTCTGGGGATCTCCGGGCCCAGGTGGGCCATGCGCAGGTCGGCGAAGGAGGTGGCGCCGAAGCCGATGCCGACCGCCTCGTTGAGGAAGTAGTCGATCGACGCGAACTTCGGCTTGGCGGAGGCGTCCGGCACCCGGATGTCCGCCGCCTTCGTCTTGCGGGCGTCCAGGGTCAACGAGGTGTTCCCGGTGACGCTCAGCTTCGGCTGGACCAGCCAGTCGAGGCCGCCCTCGAAGGTGTCGAAGTCCTTCACGATCCAGGCGTCCAGCAGGTAGGTGCCCTTGGCCACCCGCAGCGTCGTCACGCCCGACGCCACCCGCGGCACGGGGTAGGCGCGGCCGGAGCCGAGCCCGGAGTAGCCGAACAGCACGGTGTCGTACTGGTCGGTGGCCTGGCCGTCCCGGCCGATGTGCTCCACCTTGACGTCGTACGACTCCACCTCACGGTTGACCGCGGCGGCCGTGCGGACGGTCTGGCCGCCGCCCTTCGCCGTCACGTACGCCGAGTAGGTGCCGTCGAGGGTGCCGCCCAGCCGGGTGTCGGCGGTCATGGTCACGGAGGCCGTGCCGCCCGCGGGGACGGTCACCTTGGTGGCGCCGAGCGTGAAGAAGCCCGCCGGGGCCGCCGCGCCCTTGGGGTCGGTGGCGCTGACCGCGAGGTCCAGCGTCACGTCGGCGGTGCCCAGGTTGCGGTACGTCAGCTCCTTGTCGACCGGCGTGTCGTCGGTGTGCGGCCACTGCTGCGTCCCGAAGCTCACCGACACCGGGTCGGCGATCACCGTCTGCCTGATCGCCTTGTCGACCTGGATGCGGCCCGAGCCCTGCTCGAACGGCGTGTACGTGCCGCCCTTGGTGGAGGCGGTCAGCGCACCCTTGAGTTCGGTGTACGTCCAGTCCGGGTGCTGCTGCTTGAGCAGCGCGGCGGCGCCCGCGACATGCGGGGTCGCCATCGACGTACCGGAGATGGTCAGGTACCCGGCGGGCGACTCGCCCACCTCCTGGGCGATGACGCTGCCCTTGGCCGCCGCGGCGGTGATGTCGACGCCGGGCGCGGTGACGTCCGGCTTGATGGCGCCGTCCCCGGCACGCGGGCCGGTGCTGGAGAAGTCGGCCAGCCTGTCCCTGTCGTCGACGGCGCCGACGGTGAGCGCGGCGTCCGCGGAGCCCGGCGAACCGACCGACTCGGGGCCGGAGTTGCCCGCGGCGATCGCGAACAGCACACCGGTCTCGGCGGACAGCTTGTTGACCGCCGCCTCCAGCGGGTCGATCTCCGGGGTGTCGAAGCCGCCGAGGCTCATGTTGACGACGTCGGCGCCCTGCTGGGCCGCCCACTCCATCCCGGCGAGGATGCCGGAGTCGTCCCCGAAGCCGTTGTCGTCGAGGACCTTGCCGTTGAGGATCGTCGCCCCGGGGGCCACGCCCTTGAACGTGCCGCCGGACTTCGCCCCGGTACCGGCCGCGATGGACGCGACATGCGTGCCGTGCCCGAACCTGTCGACGGCGTCGGCGGCGGTGGAGAAGTTCTTGGAGACGCTGACCTGCGACCTCAGGTCCTGGTGGGTGGTGTCGACGCCGGTGTCCAGGACGGCGATCTTGACGCCCTCGCCGTCGTAACCGGCCGCCCACGCCTTGGGGGCGCCGATCTGCGGCACCGACTTGTCGAGGGTGACCTGGCGGACGCCGTCCAGCCAGACGTGCGCGATGCCGGAGGCGGTGCGCTGCCCGTTGGTGAGCGCGTCCCACAGCCGCGGCGTGTCCCGCTCCGGGGTCCGCACCGCGTCGGCGTTCAGGGTCCTCAGGGTGCGGCGCAGGGTGCCCGCGTCCCGGACGTCCGCCTTGGCCGCGGCGGCGGAGCCGCGGTAGCCGACGATGACCTTCAGGGCGTCCTTCCCGCTGTTGCGGGCCTGGGACCTGCTCAGTTCGGTGACGTCGAACAGCCGCTGGTCGAGCTTGCCGGTGGCGGCCATGTGGGCCGCGTCGGCGGGTATGACCAGCGTGCGCCCCTCGATCCTGCGGATCTGTACGGGTATGTGCTCGCGCCCCTCGGCCCGGTGCAGGCCGACGACGCGCCCCCTGGCGTCCACGGTCACCTGGTCACCGGTGATCAGCGTGACGCGCTGGTTGGCGGTGTCCGCCGCGGCGTCGGCAGCGCCGGTCACGCGCTGCTCCGCCCGGTCGGTGGGCTTCGCCGACGCCGGGCTGGTCAGGCCCGCGGCGAGGGCGACGGCGGCTGCCGTGGCTACGGCGGCAGCGCCGACTCTCCTTACTCGTGTGCGCAAAACTCCCCCTGGGAGATGAGGTACCAGGTGAATTCCCCGTTCACCCGGCCGGGGGAGTTATCGCACGCCTAAGCGAACGCCCCCCGGAATACGCAGTGTGCCGGGGGGTGATCACTCATCTCAATACAATCGTCGGCCACAACGGGGCGCCGCCCTCACACGTTCTCCCGGACGGAGATCCTGCCCTTCTTGATGGTGGCCAGCCGCGGCGCCTTCCGCGCGATCGCGGAGTCATGAGTGACCATCACGAACGTCAGCCCGTGCTCCTTCCACATGGACTCCAGTACGTCCATGATCTCGTCGCGCATCGACTCGTCGAGGTTGCCCGTGGGTTCGTCCGCCAACAGCACCTTCGGCCGCTTGACCAGCGCCCGCGCGATGGCCACCCGCTGCTGCTGGCCTCCGGACATCTCCCCCGGCAGGTGCCCCAGCCGCTCTCCGAGCCCGACCGACCGCAGCGCCTCCGCGGCCCGCTCCCTGCGGTCCCTCGCCCTGGTCCCGAGGGGTACGAGGGCCGTCTCCACGTTCTCCTGCGCGGTCAGCGTGGGGATGAGGTTGAAGCTCTGGAAAACGAACCCGATGCTCTCGCTGCGCACCCGGGTGAGCCGTGCCTCGGGCAGTTTGCCGAGGTCGGTTCCGTCCAGCAGCACATCGCCCGCGGTGGGGCGGTCGAGACCGCCGAGCATCTGGAGCAGCGTGGACTTTCCACCGCCGGTGGGCCCCTGAATGACCAGCCGGTCGCCGTCGGGGATGGTCAGGTCTATGCCGTCCAGGGCGTGGACGGTTTCCTTACCTCGCGTATACCGCTTGGTCACGGACTTGAGTTCGTACATCGGGACAACAACTCCTGGGAGAGGAAAAGGGGGAACGGCGAGAACGGCGGCAACGCCGGGAAAGGTTTCGAGAACGGCGGGAACTGACCCAACCGGTTCGCTATTCCACCCGTCGCAGCGCGTCCGCGGGCCGCAGCCGGGAGGCCCGCCAGCCGCCGAAGCCTCCCGCGATGAGCCCACCGGCCACCGCGAGACCGACCGCGAGCCCGATGGTCGTCACACTGACCGGCGCCGTCAGCGCGACCTCGAGGGTGCGGGACGCGGTCTGCCGCATCGGCCCGCCGCCCATGCCCCCGGGGCCGCCGGTACCGCCGCCACCGCCACCGCCCAGCTCGGCCTGGAGGGTGGGGCTCACCGCCGTCACCGCGTAGGCGCCGGCGAGTCCGAGGGCGATGCCGAGGACCCCGCCGACCAGTCCGTTGACGACGGCCTCCCCGACGACCTGCCGGGTGACCCGGCCCGACCGCCAGCCCAGCGCCTTCAGCGTGCCGAACTCCCGTACCCGGCGCGACACCGCCGAGGAGGTGAGCAGCCCGGCGACCAGGAACGCGGCGATCAGCACCACCACGGACAGCCACCTGCCGACGCTGGTGGCCAGCGAGGACGCCGTCGACAGCGAACCGGAGACGGTGTCGGCGAGGTCGGCGGAGGTCGTCACCGTCGTACCGGAGATGTTCTCCTGGATCGCCGACTTGACGCTGTCGATCCGCTGGGAGTCGGTCGCCTGGACGTAGACCGTGGTGACCTCGTCCTTCGAGTCGCTGAGGCTCTGCGCCCGCTTCAGCGGGACGTAGAGGTTGGCCGCCGCGTCACCGCTGTCGGCGGTCGCGATGCCGACGACCTCGAACTCCACGGTCTTGATCTTGACGGTGGAACCGACCTTGAGGTCCTTCTCCTTGGCGTACGCCGAGTCGACGACGGCGACCTCGGCGTCGGTCTCGGAGCTCTTGAAGGTACGGCCGCTGGTGATCTTGGAGGAGGTCAGCGGGCCGAGGGCGGGCTCGGTGACGTCGGTGCCGTAGACCGAGTAGTTGTTGACGTCGAAGTCGGCGCCGCCGCCCCGCACCTCACCGCCGGGCTGCTCGCCGCCGCGCCCGCCCTGCTGCGCGCTGCCGGAGCCGTCCTGCTGGAACTGGCCGCGGGTGAACTGGCCGCTGACCTTGATGACCTGGAGGCTCAGCCCGCCGACCGCGTCGGAGACGCCGTCCTGCTCGGCGACCTTGGCCACCGTCGAGGACGACAGCGTCTGGAAGCCCTGCACCATGACCCGGTCGGTGCTCTGCTCCTCGTCCGACCCGTCGTCCTGGGCGTCGAACCGGAACCGGGGCCGCTCGTTCTCTCCGTCGGCGGGCGCGGTCGCCGCCTTGGTGACGGTCATGTCGGTGCCCAGGCCGTAGAGCGATTCGAGGACCTTGTCCTGGGCCCTGCCCATGCCGGAGGAGACGGAGTTGACGACGATGACCAGCGCGATGCCCAGCGCGAGGCCGGAGGCGACGACGAGGGCCGCCTTTCTGCGGCGGCGCAGCTCGCGCCTCAGGTAGGTGAAGAACATGCGCCGCAAGCTAGGCGCGCGGCGTGATGAAGGGATAAGCCCCGGATAAGAGAAGGATGAGAAGGCCCGGGGCTTCGCCAGGGGTCCGCCGGAAAAGGCGAATGCCGCCCCGGAGGGCGGCATTCGAGGTGCTGCTGCGGGAGCGTCAGGCGGCGGAGCCCGCCGTCCACTGGTCCCAGCTCATGTTCCAGCCGTTGAGGCCGTTGTCGGGGGCGACGGTCTTGTCGCCGGTGTTCTTGACGACGACCACGTCACCGACGATCGAGTTGTTGTAGAACCAGGCACCCGGCGTGTTCGGGTCGTCGGCGCCCTTCTTGTCCTGGAGGCCGACGCAGCCGTGGCTGGTGTTGACGCTGCCGAAGACGGACGGCGAGCCCCAGTAGTTGCCGTGGATGAAGGTGCCGGAGGTGGTCAGGCGCATGGCGTGCGGCACGTCCTTGATGTCGTACTCGCCCTCGCCGTCGTCGTCGGTGAAGCCGACCGTCGCGCCGTTCATCCGGGTCTCCTCGAACTTCTCGGAGATCACCATCTGGCCTTCGTACGTCTTGTTCTCGGGGGTGCCCGCGGAGATCGGGATGGTCTTGACGACCTTGCCGTCCTGGGTGACCTTCATCTGCTTGGTCTCGGCGTCGACGTAGGTGACCTGGTTGCGGCCGATCTTGAAGGTGACCGTCTTCTGCTGGACGCCGAAGACACCGTCGGCGCCCTCGACCCCGTCGAGGGCCAGCTTCAGGGTGACGGTGGCGCCCTCCTGCCAGTAGTCCTGGGGGCGGCAGTCCATGCGGTTGGCGTTGAACCAGTGGCAGGCGACCTCCTGGCCGCTGCTGGTGGTGACCGTGACGCCCTTCTGGACGTCGGTCTTGTTGGTGATCGCCTTGTCGAAGTTGATCGACACGGGCATACCGACGCCGACCGTGGAGCCGTCCTCCGGCGTGAAGTAGCCGAGGAAGCTGTTGTCCGGGGAGACCGTGGTGAAGGAGGCGTTCTCGTGGGCGGCGCGGCCCTCGGAGTCCTCGGCGGACGCCGAGATCCGGTACGTGGTGGAGCGCTCCAGCTGGACGCTGGGCTTCCAGCTCGTCTTGTCGGCCGATATCTCGCCCTCGACGGCGGCGCCCTCGGCGGTCTCCATGGTGACCTCCGTGAGCGTGCCCTTGCTCACGGTGACGGCGGCGTCGTTGTTGATGGAGGCGTTGCTCGAACCGTCCTTGGGCGTGATCTTGATCTGCGCCTCGGAGGTCTTCGCGGCGGCCGCCTCGTCGACCTTGGCGGCCGAGGTCTCGTTGCCGCCACCGCCACCGGAGGCGTCGTCGCCGTCGTCGCCGGAGCAGGCCGAGAGCACCAGCACACCGCCGAGCAGGGCGGACGCGACCGTCAGGCCCCGGCGCCGCCTACTGTTCGTCATCACACGCTTCTCCATCGTTACCGAATCCCCAAAACCCCGGAGTCCCCGTCAAGAACCTTCAACGCTACGACCGGTTCGTCCCGTTCCACCTACGATCGATGTGTGGGGCACGCCACGTCCCGCCGTACGGCTTGGCGCGATTGGTCGGTCACTGCGCACCATGAGACGACGAAACGCCCGGCCGCGGTTGCCCTCCATGGTCACGATTTCCCCAAGTCGCCCGCCACAATCCGTCCGCGGTGCTCACTGTGACCTCCGCGACGACGAGACAGAGCCCCTTGCCATCTCGCGGCAAACCATGACATCGACTGGCATTTGCCCCGCAGGGCACGCATCCCATGGCTCCCGCGACTTTCCCGCAGCCCCGGCCTTTCATTAGCATCGCCCCACACGGCCAATTCGCCAGTGCCACAAGGGGATCGATATTCCGTGTCATCCGCTCGCCGTTCGTTGCTGACCGCCACCGCCGCAGGCACCCTGCTGGGGGCTCTGTGGTTCGTCCCCTCCGCGAACGCGACGGGAGACGAGGCAACGGTCAGAGACCTGCCCACGGAGGCGCGGACGGCGCAGGCCCGGGCGGTCTCGGTGACCACCGCCGCGGCCACCGGGAGCGACACCGGGACCCGGCTCGCCGACACCGGCAGCTTCGACAGCACCCCGTACGTCGTCGGCGGCACGCTCTGCCTCACGCTGGGCGCCGGGTTCGTGGTGTATTCGGTGCGCAGGGAACGGCTCGGGCTGTGAATCCTCGCATGTGCGCTCGATTTGACGCTTTCTTGACCACACCTTCATAGTCCGTCCGTGAAGAGATCATCGGGCGTGCGACTGAGCGCCACGGCTGTCGTGAGCGTGCTGTCGCTCGCCCTTGTCACGGGCTGTTCCGGAAGCGGATCGGACGACACGAAGGACACCGGCTCCGGATCGGGCTCCGGCACCCAGGCAGCGAAGGCGCTCAGCGCGGCGGAGCTGGGGAAGCGGATCCTCACCACGGGAGACGTCGAGGGCTACAAGGTCGAACCCGCCGAGGAGTTGGCCGCGGGCTCGAAGAGCGACATCGAGGGTGACGCGAAGTGCCTTCCCCTCACCTACGTCATCGCCGGTCTCGCCCCGGGTGACGCGGCGGCCGAGACCAACGGCAGGGTCACCGAGGAGAAGAAGCCCACCGACGCGGCCTCCCAGTCCCTGGAGGACCTGGACGAGGAGTCGTTCACCAACCCCCTGGACACCAACCTGACCCTCGTCACGCTGTCCTCCTACGACGGTGACGGCGCCGAGCGGGCGATGCGGACCCTCTCGGAGGCGGTCTCGGGCTGCGCGGGCGGCTTCACGGCCACCTCGGAGGGCGAGGACATGAACATCAGCAAGGTGGCGTCGCAGCAGGCTTCCGGCAGTGGTGACGAGGCGGTGGCGTTCGCCCTGACCGCCGAGATGGACGGGGCCGGAGAGGAACCCGTCACCACCAAGGCCCAGGCGGTCCGGCACGGCACCACCATCGCCACGTACTACACGTTCAACATCGCCTCGATCGTCTCCGCCGAGGAGCAGCCCGACGTACCCGTCGCGCTGATCGACGCACAGGCCGCCAAGCTCAAGTAGACCGGGGAGGGGCCCGGGGCCCCTCCCCGCCTCGTCACCGCAGCGGTCCGGTCACCTTCTCCACCGCCGCCAGCAGCCCCCCGCCCCGCACGAAGGCGTCCGCCGCCGCCAGGTCGGGGGCCAGGAACCGGTCGGGACCCGGTCCGCCGACCCCCGCCTCCCGGGCGGCGTCGATGACGGCGCGGGTCGCCGGTGCCGGGGTGAGCCCGTGGCGCAGCTCGACGGCGCGGGCGGCGGCGTACAGCTCGACGGCGAGGACCCGGGTGAGGTTGTCCACGGCCGTCCGCAGCTTGCGCGCCGCCGACCAGCCCATGGAGACGTGGTCCTCCTGCATCGCCGAGGACGGGATCGAGTCCGCCGACGCCGGTACGGCCAGCCGCTTCAACTCGCTGACCAGCGCGGCCTGCGTGTACTGGGCGATCATCAGCCCGGAGTCGACGCCCGCGTCGTCGGCGAGGAACGGCGGCAGCCCGTGGCTGCGGTTCTTGTCCAGCAGCCGGTCGGTGCGCCGCTCGGCGATGGACGCCAGGTCGGCGACGGCGATGGCGAGGAAGTCCAGCACGTAGGCGACCGGCGCCCCGTGGAAGTTCCCGTTGGACTCCACCCGCCCGTCCGGCAGCACGACGGGGTTGTCCACGGCCGACGCCAGCTCCCGCTCCGCCACCAGCCGGGCGTGCGCGAGGGTGTCCCGCCCGGCACCGGCGACCTGCGGCGCGCAGCGCACCGAGTAGGCGTCCTGGACGCGGGGCGCGTCGTCCTGGTGGTGCCCGGTCAGACCCGACCCCGCCAGTACGGCGAGCATGTTGGCGGCGCTGGCGGCCTGCCCGGGGTGCGGGCGGATGGCGTGCAGCTCGGGGGCAAGCACCTTGTCGGTACCGAGCAGCGCCTCCAGCGACAGCGCGGCGGTGACGTCGGCGGCCTTGTAGAGGGCGTCCAGGTCGGCGAGGGCCATGACCAGCATCCCGAGCATCCCGTCGGTGCCGTTGAGCAGCGCCAGCCCTTCCTTCTCGCGCAGCTCGACCGGGTCGATCCCGTGCGCGGCGAGCAGCTCACCGGCGGGCCGTACGACGCCGTCCGGGCCCTCGGCGTCCCCCTCCCCCAGCAGCGTCAGCGCGCAGTGGGACAGCGGGGCGAGGTCGCCGGAGCAGCCGAGGGAGCCGTACTCGTGCACGACCGGGGTGATACCGGCGTTCAGCACGTCGGCCATGGTCCGCGCGACCTCGGGGCGTACGCCGGTGTGCCCGGAGCAGACGGTCTTCAGCCGCAGGAACATCAGCGCGCGGACGACCTCCCGCTCGACCGGGGCGCCCATCCCGGCGGCGTGCGAGCGGACGATGTTGCGCTGGAGCCGGGCCCGCAGTTCCTGGCTGATGTGCCGGGTCGCGAGGGCGCCGAAGCCGGTGGAGACGCCGTAGACGGGGTCGGGCTTGGCCGCCAGCGCGTCCACGATCCCGCGGGCCGCGGTCAGTGCGGCCACCGCCTCCTCGGCGAGTTCGACCCGGGCGCCGCCACGCGCCACGGCGAGCACGTCGGACGCCGTCGTCCCGGACGTCCCCACCACCACAGTGTGCATATCCATATTCAGGAGCGTACGCAGTGAATCTGAGGATGTCACCAGTGGGGCGCGCCCCCGCCCCTTACACCGGCGTCGGCGGTCAGCCCCGCCCGCGGAACCGCCGCCGCTCCGGCGTGCCCTCGTCGGACGGGGTGTCGGCGAGCCGTACGACGGGGTCGTCGGGCCCCTCCCGCCCGGCGACCACCGGCCGGGCGGAGCGCTCGGCCTTGGCCCGGTACTGGGCGGCGTCCGCGAGCCGGAACAGACGGCGGGCGCTGCGCACCGGCCCGAGCGCTTCCTCGGTGGACGCCACCCCGCACGCCACGCCCTCCCCCAGCTCCAGCTCGGCGGCGCGGCGGCACAGCTCGTCGGCCACCTTCACCACGTCCCCGGCGGGCGGCCCGACCGCGAGGAGACAGAACTCGTCGCCGCCGAGCCGGGCCACCAGCGCGCCGGGCAGCATGGCGCCGCACAGCGACAGCACCGACCCGAACCGTTCCAGGAGCCGGTCGCCGACCGCGTGCCCGTGGGTGTCGTTGACCCGCTTGAGCCCGTTCAGATCGCAGACGACGAGGCTGACGACCGTGCCGTCCGCCCGGTGGCGCTCGACCGCCTCGTCCAGCCGCATGTCCACGCACCGCCGGTTGGCCAGCCCGGTCAGCGCGTCGGTGAAGGCCAGCCGCCGGGCCTCCTCCAGCCGCTCGGTCTGGGCGAGCCCGGCCGCGGCGACGGCGGCCAGCACGGTCGCGAAGTCGGCGTCCCCCCGGTCGAAGACGGCCGCGCCGACCGGCCGGGCCACGTACAGCTCGCCCCAGGCACGCCCGTGCAGCACCACCGGCGCGACCACGCAGCAGCCGCGGCCCCGGCGGCGCAGGGCGGCGACGCGCTGGTGGCAGTAGCCGGAGCGCAGGCCCTCACGCGGCCCCTCGGCGGTCTCCACCCAGGCGTTGGGCGCCCCGCCCGCGGCCCACTGCTCGTGCAGGAACTCGGTGATCTCGGCGAACTGGTGCACCGGGTACGCCTCGTCGTCCGGGAACTCCAGCTCGTCCGGGGCGCGCTCGCCGACGTTCACCAGCACCCGCAGCCGCCCCAGCTCCCGCTCCCACACCGACAGCGCGGCGAAGCCCCCGTCCAGCGCCCGGCACGCGCCCAGGGCGGCGGCCCGCCACGACTCCCGCGGGGTGTGGGCGGCGGCCATGCCCTGCGCGAGCGCCACGACGTCCTGGAGCCGCTTGTCGTCAGCCATCCCTCCAGGCTAGGGAGGTTCTCCTCAAACGGGGACATCGAGAGGCCGGGAGGAGTGATCACGGGCGCGCGTCACCCCCGTCTACTCACCGGGCCACTGCGGCTTCCGCTTCTCGTTGAACGCCGCCACGCCCTCCGCCCGGTCCCCCGAGAAGGCCACCGACCGCCACGCCGCGTCCTCGACCTCCAGACCCGCCCGCAGGTCCAGCCCGTGCCCCAGCCGCAGCGCCCGCTTGGCCGCCCGCAGCCCCACCGGGGAGTTCCCGGCGATCCGGGTGGCCAGCGCGAGGGCGGCCTCCCGGTCCCGCCCCTCCTCCACCAGCTCGTCCACGAGCCCCAGCTCACGCGCCTCGGCGGCCTCCACCCGCCGCGCGCTGAAGATCAGCTCGGCGGCCCGCGCCGCCCCCACCCGGCGCGGCAGCAGCTGCGTACCGCCGCCGCCCGGAATCACCCCGACGGAGACCTCGGGGAGCCCCACCACCGCCGTACGGTCGGCCACGATCAGGTCGCACGACAGCGCCAGCTCGAACCCGCCGCCCAGCGCGAACCCGTGCACCGCCGCGACCGTGGGCACCGGCAGGTCGAGCACGCCGGTGTAGGCGCCCCGCGCCACCGGCCGCTGCCGCACCAGCTCCGCGTCGCTGAAGGAGTTGCGTTCCTTCAGGTCGGCCCCGACGCAGAACGCCCGCTCGTGCGTCGAGGTGAGGACGACCACCCGGACGTCCCGGTCGGCCCCCAGCGCCGTACACGCCTCGGCGATGGACCGCGCCATCGCGGTGGACACGGCGTTCATGGCCTTGGGCCGGTCCAGGGCCAGCTCCGCCACGTGCCCGGCGCCCTCGCCCCCGTGCCGCCGTACCAGGACGAACTCCCCGTACCGCTCCTCGCTCACAGCACCCTCCGGTTAACGCGGGTTAACAGCATCCGCCCCGATCATCGCAGGCCCGCCGCACCGGGAAAAGGGCCACGCCCGCACCGGGAAAGGGCTACGCCCCGCTGTCCCGCCGCATCAGCAGCCACGGCTCCACGACCCCCAGGCCACGGACCGGCCGCTGCCACATCGGCTGGAGCGCGAACCGGTACACCGGCGGCTCCTCGCCCTCCTTCTCCGCCGCCGCCGCGGCCTCGGCCGCCTCCGCCTCCGAGGCGGGCGCCTCACCGCTGCGGACCAGCTCCTCGGCAAAGGCGCTGTCCACGAGGACGGCGTCGCGGGGCGCTATCGAGGTGAGCCGGGAGGCCAGGTTCACCGTGGTGCCGAAGACATCGCCCATCCGGGTGGTGACCGTGCCGAAGGCGATCCCGACGCGCAGCTCGGGCATGGTCTCGTCGTTCGCCATCGTCTCGATGAGCCGCAGCGCGATCTCGGCGGCGACACCCGCGTCGTCGGCGCTGTAGAGCACCTCGTCGCCGAGCGTCTTGATCAGCCGTCCGCCCCGGGCCGCGACCAGGTCGGCGGCGGTGGTCTCGAAGGCCTCGACCAGCTCGCCGAGCTCCTCCTCCTCGAGACGGCGGGTCAGCCGGGTGAAGCCGACCAGGTCGGCGAAGCCCACGGCGAGCCGCCGGTCGACCATCTCCTCGTCGTCGGTGGCCTGCACGACCCGCCCGGTCGCCGCCGCCAGCTGCCGCCGCCAGACGTAGACGAGGAACTCCTCCAGCTCCGGCAGCAACAGCTCGACCAGCGGGTACGTGACCTCGGTGCGGGTCATCCCCGGCTCGGGCGGCTCGGTGAGGCCCTCCAGGAAGGAGTCGATCTGCCAGTCCGCCAGCCGGGCCGTGGTCTGCCCGGTGGACCTGGCCACCTGCACGGCCATCGCCTCGCTGAGCAGCCCCGCCTCCACCAGACCGGCGAGACGGCGCAGGGCGAGCACGTCGGCCTCGGTGAGCGCCTTGGCCTGCCCGATGTCGGCGAAGCCCATCGCCCGCCAGAACCGGGAGGCCAGCTCCATGGAGACACCGGCGCTGCGGGCCGCCTGGAACGGGGTGTAACGCCGCTCGGCGCCGAGGATGAGCTGTTCGAGGCGCAGGGCGAGCGGGTCGTCGCCGGGGCCGACGGACGGGGAAGGCTCCCCCCGGCCCTGCGCGTCCGTGCCGGAGCCCGTGTCGTCGACGGTCACGCCTGTTGCCCTTCCGATCTGCCGCGGTCAGGTATCGACCGGCCTCAACTCTACGGCAGATGTGCCGCAGCTCACTCCGTGAGAAAAGCCGGACGCACGCCGTCTGCCTGCGTACTCGCCCCGCGTACCCGCCCGCTCACGCGGGGCGCAGATGCACGATGTCCCCCGCTCCCACGGGCTCCCGCACGCCCTCCTCGGTGGCGAGCACCAGCCGCCCGTCGCCGTCCACGGCGACCGCCTCGCCGAAGACCGCGCGCTCCCCGGGCAGCTCCGCGCGCACCCGCCGACCGAGCGTCGCGCAGCCCGCCGCGTAGGTCTCCTGGAGCCCGCACGCCGACGCGTCCCCGCCGGCCGCCCGCCACCTGCCGTACCACTGCTCCAGCGCCCGCAGGACGGCCCGCAGCAGCGGGTCGCGGTCCGTGCTCACCGCCCCGGCCAGCGCCAGCGACCCGGCGTGCGGCACCGGCAGCTCGTCGGCGCGCAGGGTGACGTTGACGCCGACGCCGACGACGACGCCGTCGGCGGCGCGCTCGGCGAGGATGCCGCCCGCCTTGCGCTCCTCGCCGCCGACGGTGACCAGGAGGTCGTTGGGCCACTTGAGGGCCGTGTCGACCCCGGCGGCGCGGGACAGCCCCGTGGCCACCGCGACGCCGGTGAGCAGCGGCAGCCAGCCCCAGTGCGTGACCGGCACCTCGGCGGGCCGCAGGAACACCGAGAAGAACAGGCCGGAGCGGGCCGGTGCCGTCCACTGCCGGTCGAGGCGCCCGCGCCCCGCGGACTGCTCCTCGGCGACCAGGACGGCGCCCTCGGCCGCCTTCCCCGCGGCGGCCAGCGCGACGAGGTCGCCGTTGGTGGAGCCGGTGCGCCGCACCACCTCCACCCCGGACCACAGCCCGCCCTCCCGTACCAGCCCCCGGCGCAGGGCGGCGGCGTTCAGCGGCGGCCGTTCCAGGTCGGACCAGCGACTGCCGTTGTTCGCGTCTGATGCATCGTGCGGCGTCATGCAAGCCAGCCTAGGTGTGGTAAATGCCGCACTGCCGATCGGTAGGCCCCCCACTACGCTACGGATGAGTAGCCGACCCCCCTTCTGAGCACCCTTTTCAGAACCTGAGGCAGGGAGAGCAGCATCCCGATGTCCGAGCCGGAAGAGCTGGCGCAGCAGCCCGACATCCACACGACCGCGGGCAAGCTCGCGGACCTCCAGCGCCGTATCCACGAGGCGACCCACGCGGGCTCGGAGCGTGCCGTGGAGAAGCAGCACGCCAAGGGCAAGCTGACGGCGCGCGAGCGGATCGCCCTGCTGCTGGACGAGGACTCCTTCGTGGAGCTGGACGAGTTCGCCCGGCACCGCTCCACCAACTTCGGTCTGGCGGCCAACCGCCCCTACGGCGACGGCGTGGTCACCGGCTACGGCACGGTGGACGGCCGCCCGGTGGCGGTGTTCTCGCAGGACTTCACCGTCTTCGGCGGCGCGCTCGGCGAGACGTACGGCCAGAAGATCTGCAAGGTGATGGACTTCGCGCTGAAGACCGGCTGCCCGGTCGTCGGCATCAACGACTCCGGCGGCGCCCGCATCCAGGAGGGCGTCGCCTCCCTCGGCGCGTACGGCGAGATCTTCCGCCGCAACACCCACGCCTCCGGGGTGATCCCGCAGATCAGCCTGGTCGTCGGCCCGTGCGCGGGCGGCGCGGTCTACTCCCCGGCGATCACCGACTTCACGGTGATGGTCGACCAGACCAGCCACATGTTCATCACCGGCCCCGACGTCATCAAGACGGTCACCGGCGAGGACGTCGGCTTCGAGGAACTGGGCGGCGCCCGCACCCACAACACCGCCTCCGGCGTCGCCCACCACATGGCCGGGGACGAGAAGGACGCCGTCGAGTACGTCAAGCAGCTGCTGTCCTACCTGCCGTCGAACAACCTCTCCGAGCCCCCGGCCTTCCCCGAGGAGGCCGACCTGACGGTCACGGACGAGGACCGCGAGCTGGACACGATCGTCCCCGACTCCGCGAACCAGCCGTACGACATGCACACCGTCATCGAGCACGTCCTCGACGACGGCGAGTTCTTCGAGACGCAGGCGCTGTTCGCGCCGAACATCCTCACCGGCTACGGCCGCGTCGAGGGCCACCCGGTCGGCATCGTCGCCAACCAGCCGATGCAGTTCGCGGGCTGCCTGGACATCACCGCCTCCGAGAAGGCGGCCCGCTTCGTGCGCACCTGCGACGCCTTCAACATCCCCGTCCTGACCTTCGTGGACGTCCCCGGCTTCCTGCCCGGCGTCGACCAGGAGCACGACGGCATCATCCGCCGCGGCGCCAAGCTGATCTACGCCTACGCCGAGGCGACCGTCCCGCTGATCACCGTCATCACCCGCAAGGCGTTCGGCGGCGCCTACGACGTCATGGGCTCCAAGCACCTGGGCGCCGACCTGAACCTGGCCTGGCCCACCGCGCAGATCGCCGTCATGGGCGCCCAGGGCGCGGTCAACATCCTGCACCGCCGCACCATCGCCGAAGCGGAGGCCGCCGGAGAGGGCGAGGCCACCCGGGCCCGCCTCATCCAGGAGTACGAGGACGCCCTCCTCAACCCCTACACCGCCGCCGAACGCGGTTACGTCGACGCGGTGATCATGCCGTCGGACACCCGCGCGCACATCGTCCGCGGCCTGCGCCAGCTGCGCACCAAGCGGGCGTCCCTCCCGCCGAAGAAGCACGGCAACATCCCCCTCTGAGGACCGCCAAGGACTAGGAGCCGCTGTGACCATCAAGGTCGTCCGGGGCAACCCGACCCCCGAGGAGCTGGCCGCCGCACTGGCGGTGGTCCGCGCCCGCGCCGCGGCGGCGGCAGCCACGCCGCCCGGCGCGCCCGGCCCCCGCGCCGCCTGGGCCGACCCGTCCCGCATCGCCGCCCAGCACGTCCCGCGCCCGGGCCCGACCTCGTGGAGCCGTACGTACTGGCCGTCCTGACGCCTCCCGGGCGCTGATTTGAGTACGCGTACTCAGGCGCCCCCCGGACCCCCGCCGGACCATGGCAGACATGCTGTGGTCCGACCCGGAGAACGAGCCCCCCGAAGAGCTGCGCGCCATGCAGGCCATGCTCCGACGACTGAGCGTCCTCCTGGCCCTGGCCATGGTCCTGGCGATGATCGTCACGGGCCTGAGATAGGTCCCCGGGCGCCGGGCCGGCCACTACCCTGTCCGCATGACTGACCACCCACGCCGCCGACTCGTCCTCGCCTCGCAGTCCCCCGCCCGCCTCGGCCTGTTGCGGCAGGCGGGGCTGGCGCCGGAGGTCGTGGTGAGCGGGGTCGACGAGGACGCCGTCACCGCCCCCACCCCCGCCGACCTCGCGCTCGCGCTGGCCGAGGCGAAGGCGTCCGTCGTGGCCGCCCGGCCGGAGGTCAAGGGCGCGCTGGTGATCGGCTGCGACTCGGTCCTCGACCTGGACGGACAGCCCCTGGGCAAGCCCGCGGACGCCGAGGAGGCCACCGCCCGCTGGAAGGCGATGCGTGGCCGGGCGGGCACCCTGCAGACGGGGCACTGCGTCTACGACACCCTCAGCGGCCGGTACGCCTCGGCGACCGCCTCCACCCTCGTCCGCTTCGGTGAGCCGACGGACGAGGAGATCGCGGCGTACGTCGCCTCCGGCGAGCCCCTCTACGTCGCCGGGGCGTTCACGCTCGACGGCCGCTCGGCCCCGTTCATCGAGGGCATCGACGGCGACCACGGCAACGTGATCGGCATCAGCCTGCCCCTCGTACGCCGTCTGCTGCGCGAACTGGGCGTGGGGATCACGGAGTTGTGGGCGCCGGTGGAGTGACGGCGGGCCCGTCACCCGGGGAGCCCGGCGCCGCCTCGTCGACGGGCTCCCGCTGAGCGTCGTACGTCATCAGCAGCAGCACGATCAGCGCGAGCACGACCACCATGAACAGGAAGGCGGGCCAGCCCACCGGCCCCCAGGTGAAGGCGCCGAGCAGCCCGTGCACGACGGCCGCGCTGATCAGCAGCAGGCGCCCGAACCCGGCGGGCCGCCGGTCCCGCAGGGCCACCAGCAGGGCGACGAGGCCGCACAGCGCGAAGTACAGCCCGAAGACCACTCCACCGACCTTCGAGGACGTCGACATAACGTCCGGGTCGAGGCCCGCGAGTGACATGTCCTGTCGGTCCACGACGACCCCGAGGAACCAGTTCAGCGCCGCCACACCGAGGGCCTCCGCGAACAGCAGGACCGCCACCACCCACGCAACCGGTCTGCGCACCACGCCCACCACCCCTGTTACCGGAAGTACGTCTCCCGTGAGCGCGAACGCTACTCACCGGTAAACGCAGGGACAAGAGTTGCGCGGAGGGCAAAGATTCGTTGGGCCATTCGTAGGGACTCCACAAAGAAACGGAGTGGGCCGCAGCACGCTCTCACAGAGACCTTGGCCACACGGGGCAGCTAGGGTTTTCCGGAGCAGCCCTGTGTACCGCGGTACGACAAGGGATTTCGCAGGTCGAGCGAGCCTCGAATCACGCTCCGTGTGGGCAAGCTCACCATTGGGGACGGGTCGAAGTGCCGTGTCGGCAGTCCCTAAACTCGGCTTGTTTCAAGGAGGGAGCCTCATCGTGCGCAAGGTGCTCATCGCCAACCGTGGCGAAATCGCTGTCCGCGTTGCCCGGGCCTGCCGGGACGCTGGTATCGCGAGCGTGGCCGTCTACGCCGACCCGGACCGGGACGCTCTGCATGTCCGCGCCGCGGATGAGGCGTTCGCCCTGGGCGGTGACACCCCGGCCACCAGCTATCTGGACATCGGAAAGGTCCTGGGCGCCGCCCGTGAGGCCGGGGCGGACGCGGTCCACCCGGGCTACGGCTTCCTCTCCGAGAACGCCGAGTTCGCCCAGGCGGTCCTGGACGCCGGGCTGATCTGGATCGGCCCGCCGCCGCAGGCCATCCGCGACCTCGGCGACAAGGTGGCGGCCCGGCACATCGCCCAGCGCGCCGGGGCCCCCCTGGTCGCGGGCACCCCGGACCCGGTCTCGGGCGCCGACGAGGTGGTGGCCTTCGCCCAGGAGCACGGCCTCCCCATCGCGATCAAGGCGGCGTTCGGCGGCGGCGGCCGCGGCCTGAAGGTCGCCCGCACCCTGGAGGAGGTCCCGGAGCTGTACGACTCCGCGGTCCGCGAGGCCGTGGCGGCCTTCGGCCGGGGGGAGTGCTTCGTGGAGCGCTACCTGGACAAGCCCCGCCACGTGGAGACGCAGTGCCTGGCCGACACCCACGGCAACGTGGTCGTCGTCTCCACGCGTGACTGCTCCCTCCAGCGCCGCCACCAGAAGCTGGTCGAGGAGGCCCCGGCACCGTTCCTCTCCGAGGCCCAGGTCGCGGAGCTGTACCGGGCGTCGAAGGCCATCCTCAAGGAGGCCGGGTACGTCGGCGCGGGCACGGTGGAGTTCCTGGTCGGCGTGGACGGCACGATCTCCTTCCTGGAGGTGAACACCCGCCTCCAGGTGGAGCACCCGGTCACCGAGGAGGTCTCCGGGATCGACCTGGTCCGCGAGATGTTCCGGATCGCCGACGGCGAGAAACTCGGCTACGACGACCCCGCCCTGCGCGGCCACTCCTTCGAGTTCCGCATCAACGGCGAGGACCCGGGCCGCAACTTCCTGCCCGCCCCCGGCACCGTCACCACCTTCGACCCGCCCTCCGGCCCCGGCGTCCGCCTGGACGCGGGCGTCGAGTCCGGCAGCGTGATCGGCCCGGCGTGGGACTCCCTGCTGGCCAAGCTGATCGTGACCGGCCGCACCCGCGAGGAGGCCCTCCAGCGTGCCGCCCGCGCCCTGGAGGAGTTCACGGTCGAGGGCATGGCGACGGCGATCCCGTTCCACCGCGCGGTGGTGAGGGACCCGGCGTTCGCGCCCGAGCTGACCGGCTCCACCGACCCCTTCACGGTCCACACCCGCTGGATCGAGACGGAGTTCGTCAACGAGATCAAGCCCTTCACCGCCACCGCCGACACGGAGACGGACGAGGAGGCGGGCCGCGAGACGGTCGTCGTCGAGGTCGGCGGCAAGCGCCTGGAGGTCTCCCTCCCGGCCTCCCTGGGCATGTCCCTGGCGCGCACCGGCCTGGCGGCGGGCGCCAAGCCCAAGCGCCGCGCGGCGCGCAAGTCGGGCCCCGTGGCCTCCGGCGACACCCTCACCTCACCCATGCAGGGGACCATCGTCAAGCTCGCGGTGGAGGAGGGGCAGGAAGTCAAGGAAGGCGACCTGATCGTCGTCCTCGAAGCGATGAAGATGGAACAGCCCCTGAACGCCCACAAGTCGGGCACCGTCAAGGGCCTCGCGGCCGAGGTCGGCGCGTCCATCACCTCGGGCGCGGCGATCTGCGAGATCAAGGACTGACGCACAGGCACCACGGAGCGCCCGGCGGCTGGCTGACGAAGGCAAGCCCGCCGGGCGCTCCCGCGTTCCCGCTCCCGACCGCTCGCCCCCTCCCTCCCACCGCCGTCAGCGCCGCCGGAGGTCCGCGACCCTCGCCCCCCGCTCGCTCCCGGGTCCCTGCTCCCCGAGGCCGCGCAGCGAGGGCGCCGTTCCCTGGACCTGACCGCGGCGCGGGGAGGGGAGCGGCACGTCCCGGCGCTGCTGACGCGCCGGGGCGGGCTCACCCCCCGCCACGTTTCCCGAGCCGCCCTGCGCGCCGGCCACGGCGATCTGGACGCCCTGGTCGGCCAGAGCCTGCAACTCGGTGGCGGCGCGGTCGTCGTGCGCGGGCGGATCATCGGTCACCAGCCGTGTGATGACCTCCGTCGGCACCGTCTGGAACATGGTGTCCGACCCCAGCTTGGTGTGGTCGGCCAGCACCACGACCTCGGCGGCGGCCTGCACGAGCGCCCGGTCGACGGACGCGGAGAGCATGTTGGAGGTGGACAGCCCCCGCTCGGCGGTGAGCCCACTCCCGGACAGGAAGGCACGGGACACCCGCAGCCCCTGGAGGGACTGCTCGGCCCCACTGCCGACGAGGGCGTAGTTGGACCCCCGCAGGGTGCCCCCGGTCATCACCACCTCCACCCGGTTGGCGTGGGCCAGCGCCTGGGCCACCAGCAGCGAGTTGGTGACGACGGTCAGCCCGGGCACCCGGGCGAGCCGACGGGCCAGCTCCTGCGTGGTCGTACCGGCCCCCACCACAATGGCTTCACCTTCTTCGACGAAGCCCGCGGCGAGATCGGCGATGGCCGTCTTCTCGGCGGTCGCGAGATGTGACTTCTGCGGAAAGCCGGACTCCCGCGTGAACCCGCCCGGCAGTACCGCACCGCCATGTCGGCGGTCGAGGAGTCCTTCTGCCTCCAGTGCGCGCACGTCCCGCCGTACGGTCACTTCGGAGGTCTGGACGACGCGGGCCAGCTCACGGAGCGACACTGCTCCGTTCGCTCGCACCATTTCGAGGATCAATTGGCGACGTTCTGCAGCGAACACGAAACTGACAGTAACCCCAACGACCGTCTGCTTTCAGCAGTTTGCGCCGAATAACAGAAGTTGTTCGCACGCCAGGGGTGGAGGTGGTATACGGGCCTAGGCCACCCGACTATGCCGCCGCTCCACCCCGCCACCCTCCGTGACCAGCGAAGAGTCCCTTTCGGCCGTCAGACCTCGGCACCCGTCTTACGGGTGTGCAGCTGCCGCGCGACCTCGGCGATCGACCCCGACAGGGACGGGTAGACGGTGAAGGCGTTCGCGATCTGCTCGACGGTCAGGTTGTTGTCGACCGCGAGCGAGATCGGATGGATCAGCTCGGAGGCGCGCGGCGCCACGACCACACCACCCACCACGATCCCGGTCCCCGGCCGACAGAAGATCTTGACGAACCCGTCCCGGATGCCCTGCATCTTGGCCCGCGGGTTCCGCAGCAGCGGCAGCTTCACCACCCGGGCGTCGATCTTCCCGGCATCCACGTCGGCCTGGCTGTACCCGACCGTCGCGATCTCCGGGTCCGTGAACACGTTCGACGAAACGGTCTTCAGGTCAAGCGGAGCCACAGCGTCACCGAGGAAGTGGTACATGGCGATACGCCCCTGCATGGCGGCGACGGACGCCAGCGCGAACACCCCGGTGACATCACCGGCGGCATACACACCCGGGGCGGTGGTCCGCGACACCTTGTCGGTCCAGATGTGCCCGGAGTCCCGCAGCCGGACGCCCGCCTCCTCCAGTCCCATCCCGGCACTGTTGGGAACGGCACCCACGGCCATCAGGCAGTGCGACCCCCCGATCACCCGCCCGTCGGCGAGCGTGACCTCGACCCGGTCCCCCACCCGCTTGGCGGACTGCGCCCGGGACCGCGCCATGACGTTCATCCCGCGCCGCCGGAAGACCTCCTCCAGCACGGCGGCGGCATCCGGGTCCTCCCCGGGCAGCACCCGGTCGCGCGACGACACCAGCGTCACCTTGGACCCGAGCGCCTGATAGGCACCGGCGAACTCGGCCCCGGTCACACCGGACCCGACCACGATCAGTTCCTCGGGCAGCTCGTCAAGGTCGTACACCTGGGTCCAGTTGAGGATCCGCTCCCCGTCGGGCCGGGCATCGGGCAGCTCCCGAGGATGCCCCCCGGTGGCCACGAGCACGGCATCGGCGGCAAGCGTCTCCTCACTCCCGTCAGCCGCGGTGACCACCACCTTCCGCGACCCGTCAAGGGCCTGCATCCCCTCAAGCCGCCCCCGCCCGCGCATGACCCGCGCGCCGGCGCGCGTCACGGCGGCGGTGATGTCGTGCGACTGCGCGAGAGCGAGCCGCTTCACCCGCCGGTTGACCTTCCCCAGGTCGACCCCCACCACCCGGGCGGCCTGCTCGATATGCGGGGTGTCGTCGGCGACGATGATCCCCAGCTCCTCGTACGACGAGTCAAAGGTGGTCATCACCTCGGCCGTAGCGATGAGGGTCTTCGAGGGCACGCAGTCGGTCAGCACCGAGGCCCCGCCCAGACCGTCGCAGTCGACGACGGTCACCTCCGCGCCGAGTTGCGCGGCCACCAGGGCCGCTTCGTATCCGCCGGGTCCGCCACCGATGATCACGATCCGAGTCACGTACTCCATTGTCCCGCACACCCCGCCCCGGGGCCGCCTCGGGGCCCACCCGACGCCCCTTCCGTTACCGGAGTGACGCACGCGCCGCCTGCCGTACCCTCTCCCCATGTCGCTCTACGCCGCCTACGCCGGCAATCTCGACGCGCGGCTGATGACGCGCCGTGCCCCGCACTCGCCGCTGCGCGCCACCGGCTGGCTCAACGGCTGGCGGCTGACGTTCGGCGGCGAGCACCTGGGCTGGGAGGGCGCGCTGGCGACCCTCGTCGAGGACCCCGTCAGCCAGGTCTTCGTCGCCCTCTACGACATCGCCCCGATGGACGAGGAGTCACTCGACCGCTGGGAGGGCGTGGGCCTCGGCATCTACCGCCGCCTGCGGAACGTACGCGTCCACACCCTGGAGGGCGAGGAGCAGTCCTGGACGTACGTCCTCGACACCTACGAGGGCGGCCTGCCGTCGGCCCGCTACCTGGGCGAGATCGCGGACGCGGCGGAATCCGCGGGCGCGCCCCACGACTACGTCATGGAACTGCGCAAACGCCCCTGCTGAGGCCAGCCCCACCAGAACCGGCACGGAACAATCCGAATCCCGTGAGGTCTGTCATCTACGCGCGTAGGCCGAGACCGGCTACCCTCATCCACGTGAACGCATCTCTTCTTCCGGACGACCTCCAGGGCGACCCCCACGCCGCCGCCGACGCCGCCGCCGCCCGCCTGCGCGAACTCACGGGCGCCGAGTCCCACGACGTCGCCCTCGTGATGGGCTCCGGCTGGGCCCCTGCCGTGGACGCCCTCGGTGCCCCCGAGGCCGAACTCCAGGTCACCGACCTGCCCGGCTTCCCGCCCCCGGCGGTCGCGGGCCACGGCGGCAAGATCCGCTCGTACCGCATCGGCGACAAGCGCGCCCTGGTCTTCCTCGGCCGCACCCACTTCTACGAGGGCCGGGGCGTCGCCTCGGTCGCCCACGGCGTCCGCACCGCGGTCGCCGCCGGGGCCAAGACGGTGATCCTCACCAACGGCTGCGGTGGTCTGCGCGAGGGGATGCGTCCCGGACAGCCGGTCCTGATCAGCGACCACATCAACCTCACCGCGGTCTCCCCGATCATCGGCGCGAACTTCGTCGACCTCACCGACCTGTACTCGCCGCGACTGCGGGCCCTGTGCAAGGAGATCGACCCCACGCTGGAGGAGGGCGTCTACGCCCAGTTCCCCGGCCCGCACTACGAGACCCCGGCGGAGATCCGCATGGCCCGCGTCATCGGCGCGGACCTGGTCGGCATGTCGACGGTCCTCGAAGCGATCGCCGCGCGTGAGGCGGGGGCGGAGGTGCTGGGGATCTCCCTCGTCACCAACCTCGCGGCCGGGATGACGGGCGAGCCCCTCAACCACGAGGAGGTCCTCCAGGCCGGCCGTGACTCGGCGACGCGGATGGGGGCGTTGCTGGGGCAGGTGCTCGGTCGGCTGTAGGGCGTCTGGCGGTACGACCCGGCGTCGCACGGGGTACCCGACGTGGGCTCGCCGCCCGGCGCCGGTGGGGCACCCGGCGTGGGTGCCGGCGCGGCGGGCGGGTCGCGCGCCCGGCGCTACGGGGTGCCTCCGCTACGGGGTGCCTCCCCCATCGCCCCTGCGGCACGACTGCCCGCAGCCTGGGCGGCAGAAGGCGGCGCGACCTGCCCGCGGCTAGGGCGACAGCCGGCGACGGCCCGCAGTCGCCGTACGACGGAAGGGGACGTGTCGAGGGGTGTCCGCCCACAGTGGTTCGCGCGGAGAACCCCGTACACCCCCAGTAGGCAGGGCGCGCGGTTCCGGGGACGGACACCCCCCGGCGCGGCCCCGCACCACCCCCGGCAGACAGCGGGACGCACGGCAGGCAGCGGACCCGCACAGGCGGCCGCGGGCATACTCACCACACACCGAGAGGTTGGACCGAACGTGCACGACGATCTTCTCGCACGGGCCCGGGCATGGCTGGCCGAGGACCCCGACCCCGAGACCCGCGACGAGCTGGCCGAGCTCATCGCCGCGGGCCCCGACGCCACCGACGAACTGACCGCCCGCTTCAGCGGCACCCTCCAGTTCGGCACGGCGGGCCTGAGAGGCGAACTCGGCGCCGGACCCATGCGCATGAACCGCTCCGTCGTCATCCGCGCCGCCGCCGGCCTCGCCGCGTACCTGAAGAAGCAGGGCCACACCAACGGCCTCGTCGTCATCGGCTACGACGCCCGCCACAAGTCCCAGGACTTCGCGTCCGACACCGCCGCCGTCATGACCGGCGCCGGCCTCCGCGCAGCCGTACTCCCCCGCCCCCTCCCCACCCCCGTCCTCGCCTTCGCCATAAGGCACCTCGGTGCGGTAGCGGGTGTAGAGGTCACCGCCAGCCACAACCCACCCCGCGACAACGGCTACAAGGTGTACCTGGGCGACGGCTCCCAGATCGTCCCGCCCGCGGACACCGACATCGCCGCCGAGATCGCGGCGATCACGACCCTCAGCAGCGTCCCCCGCCCCACCACCGGCTGGGACACCCTCGACGACGACGTCCTCAACGCGTACCTCGCCCGCACGGACGCCGTCCTCTCCCCCGACACCCCCCGCACCGCCCGCACCGTCTACACCGCGATGCACGGCGTCGGCACGGACGTCCTCCTCGCCGCCTTCGCCCGCGCGGGCTTCCCGGAACCCGTCCTCGTCGCCGAGCAGGCCGACCCCGACCCGGACTTCCCCACCGTCGCCTTCCCCAACCCGGAAGAGCCCGGCGCGATGGACCTCGCCTTCGCGAAGGCCACGGAGACGGACCCGGACCTGATCATCGCCAACGACCCCGACGCGGACCGCTGCGCCGCCGCCGTCAAGGACGACGGCACCTGGCGGATGCTCCGCGGCGACGAGGTAGGCGCCCTCCTCGCCGCCCACCTGGTGGCCCGCGGCGCGCGCGGCACGTTCGCGGAGTCGATCGTCTCCTCGTCCCTCCTCGGCCGTATCGCCGCGAAGGCGGGCCTCCCCCACGAGGAGACCCTGACCGGCTTCAAGTGGATCGCCCGGGTGGAGAACCTCCGCTACGGCTATGAGGAGGCCCTCGGCTACTGCGTCGACCCCGACGGCGTACGCGACAAGGACGGCATCACGGCCGCCCTCCTGATCGCGGAACTGGCGTCGGTCCTCAAGTCAGAGGGCCGCACGCTCCTCGACCTCCTGGACGACCTCGCCGTGGACCACGGCCTGCACGCCACCGACCAGCTCTCGGTCCGCGTCGAGGACCTGTCGATCATCGCCAACGCGATGACCCGCCTCCGCGAGGACCCGCCCACCACCCTCGCGGGCCTCCGAGTCACCCACGCCGAGGACCTCACCCAGGGCACCGCCACCCTCCCGCCCACGGACGGCCTGCGCTACACGCTCGACGGCGCCCGCGTCATCGTCCGACCGAGCGGCACGGAGCCCAAGCTGAAGTGCTACCTGGAGGCAGTGGTCCCGGTCCCCGACCGCACGGCGCTCCCCACGGCCCGCGCCAGGGCGACGGACCTCCTGACGGCCCTCAAGCAGGACCTGGCCGCAGCAGCGGGCCTCTGAAACCGCCGCCCCCGCGCCCTGGGGCGCGGGGGCACCTCACCAACTTCCAAACCCCCGCGATCCCCCATCCCCCATCACCCCGCGTCACCCCACCACCAACAACACCCCCAACAGCACCGCCCCCGCCCCCGCGGGCCCCATCACCTCGTAAGCCCACCGCACGGACACCTCCCCCTGAGACCCGACCGCCTTCTCCCGAGCCGCCTGCATCTCCCGCAGCTCGTCCATCACCTGGTCGGTCTCGGCACGAGAGGGCCCCGCATCCGCGGCCGCCCCCGCGTCGATCCCCCCGAGCCCCCCGAAGCCGCCCCCGAACGGCAGCCCCCGTCTGCGCCCCTCCCCCCGCGCCGCGGCATCCCGCCGGGCCTGCTGCCGGGCGGCCTTCTTCCGCCCCCGCAGCGACACGGGAATGGACCACAGCTGGAACTTCTCCCCCGACTTCGCGACGACCTCGTTGGTGTACCCGGACCGCAACGAGACGACCTCCCCCCACGGCAGCACGACCACCCGGAAGGGATTCCGCACCCGCAGCCGGTCCTCGTTCGCGAACACGGCGGGCCGCAGGGTGAACGCGACCACCAGCGGCACCAGGAACAGCAGCACGGCCAGCGCCAGCCAGGGCGTACGCCCCTCCCCCGTCACCACGGCGTCGCCCCCCAGCCACCCGATGACCACGAGCAGCAGCACCCCGGCCACCAGGGCGGACGGCGACCGGTAGATCCGGTCCCGGGTACGGGGCGGCTCGGGCCGCGGCCCGGATGACTGGTTCTCGGAGGTGCTCATGCCCCCGATTCTGCCCGACCCCACTGACACCGCCCCGCAGCGGTAGCCCCGACCACCCGTCCCGCACCGGTACCACCGACCACCCACCGTCCCCACCGCGCCCACCGCGCCCTCCGTCTCCAGGAACCGTCCCCCACGCCCTGTACAGCCGCTACGCGCGTAGATATGCTCGTCTGGTGACCATGCCCACCTCTGCACCCACCCCAGCGGCCACCGCGGCGTCGCCCGAGCCGAAGTCCGAGGCGAACCCCCTCGCCGCCTTCGCGGACGTCACCGCGTCCCACAGCACGCTGCGCCGCTTCCTCCACGGGCTGCCCGGCGTCGACCCGGTCGGCCTGGAGGCGCGCGCGGCCTCGCTCGGCACCCGCTCCATCAAGACGACCGCCAAGGCGTACGCCATCGACCTGGCCATCTCCATGGTCGACCTGACGACGCTGGAAGGCGCGGACACCCCCGGCAAGGTCCGGGCGCTCGGCGCCAAGGCGGTCCACCCCGACCCGACCGACCGCACGACCCCCGCCACCGCCGCGGTCTGCGTCTACCCGGACATGGTGGCCACCGCCAAGGAGGCCGTAGCGGGCTCCACGGTCAAGGTCGCCTCGGTGGCCACCGCCTTCCCGGCGGGCCGCGCCCCGCTCGCGGTCAAGCTGGCGGACGTCCGCGAGGCCGTCGCCGCGGGCGCCGACGAGATCGACATGGTCATCGACCGCGGCGCGTTCCTCGCGGGTGACTACATGAAGGTCCACGACGAGATCACCGCCGTGAAGGACGCCTGCGGCACGAGCGCCCGCCTGAAGGTCATCTTCGAGACGGGCGAGCTGTCGACGTACGACAACATCCGCCGCGCCAGCTGGCTCGGCATGATGGCCGGGGCGGACTTCATCAAGACCTCGACCGGCAAGGTCGCGGTGAACGCGACCCCGGCGAACACCCTGCTCATGCTGGAGGCGGTCCGCGACTTCCGCGCCGCGACCGGCGTCCAGGTGGGCGTGAAACCGGCGGGCGGCATCCGCACCACCAAGGACGCGGTCAAGTTCCTGGTCCTGGTCAACGAGACCGCGGGCGAGGACTGGCTGGACAACCACTGGTTCCGCTTCGGCGCGTCCTCGCTCCTGAACGACCTGCTGATGCAGCGTCAGAAGCTGGCCACCGGCCGCTACTCCGGCCCCGACTACGTGACGGTGGACTGATCACCATGGCATCGGCATTCGCATACGCCCCCGCACCCGAGTCCCGCGCGATCGTCGACATCGCCCCGTCGTACGGCCTGTTCATCGACGGCGAGTTCGCCGAGGCGGCGGACGGCAAGGTCTTCAAGACGGTCAGCCCCGCCTCCGAGGAGGTGCTCTCCGAGGTCGCCCAGGCGGGCGAGGCGGACGTCGACCGCGCGGTGAAGGCGGCCCGCAAGGCGTTCGAGAAGTGGTCGGCGCTCCCCGGCGCCGAGCGCGCGAAGTACCTCTTCCGCATCGCGCGGATCATCCAGGAGCGCAGCCGCGAACTGGCCGTCCTCGAAACCCTGGACAACGGCAAGCCGATCAGGGAGACCCGCGACGCGGACCTCCCCCTGGTCGCCGCGCACTTCTTCTACTACGCGGGCTGGGCGGACAAGCTGGACCACGCGGGCTACGGCCCGGCCCCCCGCCCCCTCGGCGTGGCGGGCCAGGTCATCCCCTGGAACTTCCCCCTCCTGATGCTGGCGTGGAAGATCGCCCCGGCGCTGGCGACCGGCAACACGGTCGTCCTGAAGCCCGCCGAGACGACCCCGCTCTCCGCCCTCTTCTTCGCGGACGTCTGCCGCCAGGCGGGCCTGCCCAGGGGCGTCGTCAACATCGTGACCGGCGACGGCCGCACGGGCGCCGCCCTGGTCGCGCACCCGGACGTCAACAAGGTCGCGTTCACCGGCTCGACGGCCGTCGGCAAGGGGATCGCGCGCGCGGTAGCCGGAACGAACAAGAAGCTCACGCTCGAACTCGGCGGGAAGGGCGCCAACATCGTCTTCGACGACGCCCCGCTGGACCAGGCGGTGGAGGGCATCGTCAACGGCATCTTCTTCAACCAGGGCCAGGTCTGCTGCGCGGGCAGCCGCCTGCTGGTCCAGGAGTCGATCCACGACGAGCTGCTGGACTCCCTCAAGCGGCGCCTGTCGACCCTCCGCCTGGGCGACCCCCTGGACAAGAACACGGACATCGGCGCGATCAACTCCGCCGAACAGCTGTCCCGCATCACCGCCCTCGCCGACCAGGGCGAGGCGGAGGGCGCGGAACGCTGGTCCCCGCCCTGCGAGCTGCCGTCATCGGGCTACTGGTTCGCCCCGACCCTCTTCACGAACGTCACCCAGGCGCACACGGTCGCCCGAGACGAGATCTTCGGCCCGGTCCTCTCGGTCCTCACCTTCCGCACTCCGGACGAGGCCGTGGCGAAGGCCAACAACACCCCCTACGGCCTCTCGGCGGGCATCTGGACGGAGAAGGGCTCGCGCATCCTCGCGGTCGCGAACAAGCTCCGCGCGGGTGTCGTCTGGTCCAACACGTTCAACAAGTTCGACCCGACCTCGCCGTTCGGCGGCTACAAGGAGTCGGGCTTCGGCCGCGAAGGCGGTCGCCACGGCCTGGAGGCGTACCTCGATGTCTGACGTGACCCGACTCTCCGTCTTCAAGACCTACAAGCTGTACGTCGGCGGGAAGTTCCCGCGTTCCGAGAGCGGCCGGGTGTACGAGGTGACGGACCCGAAGAACAACTGGCTGGCCAACGCTCCCTGGTCGTCCCGCAAGGACGCCCGGGACGCGGTGGTCGCGGCCCGCAAGGCGTTCGGCGGCTGGTCCGGCGCGACGGCGTACAACCGCGGGCAGGTCCTCTACCGCGTCGCGGAGATGCTGGAGGGCCGCCGCGACCAGTTCACGCGCGAGGTGGCCGACGCGGAGGGCCTGTCCAAGTCCAAGGCGGCGGCGGTCGTGGACGCGACGATCGACCGCTGGGTCTGGTACGCGGGCTGGACGGACAAGATCGCCCAGATCGTTGGCGGCGGAAACCCGGTGGCGGGCCCGTACTTCAACCTCTCCACCCCCGAACCAACGGGCGTGGTCGCGGTAGTGGCCCCCCAGGACTCCTCCTTCCTGGGCCTGGTGAGCGTCCTGGCCCCGGTGCTCGCCACGGGCAACACGGCGGTCGTCGTGGCCTCCGAGCAGCGCCCCCTCCCCGCCCTCTCCCTCGCCGAGGTGCTGGCCACCTCCGACGTCCCCGGCGGCGTGGTCAACGTCCTCTCGGGCCGTACGGCGGAAATCGCGACGCCGCTCGCCTCCCACCAGGACGTCAACGCGATCGACCTCGCGGGCGCGGACGCCGACCTGGCGAAGGAACTGGAGATCGCGGCGGCGGACAACCTGAAGCGCGTCCTGCGTCCACAGCCTGTGGATTACGCCCAGACGCCCGGCACCGACCGCATGACGGCGTTCCTGGAGACCAAGACGGTCTGGCACCCCACGGGTTCCCTGGGCGCGGGCGGCTCGTCCTACTGACGCCCACCACCCCCTGAGCAGGGCCGCGACTCCTCACCGCCCGGAGGAGCCGCGGCCCTCTTCGTTCTCTGCGAGTCAGAGCGCCTCCCCCCTCCTCCCGCCCTCCCCCCGACTCCGGGCGTCGGTTGCCACGGGCTCAGGTAGGGGCCGCCCGCTTCTTTGCCAGGGTCGTGCTTCCACGCCCCGGCCTCAAGGGCGCTCCGCTGTCGCTCCGCGTCGGCTACGCCGATCGGCCTGCGGCCGACCCTTGACCCCGGGCCGCTCCAGCACGGGTGAGAAGCGCGCGGACGGCCCGGAAAGACGGGGGGCC